>NZ_JBHWVO010000001.1:89764-591280 GCF_042736635.1 Streptomyces sp. NPDC060035
CCGGTGGTGGCGCGGTGTTTGGCGCCCCGGGTCTTCCGTTGGTTGGCGGCTTACTGGCACCCCCTTCGGTGCTGTTGCACCTGTGTGTGGGTGGGTCCGCGGTCGGGGGGCGCCCTGTTCGGGCGCCCGCCGGCGACTGCGATTCATATGAGGATGGTGATCATCTCTTTCGGACGACAACGAAGTCGGCGAGCGCGGTGAGCTGCGCCCTCACGCGTTCCGGCATGTCGACACCGTGCAGCGCCTCGATGGCTACCGCATGCTGACGGCGGGCTTCCTGGGCGGTCCATTCGCGACCGCCCGCCTCCTCGATGAGTGCCGCTCGCGCGGCGAACTCCTCTTCGGAGAAGCTGTCGAAGTCGCTGCTCCTGGCGTCGGCGGCCAGCAGCTCGCCGAGTCGCTCCGACGCCGGTCCGCCCGCGGCGAGCGCGGCCACGACGGGCAGGGACTTCTTGCGCTGACGCAGATCGCTCCACGTCTGCTTTCCGGTGGCATCCGGGTCGCCCCAGATCCCGAGCAGGTCGTCGACCGCCTGGAAGGCGAGGCCGAGGTGGTAGCCGTACGCCTCCAGGGTGTCGGCGGTGCGGTCGTCCGCGCCGCCGAGCACGGCACCGATGGAGACGGCGCAGGCGAGCAGGGCACCCGTCTTGTTGCCCTCCATCTCCAGGCACTCCTCGACGGTGACCCGTTCGCGGTGCTCGTAGGAGATGTCCTGGGCCTGCCCGTCGATGAGCTTGCGGGAGGCGGTGGTCAGACGGCGGGCCGCACGGCCCGCCTCGACGGTACCGAGCTCCAGCAGGACCTCGTTGGCCAGCGCGAAGAGCGCGTCACCGACCAGGATCGCCTGGGCCGGGCCGTACACCTTCCATACGGTGTCTCGGTGGCGGCGCTGCTCGTCACCGTCCATCAGGTCGTCGTGCAGCAGCGAGAAGTTGTGCACGAGTTCGACGGCGACCGCGCCGGGGATCCCGGCTTCGGCCGGGGCGCCCGCCGCTTCGGCGGACAGCAGGGCGAGCGCGGGGCGCACGGCCTTGCCGCCGTCGCCGTCGGCAGGCAGGCCCTGGGCGTCGATCCAGCCGAAGTGGTAGGCCGCGACGGTGTCCATGGGCGGCGCCAGCCGGTCCACGGCAGCTCGCAGCACCGGCGCTGACAGGGCCCTTCCGCGCTCCAGAAGCGCGGTGACGTCCGTGGTGTCCGCCACGGTGTCGAAAGCCGGATTCGCCGGGGTCACAGACTCTCCTCTTGTTCCGGTGGTACTGCTCATGCCGCCTCCTGCAGCGGATGTTCGTGGGGCCGGCCGAGAACCCGGAGTGCGGAGTCCGCGGCGCTGAAGCCACTGCGGACGGCGCCCTCCATCGTGGCGGGCCAGCCGGTGGCGGTCCATGCACCTGCCAGGTGGAGGCCTTGGGCGCGGGTGCCGGCGCCCGGCCTCAGGCGTCCCACCCCGGGGGCAGGTGCGAAGGTCGCGTTGCGCTCCCGGGTGACGAAGAAGTCGCGGATCCCGGCGCCGCGCGCTGCCGGAAGGAGCCGCTCCAGCTCGGGCAGGTAGCGCCTGCGCAGTTCGGCGACGGGCAGGTCGATCTCGCCCTGCGCCGCGGACTGGGACAGCGCGAGGTACTGCCCGCCGCCCTGGAGCCCCGACTGCTCGGTACGGTCGAAGACCCATTGCACGGGCGATCCGAGGGCTGCGAAGAACGGCCTGCGCAGCACCTTGCGGTCGTAGACGACGTGAACGTTCAGAATCGGCGCGTCGGCGATGTCCAGGAGGCGCCCGGGATCGTCGATCGCCCCGTCGGGCAGCAGCCCGTGGGCCTCGCCCTGGGGGACGGCGAGAACGACGGTCTCCGCCTCGATCAGCTCGCTGTCCGTCCCGACGGCCCAACGGCCCTCGTCGGTTCGGGTGAGCGAGCCGACCCGGGTGCGCAGCTGCGTCCGCACGCCGGCCGAGTCGAGCGCCTTGCGGGCCAGGGTGTCGTGCAGCTCGCCGAGCGGGACCGCGGCCCAGCCGATGTCGGCGGCGCCGGGCTCGGAGAGCAGCCCTGTCTTGAAGACCATGGCGGCCAGTGCCATGGAGGCGTTCGGCGCGGTCGCGTTGAGCGTGGCGACGCCGACGAGGTCCCAGAGCGCCTCGATGGTGCGCTGCGACTGTCCATGCCGTTGGAGCCAGGTCGCGAAGTCGATGCCGTCGAGCGCGGGGTCGGCGGGGTCGAGGCGGCCCAGTGCCAGGGCGGCCCGCGCGACGCCCGCCTTCTCCGCGAGCGAGAGGTGCGGGTACGCGGCGAGACCGGCGGCAAGGTGCAGGGGCACGGGAAGGCCGGTTCGGCGCAGCCGCCCGAGCCGCGGCCCGGCAAGCCTTCCGACGTCCAGTACGGGCACGTCGAGGCGGTCCTGGAGCGGGGCGAGATGGGCGCCGTCGATCCGGTCCAGGAACCAGCGGTAGCCGGTGCAGCAACGCAGGTAGACGTGCTGGCCGTTGTCGACGGACAGGTCGCCGCGACGGAAGGAGAAGGCCAGCCCACCGAGCCGGGGGCGACCTTCGAGCAGGGTCACGTCAAGCCCGGCATCGGCGAGGCGGAGGGCCGAAGTGACTCCGGCCAGGCCGCCGCCTACGACCACTGCACGTGAGGAGCGCAGGTTCCGGCCACTCATGCGTCCCCCTTTCGCCGGGCTCGGGCCGACCGGGCCCGGATCACCGGGACCGGAAACGTCGCAGTCAGGGACGCATCGGGCAGGCGGAGGGTTGCCCGCCGCCCGGTACCGCTCTCGGGACACATCAGACCCGCCCCCTGGCCGTCCGGCGCGAGATGTAGCGGGCGTCAAGACCTGACAGGCCGCGTACCGCGACGTAGGCCTTCTCGTGCCCGGGCAGCGAGACCCTGCCGCGCAGTACGGCCTCGGGGTCGCGTTCGATCCGGTCGAGGAGCCGGCGGTAGATGCCCGCCATGGCTGCGACGCAGGCGCCGCTGCGCCGGTCCAGCATCGGCAGCAGCCGGTAGCCCTCGGCGAACAGGGCCCTGGCGCGCCGGACCTCGAAGTGCACCAGGCCGGCGAAGTCGGAGCCGGGGGGCGGGGTCGCCCGGTGGAATCCGGCGGAGCAGCCGAACTTGGCGAGATCGTCCGCGGGCAGGTACGTACGCCCGTTGCCCGCGTCCTCGCGGACATCGCGCAGGATGTTGGTGAGCTGGAGTGCCAGGCCGAGTGTGTCCGCGTACTCCGCGGCGCGGTCCGCGCCCGGTGCACCCGGTTCCGTCCCGAAAACGCCCAGGCTGAGCCGCCCGATCGCACCCGCGACACACCGGCAGTAGGTCCTGAGGTCGTCCCAGGTCTCGTAGCTCGCCCCGCGCACATCCATGAGTACGCCGTCGATGAGCTCGTCGAGCCCGCCGAGCGGCAGCGGGAACCGGCGCGCCGCGTCGGCGAGCGCGACGGCCACCGGGTCGGTGTCGTCCTCGTCGACCGCGCCGCTGCGGACCCGGTCGAGCAGCTCGCGGGTGCTCTCCAGCCGGGACCGCTTGGTCTCCGGGGCCAGCTCACCGTCGCCGATGTCGTCGACCCGACGGGAGAAGGCGTACAGCGCCGACATGGCCTGCCGCTTGTCGTACGGCAGCAGCCTGATGCCGTACGCGAAGTTACGGGCCTGCTGTCCGGTGACGGCCTCGCAGTAGCTGTATGCGGCCTGTACCGGTGCCGACATGTACGTCGTCTGTCCCTCCACGGTCCGGCTCACCCCTCTCTGTGCGCTCTTCGCAGTACAACTCCCACTTCGCGCAGCAGGCTGGGCGCGGTGGGCCTGGGCGGTCCGGGCAGTACGTCGAACCCGGCGGCCGAGATCGCGGCGAGGGCGGCTCGGCCTCCGGCGACGAATCCGGCGAGCAGCAGCTTGAGCCTGCCGTTGACACTACCCACCAGGGGAATGCCTTCATCCAGCAGGTCATGAGCGCGTTCCGCTTCGAACGCGACCAGGGCGCGCAGGGATGCGCCCCCGGACGGTACGGCCAGGTCTGATTCACGGACATGGAAACGGGCCATGTCGTCGGCGGGGAGATAGATCCGGTCGCGGCCGAGGTCCTCGGTGACGTCCTGGAGGTGCTCGGCGATCTGCAGCGCGGTACAGACGGCGTCGGAGCGGCGGATCCGTTCGGGGCTCGTGGTGCCGGTGATCTGCAGGACCAGCCGGCCTACGGGGTTGGCGGAGAGCTCACAGTAGGCCTGGAGCTCGGCGTACGTCCCGTAGCGGCGGATCTTCTGGTCCTGCCGGTTGGCCTCGATGAGCTGGAGGAAGGGTTCGGGGGTGAGCGCACAGGCTCGCACGGTGGGGCGCAGTGCGCGCAGCAGGGGGTGGCGCGGGACTTCGGCCGAGCCGGCGAAGACCCGGTGCAGATCGGCCTCGAGGGCGTCGAGCATGGCGAGCCGGTCCTCGGCCTGTCCGGGCTCGAGGCCGAGATGGCGCGCGTCGGCTCCGCCGGGGGCGAGGTCGCCGTCACCGATGTCGTCGACGAGGCGGGCGAAGCCGTAGACCGCCATCAGGTCGTCGCGCCAGGCGCGGGGCAGGAAGAAGGGGGCCACGGGGAAATTCTCTTCCGCGGCCTTGTCGAGCGTGCCGGTTGCGGCGGCGTCGGTACGCGCCTGCTGGGTGCGGATCACTGCGTACCGCCCGACGCGGGGACGGCGAAACCACGTCGGAGTTGGAGATCTTCCATCATTGCCGTCATATCTCCCGTTCTACACTGCCGACCCAAAACATCCCTTTTCGGACACGCCGCTCATTCTCCCGAGTGCGACGGGCTCACCAGGGGTGATGCACAGGGGGCGTATCCCCCCACATTGCCGCGAATCAGCACCGGTACAGCTTACGTTGTACAGCCCACAAGGCCGCGCCGGGGTGCGACGCACCCCTGTACAACACTTCGATCTCCGCCAACCTTCCCCAAATTCAGGGCAATTGACGTCATCCGGCGGGAGGAGATACCCGGGAGCCGTTGTTCGTCCAGCTGTTCCGGAACCGGACGCCGCAGCGGCCCCCGCCGTTGTGCTCCGGCGGGGGCCACAGGGTTTGCGGGACTACTTGCCGGTCTCCCGCTCGTAGGCCTTGAGGACCTCGTCGGTGGAACCGTCCATCAGGAGCTCACCCTTCTCCAGCCACAGCACCCGGTCGCAGGTCTCCCTGATGGTGGTGTTGTTGTGGCTGACCAGGAAGACGGTGCCCGCTTCCTTGCGCAGCTCCCGGATCCGCGCCTCGGAGCGGACCCGGAACTTGCGGTCACCGGTGGCGAGTGCCTCGTCGATCATGAGCACATCGTGGTTCTTGGCCGCAGCGATGGAGAAACGCAGTCGCGCCGCCATACCCGAGGAGTACGTCCGCATCGGCAGCGTGATGAAGTCGCCCTTCTCGTTGATCCCGGAGAAGTCCACGATGTCCTCGTACCGCTCGTGGATCTCCTCGCGGCTCATGCCCATCGCGAGTCCGCCGAGCACGACGTTGCGCTCACCGGTCAGATCGCTCATGAGCGCGGCGTTGACTCCCAGCAACGACGGCTGGCCGTCCGTGTACACCTTGCCGCTCTCCGTGGGCAGGAGTCCGGCGATGGCCCGCAGCAGGGTGGACTTGCCCGAACCGTTGGTGCCGATGAGACCGATCGCCTGGCCCCGGTAGGCGGTGAAGGAAACACCCCGCACCGCGTGCACCTTGCGGACACCGCGCGGCTCGCCCTTGCCCCGGCGCATGATCCGGCTCAGCGCCGCGGTGGCGCCGCCCTTGCCACCACCCGTCCCGCTGACCCGGTACACGATGTGCACGTCGTCGGCGATGACGGTGGGGATGTGCCCCTGGGACGTTTCCTCAGCCACGGCCGTACCGTTCCTCTGCCTTCCAGAAGTACACGAAGCCCACGACGCCCACCAGGAGCGACCAGGCGAGCCCGACGGCCCAGACGTGCTGCGGCAGGTTCTCGGAGCCGTAGCCGTCGATGAGCGCGAAGCGGACCAGGTCCATATAGATGGCCGCGGGGTTGTACTGCAGCACATCGGCGATCCACTGCGGCTTGCCCGCCAGCATCACCGGGATGGAGAACATGACGCCCGAGGCGTACATCCAGGTCCGCATGATGAACGGCATCAGCTGCGCCAGGTCGGGAGTCTTGCTGCCCAGCCGGGCCATGACCAGTGCCAGGCCCGTGTTGAACAGGAACTGCATGGCCAGCGCCGGGACGACCAGCAGCCAGGAGAGCGTCGGATAGCTGCCGAAGCCCACCGCCACGGCCAGCAGCACGATCATCGAGTACAACAGCTGCTGCAGCTGCTGGAGCGAGAAGGAGATGGGCAGTGAGGCGCGGGGGAAATGCAGGGCGCGGACCAGGCCGAGGTTGCCGGAGATGGACCGCACCCCCGCCATGACCGAGCTCTGGGTGAAGGTGAAGACGAAGACTCCGGTCACCAGGAACGGGATGAAGACCTCCTGGCTCATCCCCTTCCGGGTGCCCAGGATGAGTCCGAAGATCAAGAAATAGACCATCGCGTTCAGCAGGGGTGTGGCCACCTGCCACAGCTGGCCGAGCTTGGCCTGGCTGTACTGCGCGGTCAGTTTCGCCCTGGAGAAGGCCAGGATGAAGTGACGGCGGCCCCAGAGCTGACGGGTGTATTCGAACAGCCCGGGCCTGGCGCCGCTCACCGTCAGGCCGTACTTGGCGGCCACCTGGGACGCGCTCAGCCCCTCGTCGGCGGACGGCGGGGTGCTCAGCGCAACCCCACCGTCGTGCGTTGTCTCACTCACAAGTTGAAACTCTCGTCTTCACAATGCGCAGCCGGTCGCGGGCGCGGCCAAGGCGGACAGGTTCCCGTACGAAAAATACGCCTCATGGTCTCAGAGAAGAGCTTCTCAGATCACAGGCGGTCGGCCCAGTCTGGTCAGCCGCCAGACCGTACGCCATTTCATGGGGTGCCGGGGACCGCAGGGCTTCGCCCATCCTTCCCGGAAACCACCGAACCACGCCTTGAGCGCGGGTGCGGACGGCCTGCGGACCAGGGTGAGCAGCAACCAGACGCCTACGTACACGGGCACCAGTGGCGCAGGCAGGTTCCGGCGGGCGAGCCAGACCCGGTTACGGGCCACCATGCGGTGATAGACCGCATGCCGCGAGGGAGCGGTGGTGGGGTGGTTGAGCACCATGTCCGCGCGGTAGTCGATCATCCAGCCGGCGTCCAGGGCCCGCCAGGCCAGATCCGTCTCCTCGTGCGCGTAGAAGAACTCGTCCGGCAGTCCGCCGACCTCGGCGATCACCTGGGTGCGTACGGCGTTCGCACCGCCGAGGAACGTCGTCACCCGGGACGAGCGCATCGGGTCGGAGGCACGCAGCCGCGGCACGTGCCGGCGCTGAGTGACCCCGGTGTCCGGATCGGCGATGCGGAAGGTGACGATGCCGAGCTTCGGATCCGTCCCGAAGGCCTGCCGGCAGAGCTCGGCGGTATCGGTGTTCGGCAGCAGCCCGTCGTCGTCGAGGAAGAGCAGTGCGTCCACGTCGGCGCCGGACGGACCGAACGCCTCGATGCCGACATTGCGGCCACCGGGAATGCCCAGGTTCTCGGGCAGCTCCACGGTCCGTACGCCCGCGGGGACGTCGGGAACCGGGGCGCCGTTGCCGACCACGACCACCTCGATCCGGTCGCCGTCCTGCTTGGCGACCGAGTCGAGGAGGGCGCGCAGCTCGTCCGGACGGTTGCCCATGGTGATGATGACTGCGCCGAGTTTCATGGGGGAGCTCACTTCAGCCTGCTGGAAGCCAGGATCGACACCAGGTGCAGGACGGTCTGGAGAAGGGCGATGCCGGCCAGGACGGCGACCGCGAGGCGACTGAAGAAGAGGTCGTCCCTGACGGTGTCGAGGACGGCGACCACCAGGATGACCAGCGACGCCTCGATGCCGAGGATCAGCCGGTGGAACTTGAGCGCGCCGGCGGCCCGGCGGGCGAGCGCCATGCCGGAGGAGCGCGGCTCGGACGCGGCTTCCTTGACGGGCGGCAGCCCGCCCTGGTGGCGCGCGACACCGACGAGGTCGGTCTCGGCCTTGATCAGGATGGCGCCCAGCGCGGCGAGCGTGCCCAGGAAGGCCCACAGCCAGTCGACGCGTCCCGGGCCCCACAGGTCGGCAGCACGCAGGCCGAAGCCCACCAGCACCGCCGCGTCGCACAGATAGGCGGCCACCCGGTCCAGGTAGACCCCGCCCAGCGAGAACTGCTTCTTCCACCGGGCCACCTCGCCGTCGACACAGTCGAACAGCAGGTAGAGCTGGACCGCGAGGACCCCGAGCAGGGCACCCGGGATACCCGGGACCAGCAGGGCGGGCGCCGCGAGCACACCGGCGACGGTCATCACGTAGGTCAGCTGGTTGGGCGTGACCTTGGTGGTCACCAGGCGCCGGGTGATGCGCAGCGAGATCTCGCGCATGTACAGCCGCCCCGCCCAGTGCTCGCCACTGCGCCGGTCCTTCACGCCCGGGGGGTGCACGACCGGACGGAGTTCAGCTATGGATGGCTTTTGCATAGTCGGCGTACGCGTCCCTGATCTGGTCGGTGGACAGGTTGAGGTGTTCCAGGATCGTGAAGCGTCCCGGGCGCGTCTGCGGGGCGTACTCGACGGCCCGCACGAACTCGTCGGCGGTGAAGCCGATGTCGCCGGGCAGCACCGGCAGCCCGTGGCGCCTCAGTACGGACGCCATGTGGAGCGACTCCTCGCGCGCGCCGCGCAGGTGCATGGCGAAGCAGGCGCCGAGGCCGACCTGCTCGCCGTGGCTTGCCGCGCGCTTCGGGTACAGCAGGTCGAAGGCGTGGTTGATCTCGTGGCAGGCGCCCGAGGCGGGCCGGGAGTCACCGGCGACCGACATCGAGATGCCGGTCAGGACGAGGCCCTCGGCCAGCACCTTGAGGAAGGCGTCGTCGCCGACCGTGCCGGGGTGACGGAGCACGGCCTCGCCGGCCTGGCGGGCCATTGCGGCCGCGAGTCCGTCGATCTCCTCGCCCTGGATCTCGTGGGCGAGCTCCCAGTCGGCGACGCAGGAGATGTTGGAGACCGCGTCCCCGATGCCCGAGCGCACATAGCGTGCCGGGGCCTCACGGATCACATCGAGGTCGATGACCACCGCGATCGGGGTGGGGACCCCGTAGGAGCCGCGCCCGTTGTCGTTGTCCAGGGTCGCGACCGGGGAGCAGAGCCCGTCGTGGGACAGGTTCGTCGCGACGGCGACCATGGGCATGCCGACCCGCGCCGCGGCGTACTTCGCCACGTCGATGATCTTGCCGCCGCCGAGGCCGACGACGGCGTCGTAGCGGTTGCCCTTGATGCCGTCGGCGAGCTTCACCGCGGAGTCGATCGTGCCGTCGGTGACCGGGTACCAGTCGGCCCCGGGCAGCACCGGAGCGAGCCGCTCGCGCAGGGCGCGCCCGGAACCTTCGCTGATCGCGATGGCGAGCTTGCCCGACGCGGAGATCCGCTGGTCGGCAAGGAGACCGGCCAGATCGTCCATGGCGCCGCGCCGGATGTCGACGACGACCGGGGACGGGATGAGGCGGGTCAGTACCGGCACGCGATCTCCCTGCCGCGGGCGAGGTCGTCGTGGTTGTCGATCTCGACCCAGGTGACCTCGCCGATGGGGGCCACGTCGACGGTGAAGCCGCGGTTCACGAGCTCCTGGTAGCCGTCCTCGTAGTAGAGGTCGGGGTCGCGCTCGAAGGTGGTCCTCAGCGCGTCGGCGAGCTCCTCGGCGGCCTCGGGCTCGATCAGCGTGACGCCGATGTACTCGCCGGTCGCGGTGGCCGGGTCCATCAGCTTGGTGATCCGCTGCACACCCTTCTCGCCGTCCGTGATGACCTTCATCTCCTCGTCGGCGAGGTTCTTCACCGTGTCGAGGGCGAGGATGATCTTCTGGCCCTTGCCACGGGCATCGAGGAGGGTCTTTTCGACGGAGACCGGGTGCACGGTGTCGCCGTTGGCGAGGATGACGCCCTTCTTCAGGACCTCACGGGCGCACCACAGGGAGTAGGCGTTGTTCCACTCCTCGGCCTTGTCGTTGTCGATGAGCGTCAGCGTCACGCCGTACGTCGCCTCGAACTCGGCCTTGCGGGCGTAGACGGCTTCCTTGCGGTAGCCGACGACGATCGCGACCTCGGTGAGTCCGACCTCGGCGAAGTTGGCCAGCGTCAGGTCCAGGACCGTCTTCTCGCCGTCCACGGGCACCAGTGCCTTGGGCAGCGTGTCCGTGTAAGGACGCAGACGTCGTCCTGCACCGGCAGCCAGTACGAGGCCGATCATGCGAGTTCTCCTTCGTCGTGTACAGCGGGGGCCGAGGAGGACACCCAGAAGCGGATGGACTCCACGAGCACCACCAGAGCCACGGCTGCCGCGAGCGCGGTCAGGGCCGTGGTGAAACCTGAACTCCGGATCAGTACGGCGGCGAGTACGGCCACGACCAGGGTCCGGCCCTCGTGCCCGCCGATGGTGCGCACCAGCCACCGGGGCGGTGCGCCGGTACCGCCTCGGATGCGGTACACCGTGTCGTAGTGATGGTAGGCGACGGCCGAAACGAGACCGAATGCTGCGGGAACCGCGTGCGGCACATCACTGCGGGCCGCCAGCACCAGAACCGTGCAGTACTCCGCGGCCCGGAAGACCGGGGGTACGAGCCAGTCGAGCGCACCCTTGAGCGGCCGCGAGACCGCGAGACCGGAGACGACCGCGTACACCACGGCGGCGCCCACGGTCAGCGAGCTGCCGTAGGGAGCGAACAGTGCGGCGGCAACGATCACCAGTGCTCCGGCGAGCGCCAGCAGCGGGGCCGTGAAGCCGCCGCCCGGGCGGCGGACCGCCCCGGCCACGGCCTGCGCGAGCGGTCCCGAGTCGGCGAGGTCGGCCAGCGCCACGGCGGCGCGGTCGGTGCGCTGCGCCTGGCGGGTCAGCGAGCGCAGCAGTCGCCCGGCCGTGGTGTAGCAGGCTGCCAGGGAGCATCCGACGAGCAGGGCGTAGAAGACGATCCGGGGGGTGGTCACCGCGGTGAGCACGGCGATCATGGCCCAGCGTTCGCCGATGGGCAGGACTATCATCCGGCGCAGCCAGACCGTCCAGCCGACGCTGTCGAGCCTGTCGGAGAGCGCGGCGGTGGGGCTCGTGTTGGAGACCGCGTCGTGGTTGGCCTCGTTGAACGAGAAGTCGACGACATGGCGGCAGGCCTGGAGCACCATCGCGCCGAGTGCGAGGACCCACACGTCGTCGCCGCCGCGGGCGGCCCCCAGGGCGAGGCCCGCGTAGTACGCGTACTCCTTGGCCCGGTCGAAGGTGGCGTCCAGCCAGGCGCCCATCGTCGAGTACTGCAGCGAGTAGCGGGCGAGCTGCCCGTCGGTGCAGTCCAGGACGAAGGAGAGGAGCAGCAGCACTCCGGCCGCGACATAGCCGCCACGGGTGCCGGTCGCCGCGCTGCCGGCCGCGATCAGGGCGGTGATCAGCGAGGCGGTGGTGACCTGGTTCGGGGTGAGGCCGCGGCGGGCGCACCAGCGGGCGATGTAGCGCGAGTACGGGCTGATGAAGAACGTGGTGAAGAAGCCGTCGTGGGCCTTCACGGCGCTGCGAAGCCGTACGGCCTCGTCGTCGACGGCGTCGACGGCGGCCTGTGCGGCACCGCGCTCCTCGGGGCCGGTGGGTACCGCGGCGGTCAGCGAGCCGAGCTCGGGGCGCTGCACGGCGGTGCCCTCGGCGTCCAGTGCCACGGCGAGCCGGCCGGGCACCGTGCGGTCCTCGGCGACGGGCTCGGCACCGGGGGGCGCGACGGGGCTTCCCGTGCCGACGGCTGCCACGGCCCTGCGCAGGGCGCGGAGCAGGGCGGCCCGTGCCTCGGGCTGCGCGGTGAGCGCTCCGGGCACGGTCGCGGCGGCGAAGCGGGGGTCGGTCAGCCCGAGCCTGAGGGCATGGACGTGACCGACGAAGCGGGGATCCACGAGCGCGACGCGCCGGCTCGCAGGGACCGCGGCGAGCAGCTCCGCGGCCTCGGTGGCGTCGGCGGCTGCCTGTACGTCAAAGCCGAGTGACCGCAGATCGTCCTCGAGCGACGATCCGGGTACCGGCGCACCGGTGAGGATGGCGATCGACAGACGAACTCACTCCTTGGGTGCTCACGGGAACGGCGCGCGACAGTGCGGCCCTCGGGCGGGCCGGCGGCACGTCGGCTGAGGCTATCGGATGAACGGAAGACCGAGTTCACCGCCCGTTTGTGCTCCGTTCGGGCGAACCGGCCATCATGCGGCGCCGTTCGCGATCATCATCGTCGATCAACACCTCGGCCCACAAACCGCGCAGGTTCAGCGCATAAGCTGACACGCATGACGTGGTTGATCACAGGCGGGGCCGGTTACATCGGAGCACATGTGGCGAAGGCCATGACGGGAGCCGGCGAAAGGGTCGTCGTGCTCGACGACATCTCGACGGGTATCGAGGGGCGCCTGCCCGCGGACGTTCCTCTGGTGCGCGGCTCGGCCTCCGACCGTGCGCTGCTCGACCGGGTACTGGCCGAGCACGCGGTGACGGGCGTGGTGCATCTCGCGGCGAAGAAGCAGGTCGGCGAGTCCGTCGAGAAGCCGCTTCTCTACTACCGGGAGAACGTGACCGGGCTCACCGTGCTGCTGGAGGCGGTGGCCGCAGCCGGTGTGCAGCGATTCCTCTTCTCCTCGTCGGCCGCGGTGTACGGCGTTCCGGATACGGAGCTCATCACCGAGGAGACTCCGTGCGCCCCGATCAACCCCTACGGCGAGACCAAGCTCGCCGGGGAGTGGCTGGTGCGGGCGACAGGACGGGCGCACTCGATCTCGACCGCCTGTCTGCGCTACTTCAACGTGGCCGGGGCCGCGGAGCCCGAGCTGTCCGACACGGGCGTCTACAACGTCGTGCCCATGATCTTCGACCGGCTGACGCGCGGCGAGGCGCCTCGGATCTTCGGTGACGACTACCCGACGCCCGACGGCACCTGCGTCCGCGACTACATCCACGTCGCCGACCTCGCCGACGCGCACCTCGCGGTGGCCCGGAAGCTGGCGGAGCAGGACTTCGGCGGAGATCTGACCGTGAACATCGGCCGCGGTGAAGGCGTCTCGGTGCGTGAGCTCGCCGATCTGGTGGGCGAGATCACCGGACTGCCCGCGGAACCCGTGATCGAACCGCGCAGGCCCGGCGACGCGGCCAGGGCCGTCGCGTCGGCTGCCCGGATGACCGAGGAACTGGGCTGGACGGCCCGGCGCGGAGTGCGCGAGATGGTCGAGTCCGCCTGGGAGGGCTGGTGCCTACGCCACCCCGAGGCCCGCGCGGAGTGACCAGCGCCATCTTGCCGACGCTCTGACCTGCGAACGTTTCCGCAGGTCAGAGCACATGACAACGGTGTTCAGTGCCGTGTTGCCCGGTACCCCCCGCCCGTAGTTCACTGGCCACATCGGGCGGTCGGCGCCCGAGTGGTACGACGCGTTCCGGAGGCGTTCCCATGGGGGCTGGCCACGATCACGGGCATACGCACGGAGGGCCGCCCCCGACGGGCACGGCCGCCGCCGCGTACAAGGGCCGGCTGCGGGTCGCCCTGGGGATCACACTCGGCGTCATGGTCATGGAGATCGTCGGCGGACTCCTCGCCAACTCCCTCGCCTTGATCGCGGACGCGGCCCACATGGCCACCGACGCGCTGGGTCTCGGCATGGCCCTGCTCGCGATCCACTTCGCCAACAGGCCCGCAGGGCCCAACCGCACCTTCGGCTTCGCCCGCGCGGAGATCCTCGCGGCACTGGCCAACTGTCTGCTGCTCCTGGGCGTCGGCGGCTTCCTGGTCTTCGAGGCCGTCGACCGTTTCGTCACTCCGGCCGGGACCAGGGGCGGTCTGGCCATCGCGTTCGCCGCCGTCGGTCTGGTCGCCAACGTCGTCTCGCTGTCCCTGCTGATGCGCGGACAGAAGGACAGCCTCAATGTGCGGGGTGCCTATCTGGAGGTCGTCGCGGACACCCTCGGCTCGGTCACCGTGCTGGTGTCGGCGGGCATCATCATGGCCACGGGCTGGCAGGCCGCCGACCCGATCGCCTCGTTGCTGATCGGCCTCATGATCGTCCCCCGTACGGTGAAGCTCCTGCGCGAGACGCTCGACGTGCTCCTGGAGTCGGCACCCAAGGGCGTCGACATGGCGGAGGTGCGCGCCCACATCACCGCCCTGCCCGGGGTGCTGGACGTCCACGACCTGCACGCCTGGACGATCACCTCCGGGATGCCGGTGCTCTCCGCGCACGTGGTCGTGCACCAGGAGATGCTGGACTCGATCGGTCACGAGAAGCTCCTGCACGAGCTGCAGGGCTGCCTCGGCCATCACTTCGACGTGGAGCACTGCACCTTCCAGCTGGAGCCGAGCGGGCATGCGGAGCACGAGGCGAGGCTCTGCCACTGAGCGGGGCCGGGTGTTAGGGTCTCCGGCGTACGTTCGAGTGCGTAAGCCCGTGAGAGAGAAGGAGCTGAGGTTGATGACTGTCGCGACGACGGCTGCCCGGCGCAGCAATCGGTCCTTCCTCATCTCCCGGGTTCTCGGCTAGCTCCTCGGCTGTTCCACGTCGCCGCGTTGGCCGGAGCCCTCTCACCCAAGGGTTTCCCACGTTGACCGACCACACATTCAACGCTTTCTTCGAACTGCACCACCGCCTGCCCCGGCAGAGCCCGGGCTCCGACGCGACCACCCGGCAGCTCCTCGCCCTCGCGGGCCCGCAGCCGGACCGCCCGCGCGTCCTGGACCTGGGCTGCGGTCCGGGCAGGGCCGCCCTGCTGCTCGCCGCCGAGGCGGGCGCGGAGGTGACCGCGGTCGATCTGCACCAGCCGTTCCTCGACGAACTGCGCGAGGCCGCCGAGGCGCGGGGCCTCGGTGACCGGATCCATACCGTCCGGGCCGATATGGCGGACCTCAGCGGACCCGAGTTCGCCGACGGCTCCTTCGACCTGGTCTGGGCCGAGGGTTCCGCGTACATCATCGGGTTCGACACGGCGCTGCGTGACTGGCAGCGGCTTCTCGCTCCCGGCGGCTCGATGGTGATCACCGAGTGCGTCTGGACCACGGACGCGCCTTCCGAGGGGGCCCGCGCGTTCTGGGAGCGGCACGCCTCCCTGCGCCCGGTCGCGGCCAACACGGCTGCCTGCGTCGCGGCGGGCTGCCATGTGCTCGGGGTGCTGGTGCAGCCCGGGAGCGACTGGGACGAGTACTACGTCCCGCTCGCCGAACGGGCCGCCGCCGCCGATCCCACGGCTCCCGGTATGGAAGAAGCTCTCGCGGCCACCGCCGAGGAGCTGGCCGTACGCCGCGACTACGGCACGGAGTACAGCTACGCCGGCTATGTCCTGCGCCCGGCCGATCCCCGGTGGCGAACCCGTCCGGAAACGGCTGCGGACCGCGATGCCGTGCACGCCGTCAACGCCGCGGCGTTCCCGACGCGGGACGAGGCCGATCTGGTCGATGCCCTGCGGCTGGATCCCGGCGCCTGGCTGCCCGGTCTTTCGTACGTGGCCGATGCCCCGGACGGTTCCGTTGCCGCATACGCGCTCCTGACCCGGTGCCGGGTCGGGGACGCACCGGCGCTGGCGCTGGCCCCGGTGGCGACCGCACCGGCTCATCAGCGCCGGGGCGCGGGCCGTGCGGTGGTGCGGGCCGTGCTGGACGCGGCTCGGCTGCGGGGTGAGCCGCTCGTGCTGGTGCTGGGCCATCCGCAGTACTACCCGGCCTTCGGCTTCGTACCGGCGTCACGGTTCGGGATCGGGGTCGGCTTCGATGTTCCCGACGAGGCCGTGATGGCTCTGCTGCTCGACGATTCCGCGCCGGTGCCCATGGGCAAGATCCAGTATCCGGACGCCTTCGGGGTCTGACGCGGTGTCCGGCCCGCCGCACCGTCAGGGTGCGGCGGGCCGGACATGCCAGCATCCGAAGTACGGACAAGCGGCTTTTGTGCGGCAGACTTGACCGGACTCGAGGGGTCCGGCGCACGAGGCCGGGAACCAAAGCGAAGGATGGGTATGCCGACCACACCAGCCACCGCGGCGCACAACTCGTCGAACGGCACAGCAGAAGAGATCATGCTCGAACTGGTCGACGAGAACGGCACCACCATCGGCATCGCGGAGAAGCTCGCCGCCCACCAGGCACCGGGCCAGTTGCACCGGGCGTTCTCCGTGTTCCTCTTCGACGAACAGGGCCGGCTGCTGCTGCAGCGCCGTGCGCTCGGCAAGTACCACTCCCCCGGCGTGTGGTCCAACACCTGCTGCGGTCATCCGTACCCCGGCGAGGCGCCTTTCGCGGCCGCCGCCCGGCGTACGTACGAGGAGCTCGGGATCTCGCCCTCGCTGCTCGCGGCCGCGGGCACGGTCCGCTACAACCACCCGGACCCCGTCTCGGGCCTGGTGGAGCAGGAGTTCAACCACCTGTTCGTCGGGATGGCGCAGGAGGAGCTGCGACCGGATCCGGAGGAGGTCGGTGAGACGGCCTTCGTGACGGCCGGTGAGCTCGCGAAGCAGCACGCCGCCGCGCCGTTCTCGGCGTGGTTCATGACCGTGCTGGACGCCGCACGGCCTGCGATCAGGGAGCTGACGGGGCCGTCCGCGGGCTGGTGACACCACCCGGCGGGTGCGGGGGCGGTCAGAGCTGGGTCTTCAGTGGCAGCGCCGCCCAGATGATCTTTCCGCCACCCGCCGTGTGCTCCACGTCGCAGGTGCCGCCCGCCTCCGCCGTGACCTCACGGACCAGCAGCAGCCCACGGCCGCCGGTCTGCGCGTAGTCGGTCACCAGGGCGGTCGGGCGGTAGGGGTGGTTGTCCTCGACGGAGACCCTGATCCATTCCGCCCCGATGGCCACCTCGACCGCGAGCTCGGGCGAGAGCAGTGCGGCGTGCTTCACGGCGTTGGTGACCAGTTCCGAGACGATCAGCAGCAGGCCCTGAAGGACGTCGTCCTCCACGGGCACGCCCTGCCGGTTCAGCAGGTCCCGTACCGCGTGCCGGGCCTGCGGCACCGAGACGTCGACGGCGGGGGCGGTGAATCGCCACACTCCCTCGTACGGCACGGGATGGGCCGGGACACTCCCGCGGCTCTCCATAGACCGGCACCCGCTCTCGACTCGCACGTCACTGACTATCGAGTAATGAGTGTCGGGAACAGCTTGGTCCGGACCGAGCTTCTGACCACAAGTAGTCAGTTATAGATGCAATGTGACCGAGTGAGTATGACAGCGTCAGTTGATTGGACTACTTCTCGTCCTCTTCGGGCGTCATCTGGTCCGTCACCAGGCTGACGATCCGTCGGCCGCCGATCCCGATCGCGATCAGCCCCAGCCCGTCGAACAGCAGGGCGAGCGAGAAGAAGCAGCCGAGCACATAGAGGCTGCTGTGCGGCCAGTCGAAGAGGACCAGCAGCCCCAGCAGCAGTCCGAAAGCACCCTGCAGCAGCGTCCAGCCGAACTGGGGACCCCGGACGACGACACTGCCGACCAGCCGGAACACTCCCCCGGTGAGGAAGAGCAGCGCGGCGAACATGGTCAGCGCCTCGGCCGTGCCGTGCGGGTGACGGATGACGACGACTCCGGCCGCGATATTCAGTGCGGCGACGACCACGCCCAGCCAGAAGTACGGGGTGCCGCGTGCCTGGATCGCGTGAAGGAGGCCGACCAGGCCGCCGATCAGCAGGAGCCAGCCGAAAAGGATCATCGAGGTGAGCGTGGCCACGCCGGTGTAGACGAGGCCGACGAGCCCGGCAATCACCAGCAGGATGCCGAGCAGGGCGAGCCCGCCGAAACTGCGGTTGAGCTTCCTGCCCTCGGTCGTGGGTCCGGCCATCGACAGCTCCTCACGGTGCGTGCCCGCTTCGCGACCCCTTCTTGATCATAGGTTCGGACCGTACGGATAGCATCCGGCACATGGACCTCAGGGAGCAGGCGCGGCTGGAGCACACCGTCACGGACGGCGTCGCCACCGTCGTCATCAGCAACCCCGCCAAGCGCAACGCCATGACGGCGGACATGTGGCAGGACCTGCCCGGCCTGCTGGAGCGGCTGGCTGCCGACCGCCGGGTGCGGGTACTCGTACTCACCGGCGCCGGGGACACCTTCTGTGCCGGCGCGGACATCACCTCGCTCCGGGACCCCGGCGGCCGGCCGCAGGCGCTCGCCGTACAGGCCGAGGAGGCGCTGGCCGCCTTTCCCCGGCCCACTCTGGCTGCCGTGCGCGGGTTCTGCGTGGGCGGCGGCAGCCAGCTCGCGGCCGCCTGTGACCTGCGGTTCGCCGAGGAAGGTGCGTCGTTCGGCGTCACTCCGGCCAAGCTCGGGATCGTCTACCCGGCGTCCTCGACGCGGCGTCTGGTCTCGCTGGTCGGCCCGGCCGCCGCGAAGTTCCTGCTCTTCTCCGGCGAGCTGATCGGCACGGAACGGGCCCTCGCCACAGGAATGGTGGACGAGGTACTGCCGGCGGGCGGGCTGGAGGGCCGGGTGCGGTCGTTCGCGCAGGTCCTGGCATCGCGCTCGCAACTGACCCAGGCCGCGGCGAAGGAGTTCGCCGACGGCCGCGAGGACCGGGACGCGTACTGGTCGGAGCAGGCGCGCGGAAGCGGCGACACCGCGGAGGGTGTCGCCGCCTTCATGGAGCGCCGCACGCCCCGCTTCACCTGGACCACGGGACCTGCGGGAGCCGCTGCTACCGCAGGCTGAACCGGCTGCTCGTACGGAACTCCTCGACCAGGGCGGCCGGGGCCTTCTCGGGGGACCCCGCGTCGTAGGGCGGCTGGGGGTCGTACTCGGTGAGCAGCTGGACGGCCTGGGCGTGCTCGTCCCCGGCGATCCGGCCGAGCAGGGTGAGGCCCATGTCGATGCCGGAGGACACTCCGGCGGCCGTGACGTACTTGCCGTCGAACACGACACGCTCGCCGGTCGCCTCGGCCCCGTACGCCTTGAGGACGTCGAGGGCGAGCCAGTGCGAGGTGGCTCGACGGCCGTCGAGCAGCCCGGCTGCGCCGAGGAGCAGCGAGCCGGTGCACACGGAGGTCGTCCAGGTGCTGGTGGCGTCGGCCGTGCGCAGCCAGCCGAGCAGGGTCTCGTTCTCCATCTGGGCGCTCTGCCCGGGGCCGCCGGGCACGATCACCACGTCGGGGGCGGGGACGTCGGCGAGCGTGCGGTCGGCGACGAGCGCGAGGCTCCCGCTGTCGTTGCGTACCGGTCCGGTCCGTTCGGCGACGAACACCGTCTCGGCATCGGGGGTGCGGCTGAGGATCTCGTAGGGGCCCACGGCGTCGAGCGCGGTGAAGCGGTCGAAGAGCACGATGGCGATCTGCATGGTGTTCCTTACGTTGCAGGCGGGTTGATTACGCGGGCTGGGAGTGGAAGCGGCGGCGGTATTCGGCGGGCGCCGTACCGAGCGCCTTGAGGAAGGCGCGGCGCATGGCTTCCGGGGTGCCGTAGCCGCTGGCGCGGGAGATTCCGGCGACGCCGTCGGTGGTGTCCTCCAGGAGCCGGCGGGCCTGTTCGAGGCGTACCCGCTCGACGTACCGGCCCGGCGTCAGACCGGTCTCGGCCTGGAAGGCGCGGGCGAAGTGACGGGGCGAGAGCCTGGCCCGGGCAGCGAGGGCCTCCACGCAGAGGTCGGCGTCCGGGTGCTCGGTGATCCAGTGCTGAACGGCCCGCAGCGGTTCACGGACGGCCGTCTGGGCGGTGAGCTGGGCGCTGAACTGGGCCTGATTCCCCGGGCGCCGCAGGAACACGACGAGATGGCGGGCCACCGTGAGCGCCACTTCGCGGCCGTGGTCCTCCTCGACCAGGGCGAGGGCGAGATCGATGCCGGCGGTGACACCGGCCGAGGTGGCCAGTCTTCCGTCGCGTACGAAGATCGGGTCGGGGTCCACCTCCACCGCCGGGTAGTCGCGGGCGAGGGTCTCGCAGACGGACCAGTGGGTGGTCACGCGGTGGCCGTCGAGCTGCCCCGCCTCGGCGAGGAGCAGGGCTCCGGTGCACACGGAGACGAGCTGTCCGGCGCGCGGGGCGTGCGCGCGCAGCCACTCGATCAGCGCGGGATCGGGCGTGCGGGTGCCCGAGCCGCCGGGGACAAGCAGCAGGTCCGGCTCGGCGGCGTCGGCGAGCAGGCCGTCGGGGACGAGGGTGAGCCCGCTGGAGCAGCGGACCGGGGCGCCGTCGAGCGAGGCGG
This sequence comes from Streptomyces sp. NPDC060035, assembly GCF_042736635.1. Classification (NCBI taxonomy): domain Bacteria; kingdom Bacillati; phylum Actinomycetota; class Actinomycetes; order Kitasatosporales; family Streptomycetaceae; genus Streptomyces; species Streptomyces sp. NPDC060035. The sequence continues at coordinate 109,978 of NZ_JBHWVO010000001.1, forward strand.
TGCGCAGCTCGTACGCCACCCCGGGGAAGCGGGAGGCTCCGGCGAAGACCTCCATGGGGCCGCTCACGTCGAGGCTCTGGACGCCGTCGAAGAGGACGACGAGTACGGATCGCTGCTTCATGCCTGCCATCCTGGGCGGCCCGGCCCGATGGCTGCAATGACGAGTTACCCACCTTTTCCGCCATCCGGGGGATGCGGTCCATGTCACCGCCGCACCGGGGTTACGCACCGTACTGACCAGTCGGTAACGTGCAGGCATGAGTACTCTTCCGCCGCGCGCCGGGCGCCGCTGCCACAACGCCGTCAACCCACTGCACTCGACTGTCTACTTCTCGCCCGACCTGGGCAAGGAGCTCGGCGAGCTCGGCATCGACGATGCGAGCGCCGCCTACTTCGCCGCACGCGCTGCCGCCCTGGGCGCGGTCGGCGCGGGTACGGTGACGGCCACCTTCTACAACTTCAACCACGAGCTGGTGGCGCGCCACGTGCCCGCCGTGTGGGCTGTCGCCTCCCCCGCGGCCGTGCTGGACGCGCGGCTGCGTGCCGTCGACTCGACGCTGCGCCGCGTGCTCGGCGCGGAGGTCATCGCCTCCCCCGAGCTGGCGGAGGCGGCACAGCTGGCGCTGCGCGCCGCGGAGGCCTGCACCCGGCACGCCCGGCCGCTGTACGCGGCGCACGCCGATCTGCCGGTGCCGGAGCAGCCGCACCTGGCCTACTGGCACGCGGCGACGCTGCTGCGCGAGCACCGCGGCGACGCGCACCTCGCCGCGCTGCTCGCCGCCGGTCTCGACCCGGTCGAGGCCCTGGTCAGCCACACCGCGACCGGCAAGGGCATGGCACCGCGCTGGATCCTTGCCACCCGCGGCTGGCGGCGCGCGGACTGGGACGCGGCGGTGGAGAGGCTGCGCGGGCGCGGGCTTCTGGACGCCGAGGGTGAGCTGACGGACGCGGGCACGGCCCTCCGGGCAGATCTGGAGGACTCGACGGACCGCATGGACGCCGCACCGTACGAGCACCTGGGCGCCGAAGGCGTGGAGCGGCTGACGGAGCTGGCACGCGGATTCCTCTTCGCTGCTGCATCGGCCGGGGCCTTCCCGGAGGACCTGGTCGGCAGGGGCTGAGCGCGGGCACGTTTACGGAGCCCGGAACCGGCTACGCGAGTACGCACACCCTACGAAGGAGGCACACCGTGTTCCGTACGATCGCAGACGCCCTCCGTACCGTCGGCTCCGCCGTGGCCACCGTGGTTTCCCTGCCGTTCCGACTGGTCGCCCGGCTCTTCGGCGGCGCCTCGCGCGGCGGCAGGACCCGGCGCGCCTGAGACGACGGCGCGCCCGCGTTCGACGAGGTCACGCGACACAACACCCGAGCACCCGGCACAATGCAGGCGAAGGGGACCACCCAGGTGTGGACCACCCCGGTGACACAGCCAGCAGCACCGCCAGCACAGCCAGTACGAGAAGGCGAGTCGGGAAAACGTGACGACGTCCATCGAAGGCAGGATCGCCGAGGAACTCGGCGTACGTGAGCGTCAGGTGAAGGCGGCCGTCGAGCTGCTCGACGGCGGGTCGACCGTGCCGTTCATCGCGCGCTACCGCAAGGAAGCGACCGAGATGCTCGACGATGCGCAGCTGCGCACGCTCGAGGAACGACTGCGGTATCTGCGGGAACTGGAGGACCGCCGTACGGCGGTCCTCCAGTCCGTGCGCGAGCAGGGCAAGCTCGACGAGGCGCTGGAGGCGCAGATCCGGGCGGCCGACACCAAGGCGCGCCTTGAGGACATCTATCTGCCGTTCAAGCCGAAGCGCCGTACGAAGGCACAGATCGCGCGGGAGGCCGGCCTCGAACCCCTGGCCGACGGACTGCTCGGCGACCCGTCCGTGGACCCCCTCGCGGCGGCCGCCGCCTTCGTGGATGCCGGCAAGGGTGTCGTGGACGGGGCGGCCGCGCTGGAGGGCGCCCGCGCCATCCTGGCCGAGCGGTTCTCGGAGGACGCCGATCTGACCGGTGAGCTGCGCGAGCGCATGTGGTCACGCGGCCGGCTGGCCGCGAAGGTGCGCGACGGCAAGGAGGAGGCCGGCGCGAAGTTCGCCGACTACTTCGACTTCGCGGAGCCGTTCACCGCACTGCCCTCGCACCGGGTCCTCGCAATGCTCCGGGGAGAGAAGGAGGACGTGCTCGACCTGGTCCTGGAGCCCGAGGAGCCTGCGGGCACCGAGCAGCCGGGCCCGTCGGCGTACGAGAACATGATCGCTCGCCGTTTCGGCGTCGCGGACCGCGGCAGGCCCGGTGACAAATGGCTGGGCGACACGGTGCGCTGGGCCTGGCGGACGCGGATCCTCGTCCATCTCGGGATCGATGTGCGGCTGCGACTGCGCACGGCGGCTGAGGACGAGGCGGTCCGTGTCTTCGCGTCGAACCTGCGCGATCTGCTCCTCGCCGCACCGGCCGGCACCCGGTCGACGCTGGGGCTCGACCCCGGTTTCCGCACGGGCGTGAAGGTCGCCGTGGTGGACTCCACCGGCAAGGTCGTCGCGACGGATGTCATCTACCCGCACGTACCGGCGAACAAGTGGGACCAGTCGCTGGCCACGCTCGAGCGGCTGGCGAAGGAGCACGACGTCGATCTGATCGCGATCGGCAACGGCACGGCGTCCCGCGAGACCGACAAGCTCGCCGGTGAGCTGTGTGACAGGCACCCGGAGCTGAAGCTCACCAAGGTGATGGTGTCGGAGGCGGGTGCGTCCGTGTACTCGGCGTCGGCCTTCGCTTCACAGGAACTCCCGGACATGGACGTGTCGTTGCGCGGCGCGGTCTCGATCGCGCGACGCCTGCAGGACCCGCTGGCCGAACTCGTGAAGATCGATCCGAAGTCGATCGGCGTCGGTCAGTACCAGCACGATCTGTCCGAGGTGAAGCTGTCGCGTTCGCTGGACGCGGTGGTCGAGGACTGTGTGAACGGTGTCGGTGTCGACGTCAACACCGCGTCGGCGCCGCTGCTTTCGCGGGTGTCGGGCATCGGCTCCGGGCTCGCCGAGAACATCGTGGCGCACAGGGACACCAACGGCCCGTTCCGGTCGCGCCGGGCGCTGAAGGATGTGGCCCGGCTGGGCCCGAAGGCGTACGAGCAGTGCGCGGGCTTCCTCCGGATCCGGGGCGACGACCCCCTGGACGCGTCGAGTGTGCACCCGGAGGCCTACCCCGTGGTGCGGACGATGGCGAAGACGACGGGCGGGGATGTCGCTTCGCTCATCGGCAACACGGGCGTCCTGCGGTCGCTGCGGGCCGACGACTTCGTGAACGAGAAGTTCGGACTCCCGACGGTCACGGACATCCTGAAGGAGCTGGAGAAGCCGGGCCGTGACCCGCGCCCCGCCTTCAGGACGGCCACGTTCAAGGAGGGCGTCGAGAAGATCGGCGATCTCGCCTCCGGCATGGTGCTGGAGGGTGTCGTCACGAACGTCGCGGCGTTCGGCGCGTTCGTGGACATCGGCGTCCACCAGGACGGTCTGGTGCATGTGTCGGCCATGTCGCGGACGTTCGTCAAGGACCCGCGGGATGTCGTCAAGCCGGGCGACATCGTGAAGGTGAAGGTCATGGAGGTCGACATCCCGCGCAAGCGGGTCTCGCTGACGCTGCGGCTGGACGACGAGGCCTCGGACGCGCAGGGCGGCGGGCAGGGATCGCGGCGCGAGAGGAACGCCCAGGGCGACGGCGAGCGTCCGCCGCGCCAGCGGCAGGGCGGCCAGGGACAGCGGCAGGCGCAGGGTAGCCGTCAGGGCGCCGGCGGTCAGGGCCGCGACCGGCGCGGCGACGGTCAGGGCGCTGCCCCGCGTCCGGCCGCCGCACCGGCCAACAGCGCGATGGCCGACGCGTTGCGGCGTGCAGGGCTGACGGGGCCCGACCGGGGTGGCCGTAAGCGCTGAGGCAACGGAGCGGGCGGACAGGAACTTTTCCTGTCCGCCCGTTTCGTCTGTCCCCGCCCTGCGCTGTCCGGCAACGCGGAACAGAACCGTTACGTGGAACGGGAGTTGCCCGAAGCATTGACATGTCCAGTACCCGCCGCCACCCTGATTCCCAACCCGGAATGCAACCGGTTGCATTCCGAGCGATGAGCCGCACGCATCACACGCCGCACATCACACGCCGCACGCCGCACGCCGCAGGAGCGAGGTCCCCCGCCTCACCATCTCGCACACCCCCACCGAATCCCGTGGAGAGGACTACTCATGTCCGGCACGACACGCTCACCCACTCGCCCCGGTCCCGCACCGGCGAGCCGATCTGCTCTCCGCGCCGGCACCTGGGCCGCCTCCCCGGCCGGGGAGGAGTCCGATGCGGGAGTCGACAAGGTCCACCCGGCCCCCTGACGTCCACACAGATGTGCAACCGGTTGCAAAACTCTGGGAACCGCCCCCTGATCCGCGCGGGCCGGACCGCGCTGACTAGGCTGAGGAGCCTGGGGAGAAGTGTCGACCGGCACGCGGTGAGGGACAGAGCGGGCGGCGGCGCAGGGCGGGCAAGGGGAAAACAACCGTGGCCATGACCATCCGTGACGTCGCCCAGGCCGCAGGGGTTCATGTCTCGACCGTCTCCCGGGCCTTCTCGGCCTCCCACCTGGTCAAACGGGAGACGCGGGACCGGGTGCTCGCCATCGCCGCGGAACTGGGCTACCAGCCCAACGAGACCGCACGTGCCCTGACCACGGGGCGCACCCGAAATCTGGGACTGATCGTCTCCGATATCGCCAACCCCTTCTACCCGCCGCTCATCAAGGCCGCCCAGGCGTACGCCAGGGTCCGCGGCTACCAGATCTTCGTGGCCGACACCGACGAGGACGTGGCTGTCGAGGAGGAGCTGATCCAGACCCTGGCCCGCCAGGTGGACGGAGTGATCCTGGTCAGCCCTCGGCTGGCCAACGACGTCATCGGCCGGCTGGGCGGGGACCTGCCGTTCGTCCTGGTCAACCGGTCCGTGGCAGGCCTGTCCGCCGTACTGATGGACGTGGCGCACGGCGCGGCGCTCGCGGTGCAACACCTGGCCGGGCTGGGTCACGAGCATCTTGCCCTGGTCGGCGGCCCCCGCGGCTCGTGGACCAGCGCGCAGATGCGCAGGGCCGCCGGCAGGGCGGCTGCGGACGAGGGGGTCAGGCTGGACGTGCTCGGCCCCAACCGGCCGACGGAGCACGGTGGTATCGCGGCGACGCCCGCCGTCCTGGGGACGGGCGCCACCGGGGTGATCGCCTACAACGACCTGGTCGCCATCGGGCTCATCGAAGGGCTCGACGACCGGAACGTGCGGGTGCCGGGGGACATCAGTGTGATCGGGGTGGACGACACCGTGGCCGGTCGACTGAACCGCCCCCGGCTGACCACGGTCGCCATGCCCACCGCTGCGGCGGGTCGCACGGCGGTCGATCTGCTCATCCAGACCGTGGAGACGGCGGGCGGCGGTCCGGCCACAGCACAGACCACCCTGGCGACGTCCCTGGTCGTCCGGGACTCCACGGCAGCCCCGGCGCACCCTGCCGACTGATCGCCCGTACCAACTTCTTGACCGCTCGGAGTGGGTGACGTACCGTCACCGCTGTTCACATACACGAACCTGGTTCATGTACGGAACTCAATTCCGGAATCGGGAACGGCCTTCACCACCGCACCAAACCACCGACAGGTGCCTGCGGATGATGCCGCAGGCGGTGAAAGGAATACTCAGTGCGCACCAAGAATCAGCACGTCAGAAGGCGTGGCGGCCGCGCGGCCGCCTCACTCGTCGCCACCGTCTCCGTGATCGCCGCAGGCCTCACCGCACTGTTCGCGACCGGCTCGGCGACAGCCGCCCCGGCGACCGGCTCGTACACCCTGAAGAACGCGGCCAGCGGACTGTGTCTGGGCGTGCCCGGATCGAGCACCTCCGCCGGCGTGCAGCTCGCCCAGAGCGCCTGCAACGCGGCCACCAACCAGACCTGGAATCTGACCGCCTCCGGAAGCGGCTACAAGCTGGCCGCCGCGCACAGCTCCCAGTGCGCCGGGGTGAAGGATGCCTCCACCAGCGCCGGCAAGGCGGTCGAACAGCAGAGCTGCAGCAGTGCAGCGACCCAGGTCTGGACGCTGACGGCAGTCAGCGGCAACACCTACCGGGTGGTCAACAGCAACGGTGGCAAGTGCCTGAACGTGAAGGACAGTTCGACGGCGTCCGGCGCTCTGATCCAGCAGAACTCCTGCGACTCGGTGACCAGCAAGAACTGGACGTTCACCGCGTCGGGCACGACCCCCACGGACCCGCCGACCGACCCGCCCACCGACCCGCCGACCGACCCGGACTCCCCGCCGTCCTGGCCGACGGCCAACGGCAGCCAGGCCGTCTCGGCGACCATCGCGGTCTCGGGCACCTACGACGGTGGCATGAAGCGCCTGTACGGCAGTGGTGACCTGGGCAGCGGTGGCCAGGAAGAGGACCAGCCCCCGCTGATCACGCTGGCGGACGGCGCCACTCTGCAGAACGTCATCCTCGGCGCTCCGGCCGCGGACGGTGTGCACTGCGCGGGCACCTGCACCCTCAAGAACGTCTGGTGGGAGGACGTGGGCGAGGACGCGGCCACCTTCCGCGGCGGCTCCTCCTCGACGGTCCGCACGATCGACGGCGGTGGTGCGAAGCTGGCGGAGGACAAGGTCTTCCAGCACAACGGCGTCGGCACGCTGATCGTCAAGAACTTCCAGGTCGACGACTTCGGCAAGCTGGTCCGTTCCTGCGGCAACTGCTCCACACAGAACGCCCGGCACATCCAGCTCCAGAACATCTGGGCGACGGCCCCCGGCACGAGCCTGGTCGGCATCAACACCAACTACGGTGACACGGCACGGATCTCGGGCGTCACGATCTACGACGACGGCGACCGTGACATGAAGATCTGCACCAAGTACAAGGGAACGACCAGCGGCGAGCCGAGCGAGATCGGCTCGGGAGCGGATGGCACGAACTGCATCTACTCCTCGTCCGACATCAGTTACGTCGACTGAGGCGGCCCCTTCCAGGGGCGCATGACGGGCCCGCCCTTCCCGGCAGCATCCGGGAAGGGCGGGTCCCTCGCCGTCAGGCTCTCTCGACGACCTTGCCGTCGGCGACCTCGACCCGGCGGGTCGTGTGGACGGCTTCGAGCATCCGCCGGTCGTGCGTGACCAGGAGCAGCGTCCCGGTGTACGCGTCGAGCGCCGACTCCAGCTGCTCGATCGCGGGCAGGTCGAGGTGGTTGGTCGGCTCGTCCAGGACCAGCAGGTTGACGCCTCTGCCCTGAAGGAGGGCAAGGGCGGCCCGGGTGCGTTCGCCCGGGGAGAGTGTCGTGGCCGGCCGCAGCACATGGTCGGCGCGCAGGCCGAACTTGGCGAGCAGCGTACGTACCTCGGCCGGTTCCGTCTCGGGGACGGCCGCACAGAAGGCGTCCAGCAGGCTCTCCGTACCGTGGAACAGCTTGCGCGCCTGGTCGACCTCGCCCACCACGACTCCGGAACCGAGCGAGGCGTGGCCCGAGCCGAGCGGGAGCCGGCCGAGCAGCGCGGCGAGCAGCGTCGACTTGCCCGCCCCGTTGGCTCCGGTGATGGCGACCCGGTCCGCCCAGTCGATCTGCAGGGTGGCCGGACCGAAGGAGAAGTCGCCGAGGACGACGGTGGCGTCGCGGAGGGTGGCGACGACGGATCCGGAGCGGGGGGCGGAGGCGATCTCCATCCGCAGATCCCACTCCTTTCGCGGCTCGTCGACGACATCGAGACGCTCGATCATGCGCTGCGTCTGCCGGGCCTTCGCGGCCTGCTTCTCGCTGGCCTCGCTGCGGAACTTGCGGCCGATCTTGTCGTTGTCGGTGGCCTTGCGGCGGGCGTTCTTGACGCCCTTGTCCATCCAGCCACGCTGCATCTGCGCACGGCCTTCGAGCGCGGAGCGCTTGTCCGCGTACTCCTCGAACTCCTCGCGGGCGTGGGAACGAGCCCGCTCGCGCTCCTCCAGGTAGGAGGCGTAGCCGCCGCCGTAGAGGTTGATCTCCTGCTGGGCAAGATCGAGCTCGAGGACCTTGGTGACCGTACGCATCAGGAACTCGCGGTCGTGGCTGACGACGACGGTGCCCGCGCGCAGGCCGGACACGAAGCGCTCCAGCCGCTCCAGGCCGTCCAGGTCCAGGTCGTTGGTGGGCTCGTCGAGCAGGAAGACGTCGTAGCGCGACAGCAGCAGCGAGGCCAGTCCGGCGCGGGCCGCCTGGCCGCCGGAGAGCGCGGTCATCGGAAGGTCGAGACCGATTCTCAGACCGAGGTCGGCGGCCACCTCCTCCGCTCGTTCGTCGAGGTCGGCTCCGCCGAGGGCGAGCCAGCGCTCCAGGGTCTCGGAGTACGCGTCGTCCGCGCCGGGCGCGCCGTCCACGAGGGCCTGGGTCGCGGCGTCCATCGCGGACTGCGCTTCGGCGACCCCGGTGCGGCGGGCGAGGAACTCCCGCACGGACTCGCCCACGCGGCGCTCGGGCTCCTGCGGGAGGTGTCCGACAGTGGCAGTGGGCGGGGAGAGGCGCAGCTCGCCCTCCTCCGGGCGGTCGAGCCCTGCGAGCAGGCGGAGCAGCGACGATTTTCCGGCGCCGTTGGCTCCGACGAGACCGATCACGTCGCCGGGCGCGACGACGAGGTCGAGTCCGGCGAAGAGCGTGCGGTCGCCGTGCCCGGCGGCGAGTTCCTTGGCGACGAGAGTGGCAGTCATCAGGGTGCCGATCCTAACGAACCGCTCCGGGTGCGGTCCCAGGGGACGGCGGACGCGGTCCCCGTGCGACGGACGCGGTCTCGGGGGCGACGGGTGCGGGCGGTCTCTCGGCGTGCGACGGTCGCGATCAGCACGCTCCCCGTGCTGCGCGCCACGAGGAAGGACTGCCCCTTCACCACCCGTGCCTCCAGGGGATTCCGGTGCTCGCCGGCTGCGAGCACCCCCTCGAAGACCTCGTCGGTCCAAGTGCGGTACAGCAGGTCGAGGCGGTACGCGACCAGTCTCACCCGGCAGGTCGAGCTGACCTCGAGGCAGGCCGCACCGTCGGTGACGGTGAGCCCGAGCAGCCGCCGTCCGGAGGGCGGGGTACGGTCCAGCGCGTTCTCGATCCGGGCGACGAGGAGCGGGATCACCGGGGCGGTCCCGTCCACGTACGCGACCTCCGCGCCCGCCCGGCCGAACGCCTCGCGCACCGCGACGCGCTCCGCCTCGGGGACGGCCCGGCCGAAGGCACTTGAGCTGATCGCGCAGGGCCTGGAAGGCGACGACCTCGTAAACCATGCGCACCACCCGGCGCCGGCCCCGCTTGTCGGCGCGGTGCACGACCTCCGCCCAGTCCCCGCCCATGGCCTTGTGGACCGGCACCGTCTCGCCCAGCGGGTAGTACGTCGTGTTCCCCGCGTTCGCGTACCGCGCCGCCAGGGCCAGGGCCTCGATCACCGGCCGGTACGTGTGGTTGGACGAGCAGAACTCCAGCACGTCCAGCAGCCTGATCAGCCCGCGCCGGTAGTGGTTGGTGTACGACGCCTTCAGCGTCGTCTGCACCGTGCGCCGGTAGACCGGCCCGCGGGTCTTGAACTCGTGCACCAGCTCGCGCAAGCCGCCTGATCTGCAGGAACAGGAAACGTCCCTTGGAAGTCAGCAGCAGGTGATCGTCGTTTCCGACTTGTGGCGCAGTGCCGTCCATTGGGACCATCTCCGCATGTTCGAGTTGCTCCCCGGAGTCGGTCTCCGGCTCCCTGGCTCTGCCGGCACCCTCCGCTTCGGCATGGACGAGCGCACCGCCCAGTGGGCCGTCGCCACCGTCGCGGACGTTCGCGACGGTTGGGTCTGTGGCGCCCGCTGGGCCTTCAGCGCGCAGTACCGGGGCCTGACGCTCGACACATACGGTGACACCACGGACCGCCGCGGCTGGCACCAGGACACCCCTGGCCTAGCCGGCATCGGCCTCACCCGCGACCCCTTCACGCTCACTGGGCCGTCTGCCTGCCCTGTTGTCCTCCGCGGCATCAACCTCTTCGGCTACCCGACCGCCGAGGTTTCGGATGCTTTCAGTGACGGCCTACCCCCGACCCTCCGGATCAGCGGCGACGGTCTCTACCTCACCGCCGTGTCACTTCACGCGGAACCTGTACCTGCTGAGAGCTGATCCCGACGGCGAGCCGGATCGACGAGACCGAGCACACCGCCGACGTCCTCGCCCGAATCTCGACCACCTTGACACGGCTCCGCTGTACACCCGAAATGCCGCGACCGGCACCGATCCGAGCAGGGCGGTGCTGATCAGGCGCTGGCGCGGCGTGATCACGGCGGAGAGCTCCGGCTGGTCAGAGGACTGATACCACCTCATCGTCACATACAGTGACCAGGATTGACAGGGGGCAGGTGTCCACGAGGTAGCCCCGGCGAGGCCTGCCCGGGCAGTGACTGGCTCGAGCCCGAGTCCGACCGGCTCCGGACTCACCTCGATCCCGGCGTGCGGGCTGAACCGAGCATCGCAGCGCTTCCCGCGGCGGCGCGCCCGGTCCCTCGTGTTCTGGGTATGGAGAGGGGCCCCCGTGTCGTAGTCGCCAGGCTGTGCCACGAGGACTGAGCTGAAGTAGTAGCCCTGTTCTTCCTCGGGCTCATCGTCGGCTGCGAATGGGCGCCAGAAGCTCAGCAACAAGTTCTGGGCGATGAATGAACCAGCGTCGTCGGGGTCTTCCTCGATGGAGGTGTACTCACCGACGCGTCGGACGACCTCTCGGGCGGGAAGCGCAAAAACGTCGACACCCTGGAATAGCACTCGGTCTGTCTGGGTCGACGGTCTCCCCAGCTCGATGGCTTCGAGCCTGTCGCGCATGCAGTGGATGCTGACCATCAGCCCGCTGGGAGATGACGGCGGTGACCGCCCCGCATTCGAGGCTCTCGCACTCGGGCAGCCGTAGATCACATAGCGGCCGTCGGCCGGCGGAGCGTCCGCTGCGAGCAGCAGGCGCCGTACATGAGTGGCGAAGATTTCCGGCGGTACGTCGGAGGCGAGCGGCGAGACCGCGTCGAGGTCGGACAGCTGGAACAGCAGCGGTCTGCCGTCGACGATGAAGTCCATGAAGTCCCGGTGCGCCTGGTAGCCACCGTCGGCCAGGACTCCCCCGGCCCGTATCGCCGGCGCGAGGCCGAAAGTCGAGTACTGGGCTGACATGACGGGAGTATTCCCACCGGGAGCCCGGTGTGAGCACGGCTTGGGGGATTCCGTTAGCGTCCGCCCATGAGCGCGGGCGCCCGTGGCCGCGGGAGGGATGGGGTGAGCAGTGTGACGGACGTGATCGTGGTGGGTGGCGGAGTCAGCGGGCTGACCACGGCGGTGGTACTGGCGGAGCGCGGTCACCGGGTGCGGCTCTGGTCACGTGACGCGTCCTCGGCCACGACGTCGGCGGTGGCCGGTGCCCTGTGGTGGCCGTACCGGATCGAGCCGGAGGCCCTGGTCGGCGACTGGTCGCTGCAGTCACTGCGGGTGTACGAGGACCTGGCCGCCGCACCGGACGAGTCCGGCGTACGGCTGGTCCCGGGGGTGCACGGGGGTGAGCGGCTGTCGGCGCTGGGACCGTGGGCGCGCAGCCTGAAGAACGTGTCCGAGGTCGATCAGGGGCTGCGGGTGACTCTGCCCCTGATCGACATGCCGGTCCATCTGGGCTGGCTGCAGGGGCGGCTGGCCGCGGCCGGGGGCGTGACCGAGCAGCGTACGGTGCGTGGCTTCGACGAGGCCGCCGCCGAGGCCCCCGTGGTGGTCAACTGCACCGGCCTGGGCGCCCGCGGCCTGGTCCCGGATCCGGGGATGCGGCCGGTGCGGGGCCAGCTGGTGGTGGTGGAGAATCCGGGGATCTACGAGTGGTTCACCCTGGCGGATCCGGCTTCGAGCGCGACGACGTACTTCTTCCCCCAGCCGGGCGGGCTGCTGCTGGGAGGGACCGCCGAGACGGACGACTGGCGCACGGAGCCCGACCCCCGCACGGCCGAGGAGATCGTGGCACGCTGCGCGCGGGTGCGGCCGGAGATCGCCGGGGCCCGGATCACGGGACACCGGGTCGGGCATCGGCCGGCCCGTGACGGCGGGGTACGGATCGAGGCCGAAGCGCAGCCCGGAGGCGGCCTGCTGGTGCACAACTACGGGCACGGCGGCGCCGGGGTGACGGTGGCCTGGGGCTGCGCACGGGCTGCGGCCCAGCTGGTGGGCTGAGCCGCAGCGCCGGTCAGTCGGACGGGCCGGGCTTGTGCCGTTTGTCGGTGATGACCTCGCTACCGGGACCGATCCTGATCTCGAAGTCTCCGTCGTACTTGGCGTGGCCCTCGATCACCGCGGACTCGACGGCCTCCACGCCGAACTCGTGGCGGACGATCATCGGGTCCTGCCGCAGGTCCCTCATCAGGGACACGCACATGCCGATCATCACGATCGTGAAGGGCGCGGCCACCAGGATGGTCAGGTTCTGGAGGCCCGCCAGGGCGTCACCCTTGCCGTTGCCGATGAGCAGCATGACCGCGGCCACGGCACCGGTGACGACGCCCCAGAAGATCACGACCCACTTGGCCGGTTCGCGCACTCCCTTCTGGGAGAGCGTGCCCATCACGATCGAGGCCGCGTCCGCACCGGAGACGAAGAAGATGCCGACCAGGACCATCACCAGGATGCTCATCACCGTGGCGATCGGGAACTGCTGGAGGACGCCGAAGAGCTGTGCCTCCGGGGTCTCCCCGACGTTCTTGAGCTGCCCGGCTTCCTCCAGCCTGATCGCCGAACCGCCGAAGACGGCGAACCAGACCAGGCTGACCGTGCTCGGCACCAGGATGACGCCGCCGACGAACTGCCGGATCGTCCGGCCCCGGCTGATCCTGGCGATGAACATCCCGACGAAGGGCGTCCACGAGATCCACCACGCCCAGTAGAAGACGGTCCAGCTCGCGAGCCAGTCGGCCACTTCTCCTTCGCCGGTCGCCTCGGTACGCCCGGCGAGCTGGGCGAGATCACCGAAGTACGCGGCGAGGGACGTGGGCAGCAGATCCAGCACGATGATGGTGGGACCGGCGATGAAGACGAACACCACGAGGATCAGAGCGAGCACCATATTGATGTTGGACAGCCACTGGATGCCCCTCTCGACGCCGGACACGGCTGAGGCGACGAAGGCGGCCGTCAGGACGGCGATGATCGCCACGAGAAGACCCGTGCCGGTCGTCTCCATCCAGTTGAGCTCCTGAAAACCGCTGCCGATCTGGAGGGTTCCGAGCCCGAGTGAGGCCGCCGAGCCGAACAGGGTCGCGAAGATGGCGAGAATGTCGATGAACCGACCCCTGCCGCCATGGGCGTGCCGGGCTCCGATGAGCGGCTCGAACACCGCACTGATCGTCTGCCGCCTGCGCCGTCGGTAGGTGCTGTACGCGATGGCGAGACCGACCACCGCGTAGATCGCCCAGGGATGCAGTGTCCAGTGGAAAAGGGTCGTGGCCATCGCCGTCTGCATCGCTTCGGCGGCGTCGGCGGGACGCGTGCCGGGAGGCGGATTGACGAAGTGGGCCAGCGGCTCGCTCACTCCGTAGAACATCAGGCCGATTCCCATACCCGCGCTGAACATCATCGCGACCCAGGAGACCGTTCGGAATTCGGGCTTCTCGCCCTCCTGGCCGAGCGAGATCTTCCCGTAACGGCTGATCGCGAGCCACAGGGCGAAGACGACGAAGCCCGACGCGGCCAGCATGAAGGCCCAACCACCGTTGTGGATCAGCCCGTTGAGCAGCTTGCTGGAGACATCCTCCAGCGAGTCGGTGGCCGTGGAGCCCCAGACCACGAAGGCTACGGTGAGCACCGCCGTGACACCGAAGACCACCCTGTCGGTCGTGGGGCGCCGGCCGTGGTCCGGCTCAGCGGGCAGGTCGGCCGTGACCGGCAGGTACTCCCCCCGCCCATCCGTTCTCTGCTCGTCGTGTGACACAAATGGCACCTTTCACGCAGTGCGAAATTTCGCTCTCCGTAGGCAGTACCACACGCAGCGTGCATCCCAGGGATCAACAAGCCGTATCGGCTTGACCCTTTACGAGGTGATATGTCGCCCGCTCGTCCAGCAGGAGCGGGATCAGTTTGCGGGCCGGCTGCCGCAGCGGTACGTATACTCCGTCACCGTCGCGGCGGGAAGCCACACCGTGCAGCGCCAGTTCGTCCCCGACATCCGCGTACTGGGCCGCGTCGAGTCGGTAGCCGCAGGGCGGATCCTGGAGGGTCTCCCCCGGTTCGGCCGGATCGTTGTCGGCGCCGCCGAGAATAACGGGACCGCGGTCGGCGAGCCCCGCCAGGCGGGCCGCGGCGGTGACCGCGGCGATACGGCCGTGGCGATCCCCGACGAAGGAGAACAGACCGCCGAGTGCCGCCTGCTGGGAGGCGACCCTGCGCCGCTTGTTCAGTGCCTGATCGGACCGCTCGGCCTCGGTGAGCGCGTCGGTCCGCGACTCGATGAGCAGGCCGACCGCGTGCTTGATGCCCGCGGTGTTGCGCAGGATCCGCTCCTGGCCGTCGCCCGCGGTCTGCTTGACCGGTTCTCCCGTGACAGGGTCGGTCCAGATCCCGTAGAGGCCGCTGCTGTAGCCGGCTGCCGCCGCGGCGGGCCTGACGTAGTGGTCGGCCAGGCTCCGTGCGGCGTCGTGCACTCCGTCCTCCGTGTTGAGATTGCGCGGCCACAGCACGAAGAGGTCCTTGTCGTAATACGGCGGGGTGGCACCGTACTCGTGCAAGTCATAGATGACATCGGGTCGTTGGTCACGGATGACCCGTGCGACAGCGCGGCCCTCTGCCGTCCGCAGGGCGATGTGGTCACGATTGACGTCCACGCCGTCGGAGTTGCCACGGGTGTCTGCCGCACGTCCGTCGGGATTTGCGTCGGGCAGCACCAGTACACGCGCTCGGGACAGGAGTCGTCGGGTCGCCCGGTCCTCGGCGAGGGCGAGATCCCGGACGGCCGACAGACAGGCCTCACGGCCGGCCGGTTCGTCGCCGTGCTGACTGCAGATCAGCAGTACGGTGCCGGCCGCCGGGCTGCGGGTGCCGATGTGGACGAGCCGGAGAGGGCGCCCCTGGTTCGTCGTGCCGATCCGTTCGACGAGGACGCGGTCGCTCGCCCGGTCGACCTCGGCAAGGAAGGACCGCTCCTCCGCCTGCCCGGTCCACCGCTCTCCCCTGCTGGTCTCGAATCCGGTGCGGGGCACGAGGTGCGATGCCTCGGCCGGCCCGGTGGCGAACGGCACGGCCAGCGCGGCTGCCGCCACGATCACGCCCAGATCGCGCCGCAGCACGCGGCGGCGGAGGGAACGGTGACGGAGTGAACGGGTGAGTCGGAGCACCATGAACGACTGCCTCCCGGGTCCGGCCGGGCTGGGCCACAGCGGTCCCGCCCCGCCCACGTGTCGGCGTGTGCGGAAGGTACCCCGGTCAACTCCTGTGCAACAGGGGGCGATCACCTGTCCGGCCGAAACAGCGGGGCGGTCAGGGTGGCCGCGTTCGTGTTCAACCCGCCGGTCGCCGGTCGTTCCCCGCCGGCGCACGCGTGTACGAGGAGCTTCCCTTGCCCGATCCGGCCCGCGGTCCTCGGGGTGACGTCCGGTCCACCCTGGAGGCCGTGGCGGCCCGCGCCGGCGTGTCCCGGGCGACGGCGTCCCGTGTCGTCAACGGCGGCGCCGGGGTGCGGCAGCCCCTGGTGGAGCACGTACACACGGCGGTCGACGAACTCGGCCACATCCCCAACCGCGCCGCGCGCACGCTGGTCACCCGGCGTAACGGCGCGGTCGCCGTGATCATCGACGAACCCGAGTTCCGCATCTTCTCCGACCCGTTCTTCTCGCGCCAGATCCGCGGAATCAGCCGCGAACCGAATGCGCACGACGCTCAGCTGGTGCTGCTCCTGGTGGAGGGCAGCGGTGACGTCGACCGGGTCACCCGCTATCCGGCCGGTGGCCATGTGGACGGCGCGCTTGCCTTCTCACTGCACACCGACGACGAACTGCCGGCGATCATCCGGCGGTTCAGGGTTCCGACGGTCTACGGCGGCCGCCCGAGCGCCCCTCGGCAACAACGGATGCCACCGCGCCGCCCGTGCCGTACGTCGACTGCGACAACCGGGGCGGCGCCCGTGAGGCGGTACGTCATCCGGTCTCGCTCGGCCGACGACGGATCGCCCGCATCGCCGGACCGCGCGACCCGACGTCTGCGCTCGACCGGATCGACGGCTATCACGATGTGCTGCCCGACGCCGATCCGGCCCTGGTGGTGGACAGCGACTTCACCACCGGGGGCGGTGGGCGGGCGATGGAGGAGCTGCTGACGTCATGTCCGGATGATGGCTTCGGGGCCCTGCGGGTGCTCCGCGAGCGGGGGATCCGGGTGCCGCAGGACGTGGCACCGGTCGGCTTCGACGACATGGAGGCGGTGGCGGAGACCACCGAACCGCCTCCGACGACGGCCCGTCAGGACATCGAAGGAATGGGGCGGTTGATCGTCCGGCTGATGGAACGGCTGAACAGCGATACGGGCGAGTGGCCCGAGTCCGTGATCACTCCGACCGAACTGGTCCGTCGCGCCTCGGCGTGAACCCCCGGACCTTCTGCTCCGCGTGCCAGGCGGCACGCGCGGTCCGGGCGCGCGGCAGATAGCGCAGCCGCTCGGGAAGCACGGGCACCACCAGCCGGACCACGGTGCACAGCCGCCGAAGGCGCCGCTCCTGGGCCGGGGTCCAGTCGAGCCCGATCGCCTCGCGGGCGTCCGGGGGCATCAGCCCCACGGTGATGAAGCTGCGGAACCGGGCGAGCGGCGGGAGCAGGACCGGCCATACCGCTGCCACCAGCAGCCTCACGGCCCGCGGCCCTCTGCCGGGTGGCGGTACGGCGCTGTCGGCGGCGACCAGTTCCCGTACGACGGCGGTGGCCTCTATCTCGTCGGCCAGCATCGTGCGGTAGTACGGCCAGAACTCTTCGATCGTCTGCGGCATGTCCCGGTCGTGAATGCCGAGTATCCGGCCGACCTGGAGCCACTCGCGGTACAGGGCCCGTTCCTGCGCCTCGGTGAGGGGGCGGACCAGGTAGCGCGCCGCGTGCCGGTACACGGGGAAGCCGGTGGCGTGCACCCACGCGTAGTTCGCGGGCGCGAGCGCATGATAGCGGCGGCCGCGGGTGTCGGTGCCCTGGATGGTGCGGTGCAGCTTCCTGAGCCTGCGACCCTCCTCGGCGGCCGCCTCTCCCCCGTACACCCAGAGCTGGAGCGAGCGCAGGGACCGCTCGCCGCGTCCCCACGGGTCCGTACGGAAGACCGAGTGCTCGTCGACGCCCGCGCCCACGGCCGGGTGGGCGACCTGGAGGGTGAGGGCCGCAGGCAGCATCAGCAGCCCGCGGATGTCACCGGCGAGGCTCCACAGGACGCCGCCCGGCGGGGGCGGGACAGGCTCTCCTGCGCTGGTCATGCGGGGGCTCCCAGGGGTCGGCGGGTGCGCGGATCGGTGCCCGGGCCGTGTGTGTTCCAGTATGCGATCGCGAGCGCGCCGGCGAGCCGGAGGGGCGGCGGGACCAGTCGCAGGAGCACCCGCACCAGGCGGGCGAACCGGCGCAGGGAGCGTTCCTGGCGGGGGCTCCAGTCCAGGCCGAGGCGTTCGCGGAGCACCGGGGGCAGGGTGCCGACGGTGACCAGCAGGGCATAGTGCGCGGCCTTGGCTCCCACCGGGCGCCAGAGGGCTCCGGGGAGCCATCGGACCGGCGGCTTCTGCGGGCTGCGCAGTTCGTTCAGGACATCCAGGACCGACTGGTTGAGCTCCAGCCGCTCGCCGACCATCTCGTCGTAGTACGCGCAGAAGGCTTCCCAGTCGGGCGGCAGGTGGTGGTCCCCCAGCCCCCAGATCCGACCGACGTCGCGCATGCCGCGGTAGTACACCTCGGTCTCCTCGGCGCTGAACCCCTTGCCGAAGATCCGGTGCCCGTCGTACGCGCCGCGGACCAGGGTGGCGTGGACCCAGTGATAGGCCTCCGGGTTGAGCGCGTGGTAGCGGCGGCCCTGGTTGTCGGTGCCCTTCATCGGCTTGTGGACGCGCCGGAGGCGCGCGCCCTCGGCCGTCGCCGCGGCCTGTCCCCCGTAGATCACGGTGTGGAGCGACGACACGGTGCGCCAGAGCCGCTGCCACGGCTCGGCGCGGAAGTCGGAGTGGTCCTCGACGCCCGCACCCACGACGGGGTGGGCGACCTGGAGCAGCAGCAACTGGGGGGCGATCAGCAGGTTGCGGAGGTCTCCGAAGTAGCGCCATGCGGCGCTGCCCCGGAGCGGTGCCGTGGCGGCGGAGGGTGGCTCGGCACCCGTGTGCATGTCCATGCGGGGTCCCTTCCTCGAATCTGTGTCAGCAGTGTTGACGCGCCTCGTGAAACAAGTCAATAGTATTTGTAACTTTGACTCTCAGGATGAGAGGGAACGTCAAATGACTGATGCAGTAGCCGAGTTGAGCCCTGAAGGCCGCACGCACTGGAAGAGATCAGCGGTGATGTTCGTCCCCTCAGTGATCGCTGTGGGCGCAGTGGTCATCGCACTGGCGCAAGGGGCGATGGCCGCGTCGTTCGCGGTGTCCGGGAAGAACTTCAAGGTGTCGGCCGAGGAGATCAACGGTTCGGGGATCGCGAGCTTCCCCTCCTCCATCGGCAGCAAGGACGGCACCGGGCACGCGGTGCTGCTGGCCGGGATCAAGAACGGATCGGCCAAGGGCGTCTGTGTCTCCATGAAGCAGAAGCTGCCGCTGGTGGGGGAGATCTCGCTGCTCGTCCGCTCCGGCAACGGCAAACCGATCAAGGGCGAGAACCTGGTGGTGAACGCGGACGCGCTGACCAGCTCCGGTGGCCGGATCACGGGTGTCCAGGCGGGCCGTGACGCGTCGACGCTCGACGCGGCGCCCGGTGTCAGCGGGCCCGCCGGGATCTTCGGCGTCCAGGCCGACACCGCGCTGGCACGGGATGTGAAGAGCACCGCCTGGGCCACCAACGGCGGATCGCTGACGCTCGACAAGATCGAGGTCGAGCTCAGCGACGACGGCACCGAGTGCTTCTGAGGGGGCGGGAACTGTGATCGCTCTGGTGCTCGGCTTCGGCGCCGAGCTGATGAAGGAGACCGGCAGCCGGCTGGACCGGGTGCTGCCGGCCCCGGGGCTGCGACGGCCCCTGCGTGCCTGGCGCAGGCGGCGGCCGTTCTGGGCCGGGGTGTGGACGGTGCTCGGCGGCCTGGAGATGATCTTCCTGCCGCTGGCTCCGCTGCCGCTGATGCTGAAGGTGGGCATCGGGGCGATGTCGGCGATCGGGGTGGGGCTCGTGCTGATCGCGGGCGGCCTGTTCTTCGTCTTCGTACCCGTCCAGCGGCTGTTCGTGTCCGTGGTGACGGCGATCGCCTCGCTGGTCTCCCTGGCGACGACGAACCTGGGCGGGTTCGGGATCGGTGTGGGGCTCGGCCTGCTGGGCTCCTCCATGGCGTTCGGCTGGATGCCGGACAGGACCGCACCGTCGGCACCGGACAGGGCCCTACCGAAATCCCCGGACCGCACCGCACCGGTGACCCGGGACGTTCCGGACCCAAAAGCAGGTGAGAGCCGCGCCCCGCACCCGTCCCCGGCAGCCCCTGCGGCCGGGGAGGGGCCGGCTCTCCGCACACGTACGGCACACCGGGTGCCGCGCCTCGTGGCGCTCCCCCTGTGCCTTGCCCTGACCGGGGCGCTCGTCGCGGCGGCACCCGGACAGGGGAACGCCGCGACGGCGTGCCAGGACCCGGGAGGCGTCACCCTGCCCTGGCCGTTCGACGGGCTGACGCCGCCCTGGGACGAGGACGAGTGCGCTCCTGAGCCCACCCCGGCTCCCGGGACCACCGCAGCCCCCACCCCGGGCCTCTCGGGGTCCGCGAGCACGAGCCCCACACCTTCCCCGTCCGCGTCCGGAGAGCCCGAACCGTCCGCAAGCGCGTCGGCTCCGTCCGAACCCTCCGAGCCCCCAGGCGAGCAGGTCACGCTTCCCTGCCTGACCGGGGTGGACACCGGTGGCCTGGACAATCCGCCGCCCGGGGGCGACCCGCCCTCGCGCGAGACCGCGAAGCCCGGTCCCATAAAGAACCCCGACGATCTCACCGCCCTGACGCCGCCCCTCGCGATCGGGGACCGGCCCGGCCCCGGCCGCGCCACCTATCCCGTCGGTCCGCACCCTCCCGAGGTGGGGGCGACCCGGCTCGACGCGTACGACGCGATCATCCACGGCACCACGTACCTGCCGACGGTGGGAGGCGGCAGGGTCAAGGTGCTCTGGATCCACGCCGAACGACTGGTCGCGAAGGACTACCGCTTCCGGGTCGAGGGCCCCGACGGCACTCCGTCCACCATCGATGTGCAGCTCGACATCCGCAACGTCGACGTCTACGCGACGGTGCTGACGGCGTCCATCCGGATCCCCGTCATCGGTGTGGACACCCCGCGCATCTGCATCGGCGCGGACATCATCCCGGCGAATCTTCCCGTCTCGGTCCGACTGCCCCGGCTCACCGCGAAGTCCGTCGAGGCGGGCCAGGTCCTCGTCGATGCCGGTGACGTCCGCTTCACGGGCCTCACCGCGGGCCCCCGCACCTGAACCGGCTTCATCCACAGAGGAGGTTGCACACCATGGGCCGCTACAGCCGACTGCGCGAGATCCGCCGGATGGATCCCGCCCGCGACTGCGCCGAGATACTCCGGCTGATGTCGCAGTACGAATTCCCGTGGGACTACCGGCAGGGCATCAGCGTCGCCTTCCTGCGCGACTACGGCGTCCCGAGGATCTCCGTACTGCTCGACCGCACCCAGGAGTTCGAGCGCAATGGCCAGAAACGCTACGACGACACCGTCCTGTTCGGATACGAGATGGCGGCCGACGGCTTCGAGTCCGAGCGCGCCCGGGCGGCCGCCCGGCATCTCAACCGCATTCACGGCAAGTACCACATCCCGAACGAGGACTACCTCTATGTGCTGGCCACGACCGTCGTCGGCCCCAAACGCTGGATCGACCGCTTCGGGTGGCGGCCCCTGTGTGCGCAGGAGGCGGGGGCACTGACGGAGGTGGGGCGGCGCATGGCCGTCATGATGGGCATCGAGGGCGCTCCCGACACCTACGAAGGATTCGAGAGGCTGCTCGACTCCTACGAGGACCGGATGTTCGCGTACGACCCGGCGAACCGCCGGGTCGCCAACGCCACCTTCCGGGTCATGGCTGCCTGGTACCCGGCCCCGCTGCGCCCCCTGGTGGCCAGACTCTCGCTCGCCCTGCTGGACGAGCCGCTGCTGCGGGCCCTCGGTTTCCCGGCCCAGCCCCGGTGGGTACGGACGACGGCAACGCGGCTGGTGCGCGCCCGGTCGCACGGAGTACGGCTGCTGCCCGCCCGGCCGCGCTGGCTTCCTTCCCGGCCCCGGCCGCGCAGCTACCCCTTCGGATACCAGCTCGACGACCTCGGTCCGCACTGGGCACAGAGCCGCCCGCTGGAACCCCTGCCCATGGAGAAGACATGACGACCCCGACGGACCGTCCCGTCCACGGCATCGACGACATCCGCGCCGCGGTGACACGGGCAAGGAGCGCCGGCAGGAGCTGGGCCGCGCTCGGCCCCCTGAAGCGGCGCGCGGCGCTGCTGCGCTGGAAGCGCGCACTGGCCCGGCGCACCGATGAGTTCGCCGAGCTGATCGCCTCCGAGACCGGCAAGCCGGTGCACGATGCCCGCGCCGAGGTGCTATTGACTGTGGTCCACCTGGACTGGGCGGCACGCAATGCCCGCCGGGTGCTGGGCCGACGCCGGGTGCCGTCCGGTCTGCTGTCGGTCCATCAGCGGGCGCTGCTCGCCTACCGCCCGCTCGGGGTGATCGGGGTGATCGGGCCGTGGAACTATCCGCTCTACACGCCGATGGGTTCGATCGGCTACGCCCTCGCGGCGGGTAACGCCGTGGTTTTCAAGCCGTCCGAACTCACGCCCGGAGTGGGGGTTCTGCTGGCCCGGAGCTTCGGGGAGGCCGTCCCGGACCACGGGGACCTGTTGCAGACGGTCACCGGCCCGGCTTCCACCGGCGCCGCCCTGGCCGGCGCGGACGGCCCGGCCGGTGTGGACAAGGTCGCCTTCACGGGATCACCCGGCACCGCGCGCAAGGTCGCGGCGGCCTGCGCGGCCACGCTCACGCCGCTGCTCGCCGAGTGCGGGGGCAAGGACGCGGTACTGGTCGCGGCGGACGCCGATCTGGACGCGGCGGCCGACGCGATCGTGTGGGGCGCGATGAGCAACGCCGGCCAGACCTGCGCGGGCGTGGAGCGGGTGTACGCGGTGGCGTCGGTGCACGAAGCCTTGTGCTCACGCATCGTCACCCGGGCCCGGGCGCTGGCGCCCGGCGACGCCTACGGGCCGCTCACCCTGCCCTCCCAGCTCGATGTGGTGGGGCGCCATGTGAAACAGGCCCTGATGGACGGGGGCCGTGCCGTGCTCGGCGGCCCCGATGCGCCGGCCACGCGGACTGTGGGACCGGTGGTGCTGACCGGCGTACCCGAGGATTCCCCGGCCGTGACGGAGGAGACTTTCGGCCCGGTCGTCGTGGTGAATCCGGTGCGCGACATGGACGAGGCCGTCGAGCGGGCCAACGCGTCGGCGTACTCGCTGGGCGCCGCCGTCTTCACCCGCTCCCGGGCGGCCGGGCTCCAGGTGGCCGAACGCCTCGACTCCGGTGCGGTGTCGGTCAATTCGGTGCTCGGCTTCGCCGCGATCGCCTCACTTCCGTTCGGCGGTGCGGGCGAGTCGGGGTACGGACGGATCCATGGCGAGGAAGGGCTGCGAGCCTTCGCGGCGCCGCACTCGGTCACCGTACGACGGTTCGCACCGGCGGTGGATCTGACGTCGTTCGCGACGCCCCGGGCGAAGGCCGCCCGGGCGGTCGAGCTCGGCAGGAAACTGCACGCCCGGTTCTGATCCGAACGCGGTCACCCGGCGCTGAGCGCGGTCACCCGGTGCTGAGCAGCGGTACCAGGTACCGGCGGGCGAAGGCACCCACCTGCTCGTCGTCGTCGAGCTCGAAGCAGCTCACCGGATTGAGGAGGAAGGAGACAGTGATCCGCACCATGAGTTCGGCGACCGGTGTCGGGTCCGTCTCCGGCCGCCCCTCCGCGCGCTGGGCATGGCGAAGCCGGTCGGCCAGATACCCGCGCATCGCGAGGAAGGCGGGGCCGCTCTCCAGGGTGAGGAAGGGGAGCATGATCTCCGGCTCCAGTTTCAACAGCCCGCCCACCAAGGGGTGTTCGCGGATGTGCTGGAGGACGGCGACGAAACCGGCGACGAGCCGGTCCTCCATGGTGGGCAGTGCGGCCACGGCGTCGTCGACGTCCATGACGAAGCGGCGGTACTCACGCAGCAGGCAGGCCGACACCAGGCTGTCCTTGTTGCCGATCCTCCGGTACACCGTCACCCGCGAGACCTTGGCCCGCTTGGCCACGTCGTCGACGGTCGAGCGGCGCAGCCCGAAAGTCATGAACTGCTCGCGTGCCGCGTCGAGGATCTGCTCGCTCAGCGCATCCGACGGCGGCGTCTCGATCAGCGCGCGGGCCAGCAGTGCCTCGTTCGTGCTCCGTGCCGACATGAGCCCTCCCCGTTCCACCGTGACCACTCAACCATAGCGACAAACGGAACACAGATACCTGTTCCGTCACTTTGTAACTTTCCCCTTTCAGGAGGCACCCCGTGTCCATCGACCATGCCCTCCCCCGCTCGCTCTCCGCCGAACAGCGGGCGTTCGTCGCGGCCCTACGCGATTTCGCCCGGCGCGAGTGCGGTACGCGCGAGCAGCGCGACGCCCTGACCGCCGAGTCGGGCGGACCGCACGCCCCGTCGCTCTACGCCCGGCTGGCCGGGCTCGGCTGGCTCGGTGTGTGCCTGCCGGAGGCGTACGGGGGCGCAGGCGGCGGGATGACCGACGCCTGCCTCTTCCTGCGGGAGACGGCACGGGGGCTCGTACCGGCCGGCGGGTTCATCACCTCGGTGATCACGGCCAAGGCGTACGAACGGTTCGGCAGCGAGGAGCAGCGCAAGGCGGCGCTCGGGGGCGTGGTGGCCGGGCAGGTCCTCTCCATCGCGATGTCGGAGCCGGAGGCCGGATCCGACGTGGCGGCGCTGCGGTGCAGGGCCGAACGGACCCCGGAGGGCGGCTGGCTGGTCAACGGCCACAAGACGTGGATCTCCAACGCCCACCTGGCCGAGCACATCCTGCTGGTGGCCCGCACGCACAGCGGCGGGGCGAAGCACGAGGGGCTGACCATGTTCCATGTCCCCGCCCGCACACCCGGGATCGGGATCCGGCCCATCGAGACGATGGGCGGACGCGAGGTCAACGATGTCTACTTCACCGACGTCCTGCTGCCGGCCGACGCGGTGGTCGGCAGCGTCGACGGCGCCTGGACCCAGCTGATGGCGGGACTCAACGCGGAACGCCTCTTCCTCGCCGCGAACATGCTGGGGCTGGCGGAGCGGGTGTTCGACGACACCGTCGCGTATGTGCGGGGCCGCGAGCAGTTCGGCCGCCCTGTCGGCTCCTTCCAGGCGCTGCGGCACCGGCTGGCCGACCTCGCGACTGAGATCGAGTGCGCGCGGCTGCTCGTCTTCGACGTGGCGTCGGCCTGCGACGCCGAGCCGGAGCGGCTGTTCCCGCGCGAGGCGTCCATGGCGAAGCTCAAGGCGACCGAGACGGCGAAGCTCGCGGCGCTGGAGGGCATGCAGATGATGGGTGGCTACGGCTACGCGACCGAGTACGGCATGGAGCGCCATCTCCGGGCGGCGGTCGTGTCGACGGTGTACGGCGGGACCAGCGAGATCCAGAGGGACATCATCGGCCGGAGCTACGGGCTGTAGATCCGGCTATCCGTGGTCGTACACCGTGACGGCGATCCCGCGGTCCGCCAGCCGCCCGGCTATCAGGTGTTCGACCCTGGACCATGTGCCGCCGGCCAGTCCGCAGCCGATGCGCGGCATATGGACCGACGCCCCCCACTCCGCGGCCCGGGCGGCGACCTTCTCCAGCCCCGCGTCGATCGCCTCGTAACGCACCGGCACACCCTTGCTGCCGGTGCGTATCCCCCGCTGCCCCACCAGATTCGCCACCCAGGTGTACGGACCCACCTGGACGAACTGCACGGCGCCCAGACCGAAATCGTTGCCTGCGCGCTCGCGGTGCCAGCGGCGGTACGCGGCTTCCGGCTCGGGCCAGCGGCGGGAGAGGGCCAGCACGAAGCCCTTGCCCCAGCCGCCCAGGTCGTTGCAGCAGTGCACGATGAGCTTGACGCCCTTGCCCTGAGGCGTGGTGGCGTCTCCCTGCACATAGGTGATCCCTGACATGCCCTCACCGTACGGGCCACCACTGACAATCCACCCGGGGCGCTCAGCTCCCGCCCTCCTCGTACAGTGCGTCGAGCACCTCGCCGTACTGCTCGCGGATCACCCGGCGGCGCAGCTTCAGCGAGGGGGTCAGCTCGCCGGTCTCCGGGCCCCACTCCTGCGACAGCAGCCGGTAGCGCTTGATCTGTTCGGTGCGGTTCAGCCGGGCGTTGGCCGCTTCGACGGCCCGGGCGATCTCCTCGCGTACGGCGGGGTGGCCGGCCAGCGTGGCCGGACTCCCGTCGATGCCGCGAGCCGCCGCCCAGGCCGGAGCCAGCTCCGGGTCGAGGACGAGCAGGGCCACCAGGTAGGAGCGTCCGTCGCCGTGGACGAGTGCCTGTCCGATCAGCGGGTGTTCCTTGAGCGTGTTCTCGACGAGTGCCGGGGAGACGTTCTTGCCCGTCGAGGTGATGATCATTTCTTTCTTGCGGTCGGTGAGCCACAGATAGCCGTCGCCGTCGATCCGCCCGATGTCCCCGGTCGGGAAGAATCCATCGGCGTCCAGCGCCCCGTCCACCGTGCCGTCGGCGCGCAGATAGCCCGCGAACACGGTCCCGCCCCGGACCAGGATCTCGCCGTCCTCCGCGATCCGGAGCTCCAGCCCCTCCAGCGGCCGGCCCACCGATCCGAGCCGGAACGCCGACGGGCTGTTGGTGGTGAACACACCGACGGTCTCGGTGAGCCCCCAGGCGTCCATGACGACGATGCCGAAGCCCGCCCAGAAGCGGACCACGTCGAGCGGCATCGGGGCGGAGGCACTGGCCGTCCAGACCAGCCGGTCGAAGCCCGCGAGGGCGAGGATCGGGTCCAGCACCTCTGCCTTGGCCCGCCGGTACGCGGCCTCCAGCACGGCGGGCGGCTCCTCGCCCCGCTCCCGGTACGACACGTGTTCCCGCGCCGTCACAGCCGCGGCTTCGATCACCGCCTGCTGTGGTGCCGGCAGTCCGGCCAGGGCGGCCCGTACGGTTGCGGCGAGCTTCTCCCACACCCTCGGCACACCGAAGAACTGAGCCGGACGGAGCGCGCCCGCGGTGGCCGCGACCGCCGCCGTGTCCGCGCACAGATGGACGTGCGAGGCCCGGAAGACCGGCAGATAGATGCCGAGCATCCGCTCCGCGATGTGGGCGAACGGCAGGTAGCAGATGTGCTCGACATGGTCGGGGAGGTCCACCACCCGGTCCAGGGCCAGTGCGTTGACCACGACGCTGCGATGCGTGATCGGGACGGCCTTCGGGTCACCGGTGGTGCCCGAGGTGTAGACGACCGTCAGAGGATCGTCCGCGCGGGATTCCCGCCAGGCCTT
Source organism: Streptomyces sp. NPDC060035 (assembly GCF_042736635.1). Taxonomy (NCBI): domain Bacteria; kingdom Bacillati; phylum Actinomycetota; class Actinomycetes; order Kitasatosporales; family Streptomycetaceae; genus Streptomyces; species Streptomyces sp. NPDC060035. Next base: position 136,737 of record NZ_JBHWVO010000001.1, read on the forward strand.
GTCGAAGGCATCGGCCCTGTGCAGCCGCGCTCCGGTGGCGTGAACAAGGGCGTAGGCCGGGTGGGGTCCGGCCTCGTCCGGATCCACGACGACCAGCTTCTCCAGCGGTGCCGTGGCGTCCGCCAGCAGGGGCTCCCAGCGCTCCCGTTCCCGTGCGCCCTCGATGACCGCGAACCGCGCCCGGCTGTGCCGGGCGATGTGCGCGATCTGCCCGGGAGCAGCGGTGCCGTACACCGTCACGGGGACGGCTCCGAGGTGGGTGAGGGCCAGATCGCTCAGCCAGTGTTCGGGCCGGTTGCCCATCATCATGAGGACCTGCTCGCCGCGCTCCACTCCGAGGGCGGCGTAACCGGCGGCGAGCACCGCGGTCTCCCGGCGCACTTCCTGCCAGGTGAGGGTCGTCCATTCGACATCGTCGCCCGCGGCCCGCCAGGACAGGGCGGGAAGCCCGCCGTGGTCCTCGGCATTGCGCAGGAGCAGGGCCGGGAGGGTGAGTTGATCGGGTTCGGTGGGAAGTCGCAGGATCGTGGTCACGGCCGCCTCCTGTCGCCATCGGCCGGACCGACCGGTCCGTACCGGGGGGTGGGACTGTGCTTCGATGGTGCCGGACACTTTCACAACAGTGGTGAGACAGCAATACTGTTGCACCTGATTGGTGCGCAGGCACCGCAGTCCAGCGGCCGGCGACAAGGAGCAGACATGGCGACCGGGACCGACGAGCCGACGCTCACCGTCGACGAACTGGCTGCGCGCGCGGGAGTCACCGTACGCACCGTGCGTTTCTACAGCACCCGGGGGCTGCTGCCGCCCCCGGAGATCGGCCCGCGCCGGGTCGGGCACTACGGGCCCGGCCATCTCTCGCGGCTCGCCCTGATCGAGGAGCTCCAGCACCAGGGCATGACATTGGCTGCGATCGAGCGGTACCTGGAGCAGCTGCCGCCCGATCTGAGTGCGCACGACCTGGCGATCCACCGGGCTCTGGTGGCCTCCTGGGCGCCGGACTCCGCGGAGGACATGAACCGGGCGGAGCTGGAGCGGCGCGCCGGCCGGGCCCTCACCGGCTCGGATGTGGACCGGCTGGCGGCGATGGGGGTACTGGAACGCCCCGGTGGCGCCGACGACGACACCCATCGGGTCGATGTCGGGCTGTTGCGACTCGGGGTGGAGCTGCTGGACGTACCGATCGCCCACGAGACGATCCTGGCGGCGCGCACGGTCCTGCTGGAGCACACCCGGTCGGCCGCTCATGAGCTGACGCGGCTGTTCCGGGACGAGGTGTGGAATCCGTACCGGGAGCGGGAGTCGGACCCGGAGCATGTGAAGGCGATGAAGTCGCTGTCCGCCCATATGCAGCCGATGGTGCTCCAGGCCCTGGTGACGGCCTTCCAGCGGTCGTTGAAGGAGGAGCTGCGGGCCGCGTTCACCGCGGAGTGAACGCGGCCCGTGCCGGGTGTCAGTCGTGGAAGGTCTCGCCCTTCTCCGCCTTCTCCAGCAGCAGCGCGGGCGGCAGGAAGCGGTCGCCGTAGCGCTCGGCGAGCTGCCGGGCGCGCGCCACGAAGCCGGGCAGGCCGCCCTCGTACCCGTTGATGTACTGGAGTACGCCGCCGGTCCAGGCCGGGAAGCCGATGCCCATGATGGAGCCGATGTTGGCGTCGGCGACGGTCATGAGGACGTTCTCCTCCAGGCAGCGGACGCTGTCCAGGGCCTCGGCGAAGAGCATCCGCTCCTGCATGTCCTCGAACGGGACGTCCGCGTCCGGCTTCGCGAAGTGCTCACGCAGCCCAGGCCACAGCGCACCGCGCTTGCCGTCCTCGCCGTACTCGTAGAAGCCCGCTCCCCCACTGCGGCCGGGCCGCTCGAACTCGTCGACCATCCGGTCGATGACCTCGTCCGACGGGTGCGGGGCCCAGGTACCGCCCGCCTCCTCAACCGCACGCCGGGTCTCGTTGCGGATCTTGCGAGGCAGGGTGAGCGTCAGCTCGTCCATCAGCGAGAGGACCTTGGCCGGGTATCCGGCCTGGGCCGCCGCCTGCTCGACCGACGCGGGCTCGACGCCCTCGCCGACCATCGCGACGCCCTCGTTGATGAAGTGGCCGATGACGCGCGAGGTGAAGAAGCCGCGGGAGTCGTTGACGACGATCGGCGTCTTCTTGATCCGGCGCACCAGGTCGAAGGCACGGGCCAGTGCCTCGTCGCCGGTCTTCTCGCCCTTGATGATCTCGACGAGCGGCATCTTGTCGACGGGCGAGAAGAAGTGCAGCCCGATGAAGTCCACCGGCCGGCTGACACCCTCGGCGAGCACCGTGATGGGCAGCGTCGAGGTGTTGGAGCAGAGCAGCGCGTCGGGCTCGATGATGTCCTGGATCTCCTGGAACACCTTGTGCTTGAGCGCGGTGTCCTCGAAGACGGCCTCGATCACGGCGTCGCAGCCCGCGAGGTCGGCCGGGTCTCCGGTCGGGGTGATGCGGGCCAGCAGCTCGTCGCGCTTCGCCTCGGTCGTACGGCCCCGGGAGAGCGCCTTGGCGAGCAGCTTCTCGCTGTACGCCTTGCCCTTGGCGGCGGCCTCGGTGGAGACGTCCTTGAGGACGACGTCGATGCCGGCGCGGGCGCAGGAGTACGCGATGCCCGCGCCCATCATCCCGGCGCCGAGGACGGCAACCTTGCGGATCCGGCGCTCCTCGATGCCCTTGGGGCGGCTGGCACCGGAGTTGACGGCCTGGAGGTCGAAGAAGAACGCCTGGATCATGTTCTTCGAGACCTGGCCGGTCACCAGCTCGGTGAAGTAGCGGGCCTCGATGGTCAGCGCGGTCTCGAAGTCGACCTGCGAACCCTCGACCGCCGCAGCCAGGATGTTGCGGGGCGCGGGCATGGGGGCGCCCGCGAGCTGCTTCTTCAGGTTCGCCGGGAAGGCGGGCAGGTTGGCCGCGAACTTCGGGTTGGACGGGGTGCCGCCGGGGATCCGGTAGCCCTTGACGTCCCAGGGCTGCTGCGACTCGGGGTGGGCGTCGATGAAGGCGCGGGCCTTGTCGAGCATCTCCTCGGGGGTGGCGGCGACCTCGTGCACCAGGCCGTTCTCCAGAGCCCGCTGCGGGGTGTACTGGGTGCCCTGGAGGAGGACCTTCAACAGCGCGTCGGTGATGCCCATCAGCCGTACGGTGCGGGTGACGCCGCCACCTGCGGGCAGCAGGCCGAGGGTGACCTCGGGCAGGCCGATCCGCGAGCCGGGGGCGTCCAGGGCGACGCGGTGGTGGGAGGCGAGCGCGATCTCGTAACCGCCGCCGAGCGCGGCACCGTTGATCGCGGCGACGACCGGCTTGCCGAGGGTCTCGATGCGGCGCAGCGACCTCTTGATCGCGGTGCCCGCGTCGAACGCGTCCTGCGCGTTCTCCGGACCGATCCTGATCATGTCCTTGAGGTCGCCGCCCGCGAAGAAGGTCTTCTTGGCGGAGGCGTAGATGATGCCCCGGATGGAGTCCTTCTCGGCCTCGGCCCGGTCGGCGATGGCCTCGATGGAGTCCCTGAAGGCCTGGTTCATCGTGTTGGCGGACTGGTTGGGGTCGTCGAGTACGAGGGTGACGACGCCGGTCTCGTCCTGTTCCCAGCGGATGGTCGTGCTCTCGGTCATGGTTCTTCTTCTCCGTAAGCAGGGATGGCCGGGGGACGGTCAGAGACGCTCGATGACGGTGGCGACGCCCATGCCGCCGCCGACGCACAGGGTGACGAGGCCGTAGCGCTGGTCGCGCCGCTCCAGCTCGTCGATGAGCGTGCCGAGGATCATCGCGCCGGTCGCGCCGAGCGGGTGGCCGAGCGCGATGGCGCCGCCGTTGACGTTGACCTTGTCGAGCGAGAGGCCCATGTCCTTGACGAAGCGCAGGACGACTCCGGCGAACGCCTCGTTGATCTCGACGAGGTCGATGTCGTCGATGGTGAGCCCGGCCTTGGCCAGCGCCTTGCGGGTGGCCGGTGCGGGCCCGGTCAGCATGATGGTCGGCTCGGAGCCGGAGACGGCCGCGGAGACGATGCGGGCGCGCGGGGTGAGTCCGTAGCGCTCGCCGACCTCCTTCGAGCCGATGGCGACGAGTGCGGCGCCGTCCACGATGCCGGAGGAGTTGCCCGCGTGGTGGACGTGGTCGATCTTTTCGACCCAGTGGTACTTCTGCAGGGCGACGGCGTCGAAGCCCCCCATCTCGCCGATCGCGGCGAACGACGGCTTGAGGGAGGCGAGCGAGTCGGCGGTGGTGCCGGGCCGCATGTGCTCGTCGTGGTCGAGGACGAGCAGACCGTTGCGGTCCCTGACGGGTACGACGGAGCGGCCGAAGCGCTCGTCCTTCCAGGCCGCGGCGGCGCGCTCCTGGGACAGTGCGGCGTACTCGTCGACGTCCCTGCGGGAGAAGCCCTCGATGGTGGCGATGAGGTCGGCGCCGATGCCCTGCGGGGCGAAGCCGGTCTCGAAGCTGGTCATCGGGTCCATGGCCCAGGCACCGCCGTCGGAGCCCATGGGCACCCGCGACATCGACTCGACGCCGCCGGCCAGGACGAGGTCCTCCCAGCCCGAACGGACCTTCGCGGCAGCCAGGTTGACCGCTTCCAGGCCCGAGGCACAGAAGCGGTTCTCCTGTACGCCCGCGACGGAGTCCGGGAGTCCGGCGGCGATGGCGGCGATACGGGCGATATCCGAGCCCTGGTCGCCGAGCGGGCTGACCACGCCGAGGACGATGTCGTCGATGGCCGCGGGGTCGAGGTCCGGGAAGCGGCCCTGGATCTCGTGGATGAGGCCGACGACGAGGTCGATCGGCTTGGTGCCGTGCAGGGCGCCATTGGCCTTGCCGCGACCGCGCGGGGTGCGGATCGCGTCGTAGACGAACGCTTCGGTACTCAAGACAGCAGCCTTTCGAGGAGGGTTGCGCAACAGGGGTGGCGGGAGCCGGGTCAGCCGAGCAGCGAGCGGCCGATGATCTCCTTCATGATCTCGGTCGTACCGCCGTAGATGGTCTGGATGCGGCCGTCGGTGAACGCTTTCGCGACCCGGTACTCCGTCATGTAGCCGTATCCGCCGTGCAGTTGGAGGCACCGGTCGGCGACGCGCTTCTGCAGTTCGGTGGCCCACCACTTGGCCATCGAGGCGTGTACGGCGTCGAGTGTCCCGTCCGAGTGGTCGACGATGCACCGGTCGAGGAAGGCCCGGGTGACGGCGCATTCGGTGGCCATCTCGGCGATCTCGAACCGGATGTGCTGGAGCTTGGAGAGTGGGCGCCCGAAGGCTTCGCGCTCCTTGACGTACTGGGTGGTGATCTCCAGGAGGTACTCGGCGGCGGCGATTCCGGCGACCGCTATGCCCATCCGTTCCTGGGCCAGGTTGGTCATGAGGTGGATGAAGGCGCCGTCGAGCTCGCCGAGGAGGTTGTCCTTGGGGACGCGCACGTCGTTGAAGAACAACTCGGCGGTGTCCTGGGACTTCTGGCCGATCTTGTCGAGGTTGCGGCCCCGCTCGAAGCCTTCGGCTCCGCGTTCGACGACGAGCAGCGAGAGGCCTTTCGCACCGCCCTGGGGGGAGGTCTTGGCGACGACGATCACCAGGTCGGCGAGGATGCCGTTGGAGATGAAGGTCTTCGAGCCGTTGAGCAGCCAGTGGTCGCCCTTGTCCTCGGCGGTGGTGCGGATGCCCTGGAGGTCGGAGCCGGCGCCGGGTTCGGTCATGGCGATGGCGCTGATGGTCTCGCCGCTGCAGAAGCCGGGCAGCCAGCGCCGCTTCTGCTCCTCGGTGCCGAGTCCGGTGAGGTAGGGGCCGATGATGTCGTTGTGCAGGCCGAGCGCGAGCCCGGCGACGCCGGCCCGGGTGAACTCCTCGGCGAGGACGGCGCTGTAGCGGAAGTCGGCGTTGCCGCCGCCCCCGTACTCTTCGGGCACGGCGAGGCCGAGAAGCCCCTGCCGGCCGGCCGCGAGCCAGGCCTCGCGCGAGACGATGCCGTCCTTCTCCCACTGTTCGTAGTGGGGGAGGACCTCCTTCGTCAGGAAGGTGCGGACGGTCTCGCGGAACGCGTCGTGCTCTTCCATGAAGATCTGCCGCTGCACTTCAAGCCCCCTGGAGCCAGTTCTTGACGGTGGAGATCAGACGGGCCGGCTCGGGGCCGACGGGCGTGACGTTGAGCATGGTGACGCCTGCCTCGCGGAAGGCCTCGATGCGGTCGCGTACGTACCCCTCGGGTCCGCAGAGCGACATGAGCTCGCAGAATTCGTCCGGGACGGCGGCCTCGGCCTCCTTCTTCTTCCCGGAGAGGTAGAACTCCTGGATCGTGGCGGCTTCCTTCTCGTAGCCGTAGGCGACGGCGAGGTCGTTGTAGAAGTTCTTGCCGGGTGCGCCCATGCCGCCGACGTACAGCGCGATCTGCGGGCGGGCCAGGTCCCTGAGGGCCGCGGCGTCGTCGCCGATGGCGAGCAGCCCGCCCGCGACGGTCTGCAGCGGGCCGAGCGAGGGGTCACGCTTCGCCGCGCCCTGGGCCAGGGCGGTGCCCCAGACCTGACCGGCCTTCTCCGGGATGTAGAGGGTGGGCAGCCAGCCGTCGGCGATCTCGGCGGTCAGCGCCACGTTGGCGGGGCCGAGCGAGGCGATGTAGAGCGGGATGTTCTCGCGGACCGGCCGGGTGAGGATCTTCAGCGGCTTGCCGAGCCTGCCGCCCTTCTCCTTCGGCAGCGGCATGTCGGTGATGCCGTGGTGGTCGATGACCTCGCGGCGCCAGATCCGCCGGCAGAGCTCGACGGTCTCGCGGGTCCGGCCGAGCGGCTTGTCGTACGCCTTGCCGTGCCAGCCCTCCACGACCTGGGGGCCTGATGCGCCGAGCCCCAGCAAAGCCCGGCCGCCGGAGATGGCGTCGAGTCCGGCACCGGTCTGGGCGATGAGGGCGGGGGTGCGGGAGTAGACGTTGAGGATCGCCGCGCCGATCTTCATGCGCTCGGTGCGGGCGGCCAGATACCCCATGATCGTCGGCGAGTCGAAGCCGTACGCCTCGGCGACCCAGACGGCGTCGAGTCCGGCGGACTCCAGGGCGGCTACCTGGTCGCAGGCGGCGCGCGGGTCGCCGGCGTAGTTCAGCGGGAGGGAGAGTTCCATCAGTCGGTGCCGTCCTTCGTCGGGAGGGTGCGCATGCTCGGTACGTCCCAGTCGCGGGCCACGTCCTCGGTGTCCGCGCCGGGCCGGGCGGGTCCGCTGTGCACGCGGGAGGGGGTGGCGGAGAACCGGGGAGCGGGCGCGGGCTGGGTGAGGCCGCTGTGCTCGATGTAGGTGGAGCGGGCGGCGAGGTGTGGGTGGTGAGGCGCCTCGCGGAGCGAGAGGACGGGGGCGACGCAGGCGTCCGTGCCTTCGAAGATCTCCGTCCACTCGGCGCGGGTACGGGCCTTGAAGCGGTCGGCGACGACGGTGCGCAGCTGCGCCCAGCGGCTGAAGTCGTTGCGGTCGGGTGCCTCGTCACCGATCCCGAGCAGCTTGCTGAACTGCTCGTAGAACTGCGGCTCCAGCGGTCCGACGGCCATGTACTCGCCGTCGGACGTCTCGTAGCAGCCGTAGAAGGGGCAGCCGCCGTCGAGGAGGTTGGAGCCGCGCCGGTCCTGCCAGCTGCCGGCCGCCAGCATCCCGTGGATCATCGTGGCGAGATGGGCCGCTCCGTCGACGATGGCGGCGTCCACCACCTGACCCGTGCCGCCGGGGGTACGGGCGTGCTGGAGGGCGGCGAGCACACCGACGACGAGGTACAGCGAGCCGCCCGCGTAGTCGCCGACCAGATTGGCGGGCACCGTGGGCGGCTCACCGGGTCTGCCGATCATGGAGAGGGTGCCGGTGAGTGCGATGTAGGCGATGTCGTGGCCGGCCCTGTCGGCCAGCGGCCCGTCCTGGCCCCAGCCGGTCATCCGCCCGTAGACGAGCCGCGGATTGCGGTCCAGGCAGGCTGCCGGGCCCACACCGAGGCGTTCGGCGACGCCCGGCCGGTAGCCCTCGACCAGGATGTCGGCGCGCTCGACGAGGTCCAGGACCCGCCCTGCGCCGCCCTCGGCCTTGAGGTCGATGAGGACCGAGCGTTTGTTGCGGTTGGTGAGGTCGTACGCGGGATCGATCCCGAGCCCCGCGCCGCCGGGCCGGTCGACGCGCACCACATCGGCGCCGAGGTCGGCCAGGAGCATCGCGGCGAACGGTCCCGGGCCGATGCCCGCCAGTTCGACGACACGCACCCCGGCCAGCGGACCCTGCCCTGTCGTTGCCATCAAGCCCCCAGCAGTGTGACACAACTGATGTAACATCGATGATGTTAAGAATGCTTGACGCTCCGCACAACCCTTTTGGCCGAGCAAGCGCTTAGTTCCTTCTCCCGGATCCTCTCGCATGGAGGCCCTCCCGGCTGCACAGCGCCACGAACCCCTCCGCTACCCTCTGCCTGCTACATCGGCGCCGGCCCCTGCGGAGGCACTCATGAACAGGCAGAACGGGGCAGAACGCCCCTATGACGTCATCCTTTTCGGCGCCACCGGCTTCGTGGGGACACTCACCGCCGAATACCTGGCGGCGCACGCACCGGACGGTTTCCGCTGGGCAGCGGCGGGCCGCAACCGGGACAAGCTCGAACGGCTGCGCGAAAACCTCGCCGCGGTCGACCCGCGCTGCGCGGACCTTCCCCTGCTGACAGCCGATGCCGGCGATCCCGGCACGCTGCGCGAACTCGCCGAGTCCGCGCATGTGGTGGCGTCCACGGTGGGTCCGTACGTCTGGTACGGCGAGCAACTGGTCGCAGCCTGCGCCGAGGCCGGGACCGACTACGCCGATCTCACCGGCGAGGCGGAGTTCGTCGACCGGATGTTCCTGGAGCACGACACACGGGCCCGCGAGACGGGGGCCCGGATCGTGCATGCCTGCGGCTTCGACTCCGTACCGCACGATCTCGGCGTCTACTTCACCGTCCAGCAGCTCCCCGAGGACGTACCGTTGACCGTCGACGGCTTCGTCCGCAGCAATGCCGTCTTCTCGGGCGGCACATTCGCCTCGGCGCTGACCGCGATGGGCCGCGGCCCGCAGATGATCCGGGCGGCCAAGGAACGCCGTCTGCACGAGCCCCGCCTGGTCGGCCGCCGGGCCCGCGCCCCGCAGGGCTCACCCCACTTCAGCCCGGCGACCGGAACCTGGGCGCTGCCGCTGCCGACCCTGGACCCTCGCGTCGTGGAGCGGTCGGCGCGGGTACTGGAGCGTTACGGCCCCGACTTCCGCTACCGGCACTTCGCTTCGGTGAAGCACCTGTCGGTGGCACTCGGCGGGACCGCCGCCCTGGGCGCGCTGACGGCGGCCGCCCAGATCCCCGCCGTGCGCGGCTGGCTGATGGACCGCTACGAACCCGGCAGCGGCCCCGACAAGCAGCGCAGGACGCGTAGCTGGTTCACGGTGCGCTTCGTCGGGGAAGGCGGTGGCCGCCGGGTCTTCACCGAGGTGTCGGGCGGCGACCCGGGTTACGACGAGACGGCGAAGATGCTCGCCGAATCGGCCCTGTGCCTCGCCCTGGACGACCTGCCGAAGACGTCGGGTCAGGTCACGACTGCCGTGGCGATGGGCGATGCGCTCCTGGAACGGCTGACGGCTGCGGGGCTGGGCTTCCGGGTCGCGGCGGTGCTGTGAGGAGGGTGCGGTTCCCGGGGCGCGCGGGAGGGCGTAGGCCGGGTCAGAGCATCCAGGAGGCGAGGGTACAGACCATGGAGACGGTCCAGGCGGCTCCCGCGACGACGCCCAGGGTCATACCCACGGCAACGCCGCGCTGGGACAGTCGTACGGTTCCGGTGTTCATGGGGGGTGCGTGGTGGTCGATCATGCGTACCAGCCTGCCCCTGATGTTCGACGAACAACATCCGTTCATGTACTCAGATGGAAACAATCCCAGCAGGCGGGCAAGGGCGTTCGGGCCACGGCGAGCGGGCAACGGCGGTCAGGCAACGGCCTCCCGCAGGGCCGCTCGGCACAGGGCGTCGGCCCGGCGCGTGGTCTCCGGCTGACGGAAGTCGCGGGCCAGCAGCATCGTGTGGGCGCAGGCGTTGTCCAGGCCGGTGCGGTGGCCGACGGAGACGAAGACGGGCTTGGTGGCGTCCTGGGTGCGCAACGCCCGGCCGACCACCTCGTCCCCGTCCATGAGCGGGGTGAAGTCACCACGCCGGGGTCCTGGTTGCTCGTAGCGGAAGGTGAACGGATTCTTGGCGACGCCGATGACCGCGAGGCCGGTGAGGACACCCAGATGGCTGGCGAGTCCGAACCTGCGCGGGTGCGCCCTCCCGTAGCCGTCGCAGACGACGAGCCCCGGATCGACGGGCAGCGCCTCCAGTGCGGCGAGCACGGTCGGGATCTCCCGGAAGGCCAGGAGCCCGGGGACGTAGGGGAAGGACACCCGGCCCCGCGCGGTGGACTCGGCCACCACCTGAAGTGTCGCGGCGTCGAGAACGACGGCCGCCGCCACGACGACGTCCCGTTCGTCGTCGTAGGCGACATCGACGCCGGTCACCCGGCCGGTGCCGGGCTGCGGCCCCGGCTCGTCGAGCACCACGCGGGCGCGCAGCACGTCCTGGACGGCACGGGCTTCGGCCTCGTCGGCGGGCATCCGGAAAGTCGTCATGGTGCCGTTCAGTCTAGGAGGGCTCCGGGCAGTCCCGTAGCCTGGCGATCATGTTCGTACTCGAGCTGACCTACACCGCACCGGTCGAGCGCGTCGACGCACTCCTGCAGGAACATGTCGCCTGGCTCGACACGCAGTACGCGGCCGGGGTGTTCATCGCCTCCGGGCGCAAGAACCCGCGTGACGGCGGCGTGATTCTCGCTGTCGGGGACGATCGCGCGCGGATCGAGGAGATCGCGGCGACCGACCCCTTCGCGACACACGGGGTGTGCGCCTACCGGATCACGGAGTTCCTCGCAACGAAGACGTCGCAGGCACTGGCCCCGTACCGGCAGCAACTGCCCGGACAGGGCGCGGCTACCTGAGCCGGGCGACGCGGCCCTTCTCGCCCGCCGCCCAGCAGCCCCCGTCGGCCGCACAGTTCACCGTGTCGTACGAGCCGGTGTCCACCGTGCTCCAGGTGCGGCCGCCGTCCCGGGTCAGGTCCGTGCCCGTAGGGCCGACCGCCAGCGCCGCCGACCTGCTGTGCGGGAGCCAGGCGACGCCCGAACGGTAGGCGGGGGGCGGGGTGGTGGCCCCGCTCCAGGTGCGGCCCCCGTTGCCGGTGACGGCAGCGGCGTCCGGCGATGCCTGGTCCGCGCGGTAGTCGCCGCCGACCGAGATGCCGTGCGTACGGTCACGGAAGGCAAGGCCGAAGACACCGCGCGCGGGGTCCCCGGCCGGGATCGTCGACGCGGCCTCGGACCAGGTCAGGCCGCGGTCACCGGAGTGCAGCACCCGCGCGGCGGCCGCACCGCCGGTGGCGAGCCAGACGTCCTTGCGGCCCGAACTGACCAGGCACTGGCCGCTCGCCGCGAAGCCGGCCTCGCCGGGCAGGGCGGCGGGCATACCCGTGTCGGGCAGCACCTTCCACTTCCGACCGCCGTCGGAGGTCGACAGGATGCGGAACTTCCCGTCCACCGGATCGCTCATCGCCAGTCCGTGACGGCTGTCGAAAAACGTCAGACAGTCGTAGAAGGCGCGGGAGTCGGTGTTGCGGAAGGACTCGGTCCAGGTCGCGCCGCCGTCATCGGTACGCAGGACCCTGGACGCCTCGCCCTCGCCGATGGCCAGGGCCACCGCCCGCCGCCCGTCGAAGGCCTCGATGTCGCGGAACTCCAGCTCCGCCGCTCCGGGCGGCGAGACATCGCGCCATCGCCGGCCCCCGTCGGTCGTACGCAGTACCGTGCCCCCGGATCCCGCGACCCAGGCGTCGTTGCGGCTGACGGCGGCGAGGCCACGGAAGCGCGCGGCCGTACCCGTATCGGTGAGCTCCCAGGCCGGCCGGTGGCCCGGTTCGTGCTGCTCCCCCGGTGCGGCCTGCGCCGACGGTACGGTCAGGGCGGCGGTCACGGCCGCACCGCACAGTCCCAGTGACATCAGTCGTCTCGTCTTCCCCATGGCCTTCATGGCGCTGGAAGCTAGTCCACGGGCGGACGGCCGTCCAGGGCGCATCGGACGAAACGGGGCAGTCGGCCGGAAGCAGCCTCGCGGTGACGCAGCTCACGCCGCCTGCCAGTGCACGGATCGAGGAGTTCCGTCGTCTACTCCAATGCCGGGAACCGTTCATCCGACGCGAGAGGGAGCAGGTCTTGTCCAGCGTTATCGAGCAGTCCGTGCAGGCCCGTATGGTCGCATCCGCTCCGCGGATGGAAACCCTGCCCGCAACCCTGAGTTACGACCGCACGGACCCTTTCGCCGTCCGCATGGCCTTCCCGGCCCCGGCGACCCTCGAAGGTACCGAGGTGTCCTGGGAGTTCTCCCGTGAGCTGCTCACGGCGGGGATGGACAGACCGGCCGGTGTCGGGGACGTCAGGGTGCGGCCCTTCGGCTACGACCGCACGGTCCTGGAGTTCCACGCCGTGGAAGGCATCGCCATGGTGCACGTCCGTACGGCGGATCTGCGCCGCTTCCTGAAACGGGCCCAGGAACTGGTCCCGGTGGGCGACGAGTACCGCTTCCTCGACCTCGACCGCGATCTGACGGATCTGCTGGGCGGGTCCTGACCGGGCCGCGGCCCCGAGGACGGCGAGGCAGCCGTTCAGGTGCCGGCCGGCCTTCTGCACCGGCGCCCGGACGTGCTCCACGCCCAGGGACAACGGGGCGCGGTGCGCGCCGGGAGAGCTGATCACGGCGATCCACGACGTGCCGTCCTGGAGTCGCTGGGGATCACCCGGTAGCCACCGCCGCACGGCGGCGAGCTGCGTCGCGTCTCCCCGGAGACTTCCGCGGATCCGGGGCGATGAGGTATGACTTACCCCTCTGTATCCGTCCACGGCCTGCGCATATAACGGTACGTAAGCGGGCACTGCGAGGGCCGGGCTTGGCTGGGGCCTTACTGCCGCCTTAACCTACGGTCACGTAACCTACGAAGCCGTAGGTAATTCTCCCGTCCCCAGGAGCCCCCGTGACGATCACCTCTCCCCACCTCGGCAGTTCGAAGGCGTGGACAGACGCCCAGCTGCTGTACGCGCTGGAAGAGGTGGTGGAGAAGGAACTCAACCGCCATCTCAAGGTCGCCAAGGACTGGATGCCCCACGAGTACGTACCGTTCTCCGACGGCCGGAACTTCACCGGCATCTTCGAGGACGGCGAAGCGTGGGAGACCAGCCAGTCCAAGGTCACCGACATCGGCAGGATCGCGCTCGTCGTGAACCTGCTGACCGAGGACAACCTCCCCAGCTACCACCACGAGATCGCCTCCCTCTTCGGCCGTGACGGCGCCTGGGGCACCTGGGTGCACCGCTGGACCGCGGAGGAGGGCCGGCACGGCATCGTGATGCGCGACTACCTGCTCACCTCGCGCGCCGTCGACCCGGACAAGCTCGAGCAGTTCCGCATGATGCACATGGCGGAGGGCTTCGAGTCCGACAACCGCCACTCGATGCTGCACTCCGTCGCGTACGTGGCCTTCCAGGAGCTGGCGACCCGCGTCTCGCACCGCAACACCGGCCACCAGTCGGGCGACCCCGTGTGCGACCGGATGCTGGCCCGGATCGCGACCGACGAGAACCTGCACATGGTCTTCTACCGCAACCTGCTGGGTGCCGCCTTCGAGCTCGCCCCGGACCTCACGATGCAGTCCGTACGCGATGTGGTCGTCAACTTCCGGATGCCCGGTCACGGCATGCCCGGCTTCGAGCGCGCCGCCGCACAGATGGCCATCGGCGAGATCTACAACATGCGCATCCACCACGACGACGTGATCCAGCCCGTACTGCGCTACCTCAAGGTCCTCGACATCGACGGCCTCGGCCCGGAGGGCCTCAAGGCGCAGGAAGAGCTGGGCCTGTACATGAGCGGCCTGGACAGCGAGGCGTCGAAGTTCGACGAGAAGCTGGCCCTGCGCAAGGCGCGGATGGCTGCGCGCGCGAACGCCTGACCCCGCCGGACGGTGGCGGCGCGCTCACTCAGGCGCCGTCACCTCCGCGTACGCGGCATCGCGTACATCGGCCACCGGGTGCTGGCGCAGCGCGCGCAGCTGGGTCCGCCAGGGCCCGGTCCAGTCGGTGCGCCGCCCTGCCGCCGCGGTGATCGCGGTGGCGAACAGCCCTTCGGCCGGCCCGCCGCTCCCGGTGAGCCGTCCGGCGACGGCGAGCAGGACGTCGGTGTCACCCGCCCCTGAACGGTTCACCTCACCGATCCGGCTGCCGAGCGTCTGTGCGATCCGGGCGGCCTGGAACGGCCGCCCTTCGAGCAGCCCGGCCAGCCGGACGAGCTCTGCGTGCAGGGTGTCGGGGCCGGTGTCGAGATCCACGGCGCAGACCAGCAGCCGGGCCGCCTGCGGTACGAAGTCCCGGTGGCGCGCGAGCGTGTCCCCGGCCGCCGCGAGGAGGGGACGCTCCGAGGCCCGCCGGGTCACGGTCGGCGCCGTGAGTGAGTCCACTGCGCGGACGATCCGCTGCCGGGCCGGCCGGTCCCGCTCCGCTCCCGCGTCATCCGCGGTGTCGTTGGTGGACAGGGTCAGGAGCGCACGGTTCAGCGCGGCGGCGGCCTCCCCTCCCGCCATGGCGGCGCCGACGAGCGCGTCGGTGGCCGACTGCCAGGTGCCGCGTCGGCCGAGGTCACTCACCGCGTCCACCAGCACCTCGCACGCCGCGGGCGCCCAGGGCACCCACTGGGCCAGCGCCCGGTGGGCGAGGGCGGCCAGCTCCTCGTCGTCGGTCGCGCACACCTCCTGCACCAGCCGGGCATAGCGCGGCCGGTGCCGCTCGGGCAGATGGACCGGATGGGCCCGCAGAACGGCGGTACGCAGGCGCCGCTCGCCGCGCGCGGCGTCGGCCATCACCTCCCACATCGCCTCGTCGCCGAGCAGATCCCTGCCGAACGCCACGCAGACGGCCCGCACATCGGGGTGCTGGTCCGGCATCGCGTAGGTCTCTGCGAGGACCCGTGCGGCCTGCGCCGAGGGCAGCCGGGCCGCCGCGAGCCGGACCATCTCCTTGCGGCTGGTCACCTTGCCGGTACCGGGTGCCGTCCGCTCCCGCAGCAGCGCGGCAAGGCGGGAGGGCCGGACGTGCCGGGAGGCACGGCTCGCCGCGAAGGCCGCGACCCGCGCGTCGTCCTCGCCGAGGCGTGCGAGCAGATCGGGCAGCACGGTGGCAGGGCGGTCGGTGCGGGCCAGTGCGGCGAGCGCCGCTTCGGCGAGCACGACGTCCGACGACGCCACCCACCCGCGTATCGCGTCGGCCCCGGTCTGCGGGATGCGGGCCAGCTGCTCGATCGCCGCCTGCCGGGCGTACAGAGGCAGCTTCTCGTCCCGTGCGGTCCGCTCCAGCCCTCGCGCCGCGGCGCTCTGCTGCTCGGGCGTCCAGCGGACGACGTCCGCGCCGACCGGCACGTGCCACGGCGCACCCGGGGTGAGGAACCTTCCGTACGGCGGGGTCTCGCCGAGCACCCGGTCCAGGAGGTCCGTGCGCCGCCGGGTGAGTACGCCCATCACCGCGGGAAGCGCGGCGGCCGAGGGTTCGCGTGCCAGGATCTGCTCGACGCGCTCGTCACGGTGGGCAGCCGGCTCCAGCCACAGGCCGATCGCGGTACGTGCGGTGCCGGCGCTCCCGTAGCGGACCGCCTGCCACAGCAGTTCCTGGAGTTCCGGCATGGCCGCGGCACGGCGCCCGACGGCCCGGGTCAGCGCGAAGACGAGGGCGTAGTCGGCCTTCTCCGCGCCCGCTTCCAGCCAGGGCCGCAGGGCCTCGAACACCGTGTGTTCCTGCCCCCGCCGCAAGGTGCGGTCGAGCCTCCCCAGGTTGGCGTCACCGGCGTTCCCGTACAGCCGGACGAGGGTGCGCAGCGCCCAGTTGAGCAGGGCGCGCTGTCCGGTGGTGGCGTGCTCGCGCAGGACGCCCAGGGCGAGGCTGCTCAGATTCCCCCGGGTGTTCTCGGAGGAGTCGCGGGCCTCGACCGCGTCGGTGGCGATCCGGTCCAGCAGCGGTTCCACCTCGTCGGTGAAGAGCGCGGGCGGAGTGCTGAGGAGTGCGAACAGTGCAGCGGCCCTGACCGGATCCTGTTCTGCCCGCAGCCGCAGCATGTCGTCGAGGACGGTGGCGACGGCTGCCGGATCGCCGGAACGGCCCGCGTTGCGTATGAGCAGTGGCCAGGCTTCGGCACGGTCCTCGGCGGCGGGCCGGTGTGTTGCCGCGAGCAGGCGCTCCCGTACCTCCGTGACCGGCAGGAACGACTCCGCCAGCAGGACGGAGCTCCAGGGCGCGCCGCGCTTCCTCGCCCGGTCGGCCATGTGCCGGGCCGGACCCGCCACATGGCTGCGGGGCAGTGCGCCGAGGAGTACCGCGTCCACCGTGAGGACGGAACCCTCTCCCTGCCCGGCGACGACCGCGTCGTGGAACGCGCCGCGACGGGACGGCGGGAGTGCGCGGACGAGGCGGTCGAGGACGCCGCCGAATTCCAGCACCGACCTGCCGAACTCGGTGAGAAGCGCCTCGGGCGCCGTGGCCGCCAGGCGTTGCAGCAGCGTCCCGCTGAGCGCGCCGCTGCGGGCGATCGCGAAGCTGTCCGGTCCGCGGAGCAGCTGGATCGTCCGGGCCGGATCGGCCGAGGCCAGGACGCCCAGCCTCTTGCGCAGCGGTGTCGGGAGGTTCGTCGGGCCGTAGCGTTCGAGCAGGTCGAGTACGCGATGGGGCAGCCGCTCCGCGGCCGTGGCGACGCCGCGCTCGTGCCCGTACGCCTGCCACCAGGCGTCGCGCATCGACTCGGGCCGGCCGGCGAGGTCGCGTTCCGCGGCGTCGAGGAACGGGCCGGGATGGTGGCGTCCGAGCGCTGCCCAGCCGGTCACCGAGGGGAACAGGCCGGGCAGGAGCCCGGTCACCGTCGCGGCGGAGCAGCCCCGGAGCAGACGGGCCGCCTCGGTGTCGCCCCATCTCTCGCGCAGTGGTTCGATCAGCCGGTCGGCGAGCTCGGTGCGGCGGTCGGTGACGACGGCCTGCAGGAGTTGGCGGCGAACGGCTGCCGGGGCATCGGCCAGCGCAGCCTCGTACGCCGTGTCCGGTACGCCTGCGGAGAGCGCCGCCCGCAGGGCGTGTCCCCGCACATAGGAGTCCTCGTCGGCGATGCGGGCAGCCAGCCAGTCACGGTCGCGGCCCACGGATGCGGCGACGACGGCGAGCCCGCGCTCGTAGGGGCCTCCGGTCTCCAGCTCCTCCAGGACCGGACGCAGCACCCCGTCCGCGGTGAAGCGCCGGGCGTGCACCGCCAGTTCCCTCATGCGCTGTGGATGCGCAAGGGAATCCACGGCGTCGAGGAGTGCGCAGACAAGGGCAACGGGCCGGGCGTCGGTCATGCGGCGATTCTGCCGTGCGAGGGCAGGCTGACCCCACAGGATTACGGAACGTACTCTGTGCCGGGTGAAACCAGTGACGCGTCTTGTTCTTTTCGGTGCGCCTATCGCCATCGTCGTTTCTGTTCTGTTCAGCAGCGGCGACTCCGAGCTGCCCCCCAGCTCCCCGCAGCCGACCGAAACCGCTCGGACCGCCGCACGGCCGGAGAGCGCCGGCCAAAGCGCCGAGAACGACGAGAAGATCGCCGGACTGCCGCCCGGGCTCGCCGCTCCGGCCATGAAGGAGATCGCCTCCCAGCTGGTGGGCAGCGCGGAGGCCTCGACCCTGGACTGGCGCAGCCAGTACGGGACGATCGAGGACATCGGCGACGGCAGCGGCTACACCGCGGGGATCATCGGTTTCTGCTCCGGTACGAACGACATGCTGCAGCTGGTCGAGGCCTACACAAAGGATCATCCGGACAATCCGCTCGCCCCGTTCCTCCCGGCGCTGCGCGAGGTGGACGGCACGGACTCGCACAAGGGCCTGGACCCCGGCTTCACCGACGCGTGGACGACGGCCGCCGAGGACCCGGCGTTCCGTACGGCTCAGGACACGACGCGGGACAGGCTCTACTTCGAACCCGCGGTGCGACTGGCGAAGCTGGACGGTCTCAGCACCCTGGGGCAGTTCATCTACTACGACGCGATGGTGCTCCACGGACCCGGTGTCGAGGCGGACGGCTTCTACGGCATCCGGGACGCCGCGATGGCCTCGGCGGACACGGCGGCGGAGGGCGGCGACGAGGCGGAGTACCTCGGCGCGTTCCTCGACGGGAGCCGGTCGGCGATCAGGGCGAGGAAGGTCCAGCGCGACACGACCCGGATCGACACCGCGCAGCGGGTGTTCCTTCGGGACGGCAATCTCGAGCTGAAGCCGCCACTGGTGTGGCAGGTGTACGGCGAGACGTTCCGCATCCCGTAGGCGCACGGCGGCACGACAACCGCACGCACGCCACCCGCTGTTCGGCCGGGCCGTCAGGCCTCGTCCCGACGGCCTCTGCGGAGCCGGTCCCGCTCCTTCTCCGAGAGCCCGCCCCAGACGCCGAAACGCTCGTCATGGGCGAGTGCGTACTCCAGGCAGGCCAGCCGCCCGTCGCAGGCGTTGCACAACTGCTTGGCCTCGCGGGTCGAGCTGCCGGGAGCCGGAAAGAAGAACTCGGGTCCGGTCTGTGCGCACAGCGCTGTCTCCTGCCAGGAGAGTGCGTCGTCGGTCATGGTGTTGATCGGCATGGGGCACACGGTGCCCCATGCCGATAAACAAGTGATCAATGAACGATCAATGCACTCCCGCCGGTCAGCTCGGCGGCATCGGCGCCGGCTTGATCACCGCGAACGCCGCGCCCGCGGGATCGGCGAGATTGGCGATCCTGCCGACGTTCTCCACGTCCATCGGCGCCTGCGTCACCCTACCGCCCAGCCGTTTCGCCTCGGCGAGCGTCGCGTCGCAGTCCTCCACCGCGAAGTACGGCAGCCAGTGCGGCCCCGCGGCCGCCTCGCTGGGCACGTCGTCGATGGGCACGAGCCCGCCGAACGAGGAGTCGGCGCCTGCGCTGCCCGCGGGACGGACCATCGTGTAGGAGCCCTCGGGGAACGTCATGTCCTCGGTCTCCCATCCGAAGACCGTGTGGAAGAACGCGGCAGCTGCGGGTACATCCGGGGTGTAGAGCTCGGACCAGATCAGCGAACCCGGCTCCATGATCATGCCCAGGCCGGTGTTCGTGCCCGGCTGCCATACGCCGAAGTACGCCCCGGCGTTGTCCTTGAAACCGCCCATGCGGCCGTAGTCGAGCACGTCCATCGGAGGGAACGCCGCGGCCCCGCCGGCCTTCTCCACCGTCCGGGCGGTGGCATCCGCATCGGGAGTCTGGAAGTAGACGGACCAGGCGGGCTTTCCCTGGTCCTCGGGCACGGTCATGACGCCGGCGACCGTCCTGCCCCTCAGCTGATACATCCCGTAGCCACCGGTCTCGGGGCCGCCGGGCACCAGCTCCCAGCCGAAGAGGCCCTGGTAGAAGGCCGTGGCCGCGTCGAGGTCGGGTGTGCCGAGGTCGGTCCAGTTGGGGGCGCCGGTGACGAAACTGGGGTCGAGCATGGTGTGCTCCTCGGGCGAGTCGCATGTCTCGCTCGCTCATCGTGCGGGCATTTCCCTGACCCACCGAGTCTTGCACCGGGCACCGACAACCGCAGCCCGCACAGGCCGGCCGGGTACCCGTCCCCGTAGCCCCGTCCCGTACGTGCCCGGCCGGACCGGCGAGTGCCCCCCGGTTCGGCCGGGCGTGGCGTCAGCGGGTGACGCCGAGCGCCGGAAGCACCGTCTCCGCCACCCGGTAGGCCTCCTCCAGCAGCGGATTCCCGGACAGGATGAAGGTGTCGACCCCCAGGTCCTCGAACTCCTTGAGGCGCTCGACGACCTGGGCTGTCGAACCGACGACCGCCGTGCCGGGGCCCGGCCGGAAGAGGCTCATGCCCGGCCACATGTTGGGGTGCGTCTCCAGTTCCCGCGCCCGGGCCGGAACCTTCCCGCCGTGCTGGCGGAACTGACGCTGCCAGCCCACCCCGTCCTCGCCGGCCCGGTCGCCGAGCTGACGGGCGTACGTCGCAGCGCTCGTGACGTCCAGCAGCCGGTCGGCTGCCGCCCATGCCTCGTCCTCCGTGTCGCGGACGATGAGGTGGAGACGCAGCCCGATGCGGAGGGTACGGCCGTACGAGGCCGCCCGCGCCCGGACCCGATCCAGCTTCTCCTTCAGCAGGTGCGGCGGTTCGCCCCAGGTGAGGAAGACGTCGACGTGCTCGGCCGCCATCTCGATGCCGGGGGCGGACGAGCCGCCGAACCAGAGCGGGATGTGCGGGTCCTGGACGGGCTTCAGCTCACGGAACGAGGCGCCCGCGTTCTTCAGGTCGTAGAAGCGGCCCTTGTGGTCGAAGACCTCTCCGGCCGTCAGCCGCTTCACGATCGACCAGTACTCGGCGCTGAGTTCGTACCGTTCGTCGTGCTCCACGTGGAGTCCGTACTCCTGCAGCGACTTCGTGGAGCCGTTGACGACGTTGAAGCGCAGCCGGCCGCCGAAGAGCTGGTCGAAGCTGAGCGCCATCTTGGCCAGCAGAGTGGGTGAGATGAGTCCGGGGTGGACCGCGAGCAGCGGCTTGAAGCGGGTGCTGGTGGAGGCGGCGAGGGCACTGCCCAGCGGCCAGACGTCGTACAGGTCGGTGGCGAGCAGGGCGCCGCTGTAACCGAGCTGTTCCACGGTTCCGGCGAGCCGGCTGAGGTAGCCGAGGTCGGCGGTCCGCCGGCCTTCCGGCTCCCAGGGGTAGGCGCCTTCGCGCGGGATGATGTACCAGAGGACTTCGCTCGCCATGCCGCTCAGGCCGCCTTCGGGCCGGAGGCAGCGGTGGCCGCGTGTGCCCGGGCGGTGGCGACACTGACCGGTCGCTCGATGAATCCGGTGCGGTGGAAGATGTCCGCGGCGTCCTGCTGTTCGGCGATGAACGCGTCGCTCACGGCCTCGATCCTCCACGGCAGGGCGCGCAGAGCGGTCTCCCAGTCGTCGGCGCTCCCGCCCAGGTCAGCGGCGGCGATCTCGGCAGCGGCACGGGGGTTGGCCGCCGCCCAGTCGTCCGCACGCCGGAGTGCGCGGGTGAGCGCCTCGATGATCTCCGGCCGGCTCTCGGCGAGCTCGCGCCGGGTGAAGAAGACGGACCGGTCGGTGATCACGTCGCCGGTGGCGACGAGGGTGCGCAGTCCGCCGATCCTGCGCGCGGCCGCCAGCTGGGGTCCCTGGGCGACCCATGCGGCGATGGCCCCGGAACGCAGCAGCTGTTCGCTGTCGTCGGTACTGCGGACCGCGGTGATGTCGTCGGCGTACGAGAGTCCGGCGTCGTCCAGTGCCTTGGCGATCAGATGGGTCTGCCAGGATCCGATCGCGAGGTGGACGGTCGCGCCCCTGAGGTCGGCGACCGTGCGGACCGGGCTGTCCACGGGGACGAGGACCGCGCCGTGGTCCGGGCGCGGGGCGGACACGGCGGTGTAGACGAGATCGTGGCCCGCTGCCTGGGCGGTGACCGGTGGGGTGGAGCCTGTGCCGCCGAAGTCGATGACGCCCTGGGTGAGGAGCTCGCCGGTGCGGACTCCGTTGGTGTACGGGTGGAAGGCGACCGTCTCGCCGAGAGCGGCCAGCTCCTCCTGGGCGATGCCGAGGCGGGAGAGGTGGTACAGGTGGAAGAGGGACGGATTGCTGCTGTGGACACCGATGGTGATGGTCATTCAGATCACTCCGACTTCGGCAGGGGCGGGGGAAGGTGACGGCGAGGGGGAGAGCGGTGGAGCGGCGGGGGCGGCGTCGACCCCGAGGTCGTTCAGCAGCCGGCGGCGCAGTGCCGCGAACGCGGGATCGCCGGGGTCCCGCGGCCGGTCGACGTCGACGGTCTCGTCGGTGACGAGCCTCCCGTCGCGGAGCACGGCGACGCGGTCCGCGAGCCGTACCGCCTCGTCGACATCGTGGGTGACCAGGAGGACGGCGGGGCGGTGCTTGCGGCACAGCTCCCCCACCAGATCCTGCATCTTCAGCCGGGTCAGGGCGTCCAGCGCCGCGAACGGCTCGTCCAGCAGGAGCAGTTCGGGCTCCCGCACCAGCGCCCGGGCGAGCGCCACGCGCTGGGCCTCGCCGCCGGAGAGCGTGCCGGGCCAGGCGTCGGCGTGCCGTTCCAGGCCGACTTCGGCCAGGGCCCTGAGCCCGTGCGCGGAGCGGCTGCGCGGCAGGGCGACGGTCACATTGGCGAGGACCTTCTTGGACGGTACGAGGCGGGGCTCCTGGAAGACGATGGTGCGGACCTCGGGGACGAGCACCTCTCCCCCGTCGGCGCCGTCCAGTGCGCCCAGGATGCGGAGCAGGGTGGTCTTGCCGCTGCCGCTGGCACCCAGCAGGGCGACGAACTCACCCCGGGCGATGTCGAGCCGGAGATCGTCGAGCACGGCCCGGGTACCGAAGACCCGGCGCAGTCCGCGTACCCGTACGGCTGGTCGCTGTGTTCCGTCGGTCATCGTGTCCCTCCCTGCGGGGACCGCCAGGGCATCAGGACGCGCTCCAGCAGCCGTACGAGGATGTCCGCGGACAGGCCCAGGAGGCCGTAGATCAGGATGCAGACGGCGAGGATGTCGGTGCGGGCGTAGCTCTGGGCCTGCGACATCAGGTATCCGATGCCCGCGGTGGCGTTGATCTCCTCGGCGGCGATGAGGGCGATCACACTGAGCGTCATGGACAGACGCAGTCCGGCGAGGAGGGACGGCAGGGCTCCGGGCAGGACGACCTCCCGCACGATGGCGAGCCGGCTCATCCCGAAGCTGCGCATGGCCTCGACGAGTTTGGGGTCGGTGTTGCGCACGCCGCTCGACGTGGACACGTACATCGGGAACGTGGTGGCGACGGCGATGAGCAGGATCTTGGCGGTCTCGTTGATCCCGAACCAGACCATGAAGAGCGGGACCAGCGCGAGGAAGGGGATGGTGCGCAGGGTCTGGAGCGAGGAGTCGAGGAGCTCGTCGCCGAGCCGGGTGAATCCGGTGGTGATACCGAGGACCAGCCCGGCGGCGAGCCCGAGGAGCAGGCCGATCCCGGACCGGGTCAGGGAGGTGGTGAGCGCGTCGGGCAGCTGTCCGTTCCCCCACAGCTCCCCGACCGCTCGCAGCACTTGCGCGGGCGACGCCAGCACGTCGGGGGTGAGCACACCGGTGGCCGAGGCCACCCACCACAGGACGAGCAGAGCCACCGGTCCCAGCGCGCGGACGGTCAGGGCGAAGGAACGGCTGCGCGGTGTACGGAGTTGGGGTCGGGGGACGACCAGGCCCTCGGTGGCGGCCGCCTCGGAGACCGCGCTCACGTCAGCTTCTCGATGTCGAGAAGGTGCGCCGCGACATCGACCTGTCCCTTGGTGACCTTCTGCTCCGCGTAGAAGGCGGCGACGGCCTCGAAGCGTGCGATGTCCTCCGGGCCGATCGGGTCGACCGTGCCGCCCTTGGCGATGATCCCGGTCTGCACCTCCTCGGCCTTGCCGGTGACGGCGGTGGGGCCGACATCGGTGAAGACGTTCAGATAGGCGGCGGGATCCTTCTTCTGGCGGGCGCTGGCGTCGTGGAGGTACCCGTAGAGCGCCTTGACGATCTCGGGGTGCTTGTCGGCGAAGCCCGTACGCACCGCGTTCAGACTGTAGTTGTCGGAGCCGATGGCGGCGCCGTCGGCGACGAAGTGGGCCTTGCCGCTGCCGATCTCGGCCACGGCGTAGGTGGCCCAGACGGCCCAGGCGTCGACCTTGCCCGAGTTGAACACGGCGGCGGTCTGGTCGGGACGCAGATAGACCCGCTCCACCTTGCCGGCCGGGATGCCCGCCTTGGCGAGCGCCTTGAGCAGCAGGTACTCCCCGGTGCCGCCCTGGTTGACGGCGACCTTCTTCCCCACGAGATCGGCGACGGAACCGATGCCCGAACCGTTGCGGACAAGGATTCCCTCGCCCGCCGCGTCGGGGTCGACGGCGGTGAAGAACTTGAAGCCGGGGCGCTGGGAGAGCGAGGTGACACCCGAGGTGATGGAGCCGGTGGCGAAGTCGAGCTGGTCGGCGTTCATGGCCTGGGCGGCGGGCGCGAAGGGGCCCGCACTGCCGGTCCACTGCACCCTGGCGCCGACTTTGCCGAGGGCCTTGTCGAGGCTGCCGTCCTTCTTGCCGACGGCGAGGACTCCGGAGTTGCCGGGGTCGGGAATGCGCACGGTGACGGTGCTCGCGACGCCGGATCCGCTGTCGGCCTCGGACGTACCGCAGGCGCTGAGGGCGAGAAGGGCGGTGGCCGTGAGCAGTGCGGGCGCGATGGCTGTACGGACTGGTCGGTGCGGGTTCATGGTGACAGTGGTCCTCGGGGTTCGGGGATGGACGTGGGGACGGGGTGGAGCCGGGCGAGTGCGGCGGCCCGGCGCAGTGGCGCGGGGTCGGCCCACGCCGCGATGTCCACCGGCTCCGGGAGGAAGCCGTGGGCGCGCAGCGCGGTCTCCTGCTCGGCGAGCAGGGCAAGTCGCTCGGCCGACAGGTCGGGGTGCAGGGTGAGATGGGTACCGGGGCGGTAGGCGCCCGCAACTCCGTCGGCGCCCGCTCCGGTCTCGGCGCCGAGGATGCGGTCGACTTCGGCGGGCTGTCCGGTGGCCCAGTCGGCCGCTCTGAGCAGGACGGCGAGGAAGCGGTCGACGAGCTCGGGGTGGTCGTCCAGCAACTGCTGGTGGACCGTGATGGGGCGGGGCGTTCCGTTGTTGACGCGGAACCGGCGGTCGGGCAGCTCGTCAAGTTCCACAGCGACCTCGGCCCCTGTCCTGCGGGCTGCCTCGACGGCGAGAGCTCCCTTGACGTACACCGCGTCCACGTCGCCGCGCCGCAGCGAGTCGAGTTCGGCGGCCCACTGGCCTTCGTGGGTGCCGGCGGGCACGTCGATGAGCTCGGCGTCGTCCAGGGTCAGACCGGCGGAGCCGAGAGCGCCTTCGAATCCGCGGAGCGCCATGGCCCGCCAGAAGTCGATGGCGAGGCTGTGGGAGGGCACCGCAAGCCGCAGTCCGCGCAGGGCCTCGGCACCCCTGATCCCGGATCCGGGAGCGATCAGTACGGCCTGGCGTTCCTCGATCCAGGTCAGACCGATCAGCCGGGTCCGCTCACCTCGCGAACGGGCCCACAGGGCAGGCACGTTGCCGCCCTCGCGGAACAGTCCCGGCAGGGCGTGGGTGAAGTGGGCGGCACGGTCGGCGTCGGGGCCGGCGTCCTGGAGGGAGCGCACGGTGATGCCGTCGGAGGCGAACTCGTCGCTGAACCAGTGCCGGTCGGCAGCTATGCCGGTCGCGGTGGGTACGGGACAGCGGGTGAACCAGAGGGTCCTGGGCAGGACGGCGGAATGCGTCATGGATTCTTCCCGGAGGATCGGCGAAGCAGGAGGGCGCGCGGGCACGGCGTCCGGCACCGGCGCGGGCCGCGGCACCGCGGGGCGCGCTCCGGAAGGAACACCGGATGCGGCGGGGCGGGAGAGCGGTCTGCCGGTCGGCGGGGAGCGTCGGCGAAGGGAGCTGAGGAGCTGAGGTGGTCAGCGACAGGCAGCGCTGGAGACGCGCGCCAGGTCGATGTGACGGCGCAGCGTGAGGGCGAGCAGGACCGGAGCGGTGGTGCCCGGAGTGGTGGCGCGGGGGCCTGCCATGGCACTGCTCCTTTCCGTTCGCCGGTGGTGAGGGCTGCAGCCTGCCACGGGCCGGCCTTCGCTCACAACTGTCTTCCCATCATGTGGGATTGGTTATGAACAGAGTGTTTCATGACCGCGTTCGGCACCCTCTTCGCTCCCGTAATGTGGCAACCATGTGGGTCCCTTCCCCCTTCGCGAGCGGAAAGCGAGACGACATGACCGAGGCCGCTGCGGGGCGCGCACCCGGCGGAGCTCAGGCAGTGCTGCGTGCGCTGGACGTCCTGCACTGCTTCCACGACAACGGCCCCGATCTGAGCGCCTCCGACCTTGCCCGGCGACTGGAGCTTTCCGTCTCCACAGCCCACCGCCTGGCCCGTACCCTCCTCGGCGCCGCCTTTTTGGAACAGGACGCGCGCACGTCGCGCTACCGGCTGGGCCCCGCGGTGACCGAACTGGGCCGGCTCTCGTACCACCAGCGGGGGCTCCATCTGGCCGCCCCCGAGCTGACCGACCTGGCCGAGCGCACGGGGGCGACGGCCGACCTGGCGCTGCGCAGCGGCCCGCACGCCGTGATCGTCGCGGGCGGCTCGGTCACTCCGCATACGGGGCTGCGCAGGCCGCTGCACTCGACGGCCCTGGGCAAGGTCCTGCTGGCCTGGGCCCGGCCGGGCGAGAGCGGACCGGCCGCACTCCCGCCCCTGCGCGCCTTCACCGACCGTACGATCGTGGAACCCGTGTTGTTGCAGGCCGAGTTGGCACGCGTACGGACCGAGGCGTACGCGCTCAACGACGGTGAGTCGGCGCTCGGGGTGCGCACCCTGGCCGTCCCCGTGCTGGACGGCGCCGGCTACGCGCGCTTCGCGCTCGCCGTGCGCGCCACGCCGTCCGTGATCACGGACGAACGGACGGACTGGTTCCTGGATCAGGCCCGGTCCTGTGCGCGCGCGCTGGAGGTCCTGCTGTTGACGCCGGCCGAGCGCAGGCCGCCCGCCCCGTGATGGGCAACGCCGCCCCGTGCCCGTGCGACGATGGGACCCGCCCGGGAAGGCGACGGGCGCTCGGTCACGGAGGGGCTGCGGGACAGAAGGACGTACATGACACAGGCCGGACCCACGGGTGCTGACGCGCCCACGGGAAGAGCCGCCCGTGAGCTGATCGAGGACGCGGACCGGCTCCTCAGCACGGCCCGCGCGGTCCTGGACGACCACCTCCGGGCCGTCGATACCGCACGCATCGCACTGACCCCCCTTCTCGACTCCCTCGTGGACCGGGAGCTGGCCGGCATCCCCCTCGCCCGGCTCGGGGAAGTCACCGAGGGCCGGCTGCGGCTCGGCGCGCTGGAACAGGCCGGTTATCTGACGGTGGGCCAGGTACACGAAACCGGGCGATACGAGCTCCGCCAGATCCCCGGCGTCGGGGCGCAGACGGCGGACCGGGCCCTAGCAGCCACACGGCAGATCGCGCACGCGGTCCGGGACACCGTCGCCGTACGGATAGACGTGGACGCCTCGGACGCGGCCACAACCGCGCTGCTCATCGCCCTGCACCGGCTCGTCGAGGCGGGTCCCGACGTGCGCCGGGCGACGACCGCCGCCCGGCGGCTCGTCACGGAGCTGGAACCGTCGCTCGCGGCAGCCGCACCGGCGCGCAGCCGGCTGCGCATGCTGTTCACGGGACGGGCGGCCCGTGCAGAGGTGCTGGCCGCCGTCACCTCCGTACGGACCGCCGTGGACGAGGCGGCCACGCGCGGACTCCCACTGCTGTTCGGACAGGTGTCCGTCGATCTGCTGCGCGGACCTGCGTCCGAGGCCGAGGCATGGGTCGATTTCGAGCTGCGGTCGGCCGAGTACTACAGCCTGCTCGCAGAGATGTCCGCCGCCGGACCCGACCGGGACGCCGCCGAGGGTTTCCTGCCGACCGGAATCGCGGACCGGGTGCGCGGGCTGCGACTCGACGACACACATCTTCGGGTGTCGCTGCGCGGCTACCAGTCCTTCGGTGCACGCTTCGCCCTCGCCCAGAAGCGGGTGATCCTCGGGGACGAGATGGGGCTCGGCAAGACGGTGCAGGCCATCGCGGTGCTGGCCCATCTCGCAGCGCGGGACGAGACCCACTTCCTGGTGGTGTGCCCGGCGAGCGTGCTGATCAACTGGAGCCGGGAGATCCGTGCCCGTTCCACTCTGCGGGCCGTGCCGGTACACGGCCCCGAGCGGCAGGACGCGTTCGCCGAGTGGCGCGAGAAGGGCGGCGTCGCCCTGACCACGTTCGACGCGCTGCACACCCTGCCCGAGGGACCGGCCTGCGGGATCCGGCCCGGCATGGTGGTGGTCGACGAGGCGCACTTCGTGAAGAATCCCGCCACCCGGCGCTCCCGTGCCGTGACCGGCTGGACGGGGCACACCGAACGGGTTCTGTTCCTCACCGGCACCCCCATGGAGAACCGGGTGGAGGAGTTCCGGAGCCTCGTGCGCCAACTGCGGCCCGAACTGGCGCCGTCCGTGACGACCACGCACGGCGTCGCCGGTTCGCACGCCTTCCGCAGGGCTGTCGCTCCCGCCTACCTGCGGCGGAATCAGGAGGATGTCCTGAGCGAACTCCCCGCGCTGGTCCAGGCCGACGAGTGGGAGGAGTTCTCCGACGGCGATCTCGAGGCGTACCGCGAGGCGGTCGCCGCCGGGCACTTCATGCGGATGCGCCGTGCCGCGTACGCCCGCCCGGAGACGTCGGCGAAGCTGAATCGGCTGTGCGAGCTGGTCACGGAGGCCGAGGACAACGGGCTCAAGGTCGTCGTGTTCTCGTACTTCCGCGAAGTGCTCCGGACTGTCAGGGAAGCTCTGGGCAGTGGTGTGCTCGGTCCGGTCTCCGGGAGCCAGCCGGCCGCGCGCCGGCAGGAACTGGTCGACGCGTTCGGCGCGGCGGACGGGCATGCCGTCCTGCTGAGCCAGATCCAGGCCGGCGGCGTAGGGCTGAACATGCAGGCGGCCTCGGTGGTCATCCTGTGCGAACCGCAGATCAAGCCCACGATGGAGCACCAGGCCGTGGCCCGGGCCCACCGCATGGGGCAGATACGGACGGTCCAGGTGCACCGGCTGCTCGCGGCCGACAGCGTCGACCAGCGCATGCTGGAGATCCTTGCGCGCAAGGACCGCCTCTTCGACGCGTACGCACGGCGCAGCGATGTCGCCGAGGCGACGCCCGATGCCGTCGATGTGTCGGACGGGGCGCTCGCCCGGCGCATCGTCGAGGAGGAGCAGCGGCGGCTGACGGTGTGAGGCTGTCGGCTCAGTGCGTGTGGGCGTCCGCCGCGCCGGCCGCGTGGTGCGGCGGGTCGTAGCCGGGGACCGTGCCGTCCGCCTTGGCGACCAGGAGCAGTCCGGCCATTCCCCTGTCGGAGTGGCTCTGGACGTGGCAGTGGTACATCCAGGCGCCCGCCCCCACGTGTTCGCCCGCGATGATCTGGAAGCCGAACGAGTCGGCGGGTCCGCAGATCTTCGTGTCGATGACCCTGCTGGGGTCGTGGGGGCCGGTGAGCAGCCCGGTTCTGTTGTCCGCCCAGCGATGCCCGTGGATGTGGAACGTGTGGTAGTACTCGCCGTGCGTGATCATCACGACCTCGACCCGGTCGCCCACCGTGGCCTCGAAGTTCGGGCTGTCGTGGGCGGCCTTGTTGTTGATCGTCATGTCGTTGAAGACGATCGCGATCGTCTTGTCCGGCAGGACGTCTCCCTCGCGCCGGACGACGACGGGCCCGTAGAGCCCCTTGCGGATGCCGCCCGTGCCGTGATCCGTGCCGACGACATGGTCGTGGTAGTGCCAGTAGCCCGCGCTGCCCGCCTGCCAGGTGCCGTCCTTCCTGCGGCCCGGGGCGTGGGTGCGCCAGGTGTACGTACGGGTGCCGCCCGGTTCGACATGGCTCCGGTTCAGGCGGGTGCCGTCGCTGGCGATGTCGTAGTCGACGCCGTGGACGTGGAGGCTGGCATCCATGTCCGTGGTGTTCTCGAACTCGATGTGCAGGGTGTCGCCCTCGGTGATCTCGATGAGCGGTCCGGGGATCGACGCCTTGCCCTTCTCGAAGCCGTATCCCAACGAGCCGTCCGCCAGTTTCTCGGCGTACAGCTTGAGATGCCGGACCGCTCCTCCCGCCGGAGCGGTCCTCGGCGGGTTCTCCGCCGAACTCGCCTGCACCGCGCCGAGCGACATCGATGTCACCCCGGTCGCCGCCGCCACACCGCCGCCCACCAGCATCCGCCGGTTGAAGGTCCTTCGGTCCATGTCGAACTCCCCACTGCGATACGGAAACTGACGCACTGTTCCCCGGGACGGCCCACACCGTAGCCGCGGGAACCGCGTTTATCCACACTCAGGACAAAGTTAGTTCGAATGCTGCCATACCTATTGGCGAGTCGCGAAAAGAGGAATAGCTTCATGCGCTGTTGGAGTGACCACAGAGTTGCAGTGACCAGAGAAGTGACCAGAGAGGGGTGGGTGACCACATGCAGCGCACACCACATCACAGGTCCAGATCGCGACGCGGCCTTGCGGCAGCCGTGGCGGCCGGCGCACTGACCGCGTCCCTGCTGGGCGGCAGCGCAGCCGGCGCCGTGCCCTACCCGGACCCGGGACTGAAGGAACGGGTGGCGACAACGTTGTCCCTTCCCTCGCCGCCGGGCGGGGCCGACGTCAAGGTGTTGGTCTTCCACGCCTCGGCGGGCGAGGAGTCGCCGACCGTGGACGCGGGGATCGCGGCCATCGAGAAGATCGGCCTCAGTGGCCCGACGGCCGGGCGCTTCAAGACCGTCGCCACCGACGACGCGGGGGTCTTCACCAACGGCAAGCAGCTCGCCAAGTACAACGCGGTCGTCTTCCTGACCGGCGGCGGCGATGTCCTCGACCCGGAGCAGGAGGCGGGTCTCGAGGCGTACATGGAGGCGGGCGGCGGCTTCCTCGGCATCCATGACGCGGCGCGCACCGAGCCGTACTCCGACTGGTTCACCGGCCTGGTGGGCGCCCGCCCCTCGGCGGACAGCCCGGCGAACGTCCAGCGTGCCACGGTCGAGATCGGGGACCGGCAGCACCCGGCGACGAAGAACCTCCCGCTGGAGTGGAAGCGCCCCGACACGTGGCTGAACTGGAAGGACAATCCGTCCGGCGACGTGCACACCGTGGCCCGCGTCCGCGAGATCACGTACACGCCCGGCGCGAGCGCCAACGGCTGGGACCACCCGGTCTCCTGGTGCCGTGACTACGACGGCGGCCGGTCCTTCTACACGGGCATGGGCGGTACGGTCAGCAGCTTCGCCGAGACGGACTTCCGCGACCATCTGCGGGGTGCGCTGGCCTGGACGAGCCGCATCTCCCAGGCGGACTGCAGGGCGAGCATCGACGCCAACTACACGGCCGAGCGCCTCACCCGGCCCAACCAGCCCGGCCAGAACGACCAGATCGGCGAGCCGCACGGCCTCGTCACCGCCAAGGACGGGCGGGTCTTCTACATCGGGCGTGGTGGCGCCGACGGTGACCAGCCGGTCGTCACGGACTGGAACAACCCGGACATCGGCAAGGGCCAGGGCGAGATCCACGTCTACGACCCGGCGACGAAGCAGGTCACACTCGCGGGCAGACTGACCGTCTTCGGGAACAAGGGCGGCGGCGACGAACTGGTCAAGGTCGAGGAGGGCCTGCTCGGCATCGAACTGGACCCGGACTTCGCGGCCAACGGCTGGGTGTATCTGCACTACACACCGCACGCGAAGATCGACCGCGACAAGCAGATGGCGGTACGCCAGGTCTCCCGCTTCACCTTCGACCCCGCCACGAACAAGCTGGACCTGGCCTCCGAGAAGGTGCTGCTGCACTGGCCGGTCCAGATCCACAGCTGCTGCCACGCGGGTGGCGGCCTGGCCTGGGACTCGAAGGAGAACCTCTACATCGCCACCGGTGACAACAACTCCTCCGGTTTCAGCGGCGGTTACTCCGGAAACAACCCCGAGCCGAACTACAAGGGCGTCTCGTTCGCCGATGCCCGCCGCACCGCGGGCAACACGAACAACCTCAACGGGAAGATCCTGCGGATCCACCCCGAGGACGACGGCACCTACACCCTGCCGGAGGGCAACCTCTTCACCGGCAAGGAGCCGGACGAGGGCGGCGGCAAGACCCGCGGCGAGATCTACGTGATGGGTGTACGCAACCCGGCCCGGATCTCCGTCGACAAGGCGACCGACACGCTGTACGCGGGCTGGGTCGGCCCGGACGCCGGCGCCCCCAGCACCACCTGGGGCCCGGCCAAGTACGACACGTTCGCCGCCATCACCAAGGCCGGCAACCACGGCTGGCCGTACTGCATGGGCAACAAGCAGCCCTACCGGGACCGCAATCTGCCGGATCCCTCCAAGCCGCTGGGCTGGTACGACTGCGACGCCCCCAAGAACGAGTCGCCGAACAACAACGGCCTGGTGAATCTGCCGCCGATCACGTCCAACACCATCTGGTACTCGCCCCAGGGCGGCGGCGTGGACTACCCGCGCGACGCCAACGGCATCCCGAGCTACAAGGTGGAGGACCAGAAGCAGCTCCTGCCCTGGCTCAAGGGCGGCGGCCAGGCCACGATGAACGGCCCGGTGTACCGCTACGACGCGGCGAGCACGAGCGAGGCCAAGTGGCCCTCGTACTGGGACGGCAAGTGGTTCGTCGGTGACTTCTACGACGACACCCAGCCGCGGCACGCCGTGCTCACCGACCCGAAGACGGTCGGCAAGGGCGGCACCCCCACGCACGCCGAGTCCCTCAAGAAGATCATTCCGGTCGGTGCGGAGGGTATCCGCAATCTCATGGACTGGAAGTTCGCGCCGGACGGTTCGCTCTACGTCCTGGACTACGGGCGCGGCTTCTTCACCTCCGACTCCAAGTCCGCGCTGTGGCGCGTGACGTACAAGGGCGGCGGGCCGACCCCGGCCGCCTCCGACCTTGCCAGGAAGGCGGCAGCGCAGTGAGACACCGTTCACTCCTCGCGCGACAGCGCTACGGACCCGCCCGGTTGTGGCTGGCCCTGCTGGGCTCGTTCCTGATGGTCCTGGGGCTGACGTCGACGGCCGCGTACGGGCGGTCGGACAACCGTCCGGCGGCCGCGGCCGACCAGGTCCTCACCTGGACCGCGGGCGACCCCATCGACCACTACCTGTCGGCTCCCACGACCGCAGTGGCCGGCAAGGCGACGATCGTCTTCGAGAACAGCACGGCCACCGGCAACACGACGGGCATGCCGCACACCCTGACCTTCAGTGTGTCGGACGTGGAGTTCAACAACGACGTCCCGTTGAACATCCTGGCCAACCCGAGCGACAGCGCGGGCGGCAAGCACAGCGTCGAGGTCACGCTCACACCCGGCCGGTACTTCTACCACTGCACCATTCCCGGCCACGGATCGATGCAGGGCATCCTCACCGTGACCGAGGACGGCGGCGGTGAGGACACCACCGCACCCGAGACCTCCGCGAAGGTCGACGGCGACAGGAACGCCGACGGCGCGTACATCGGTCAGGCCACCGTCACCGTGGCGGCGACCGACGCGGGTTCGGGAGTGGACACCGTCGAGTACGCGGTAGGGGCCGACGGCGCCTGGCAGCCGTACACGACGCCCGTCGTGGTCGACGAGGTGGGGACGCACAAGGTCCGCTACCGCGCCACCGACAAGTCGGGCAACGTGGCCGCCGAGAAGTCAGCCGACTTCGCGGTCGCCGCACCGCCCACGGACGACAGGACTCCGCCGGAGACCTCTGCCACAGTCTCGGGCGAGAAGGACGACGCGGGCGCCTACCTGGGCATGGCCACGGTCACCGTGACCGCGTCCGACACCGGGTCCGGCGTCAACACCATCGAGTACGCGATCGGGGCGGACGGTGCCTGGCAGGCGTACACCGCCCCCGTGATGGTGCACGAGGTGGGGACGCACACCGTTCGCTACCGCGCCACCGACAAGTCCGGCAACGTGGCCGCCGAGAAGTCGGCCGACTTCACCGTCGTCGAACCCCCGTCGCAGGATCGGACACCGCCGGAGACCTCCGTGGCGGTCACGGGCGACAAGAACTCGGACGGCGCGTTCATCACCAGCGCCAGGGCCACGGTCACCGCCACCGACGCCGACTCGGGTGTGGAGAGGACCGAGTACTCCCTGGACGGGGGCCCGTACCTCGCGTACACCGCGCCCGTCATCGTGGACCGGGTCGGCTATCACACCTTCGCCCACCGGGCGACGGACAAGGCGGGCAACACCTCCGAGGCCGAGCAGGCGTCGTTCACCATCGCGGAGAGCGGCGGTGTCCCGGCGCCGAACTGTCCTGAGTTCGACGAGCGGCTCACCGTCATCGTCGGCACGGTCGACACAGGTGTCCCCAACCGGGTCACCGGCAACCGCTGCACGATCAACGAGCTGATCGAGGACGAGAAGGACTGGTCCTCGCACGCGCTGTTCCTCAAGCACGTCGACAAGGTCCTCGACAAGCTGCTCGCCGACGGTGCGATCGACGCCCGTGAGCACAGGAAGATCTACAGGGCGGCCAAGCAGTCCGGCATCGGCAAGCCGGGCCAGGTCGAGGGCTACCGCAAGCTGTTCGACGGCACCGCGGAGTCCCTCGCCACGTGGCAGCACGTCGGCGGCGGGAAGTTCGGGCTCAACGCGGAGGAGGGTTCCATCACCAGCTCCACCTCGGTGGACGGAATGGGAATGCTGTGGTTCCCGGCCCGGCAGTACGGCGACTTCTCGCTGAAGCTCCAGTGGCGTGACGACGCTCCCGGGGCGGGCAACGCCAACGGCGGAGTGTTCGTCCGCTTCCCGGACGTCCATGACCACCCGGAGGAGTCGCGACCGGAATGGGTCGCCATCAAGTACGGCCATGAGATCCAGGTCAACGACCGTCCCGACGGCGACATGTACAAGACCGGATCCGTCTACGGCTTCGACCGCGTGGGCCTCGGCGGCGCCGGGGTCACACCCAAGGGCACCTGGAACGACTACGAGATCCGGGTGGTGGACCAGCACTACTCGGTCTACCGCAACGGTGTCCTGCTGAACGAGTTCGACAACAACGGCGGTCAGCTCTTCGAGCCGCCGCGGGGCGACGACCCGGGTACCGACGGCCGGCGGTACAGCACCGGTTACATCGGGCTCCAGGTCCACAGCACCACGGACGTCATCTCCTACCGCGACATCCGCATCCAGGAGCTGTAGCACCGGGGAGCACTCAGGAGGCCGCGGCCGCATGCTCAGGCATGTGACCGCGGCCTCCGGGGTGCCGGTGGCGCCACACCCAGAACACGGTGCAGGACACCAGCGACCAGGCCGCGAGCACCAGATACGGGAAGACGAACTGGTGGCCCTGGTAGTAGACAGCCGTGTGCTGGGCGTTGACCGAGGCGCCCGGCGGCAGCCAGCGTCCGATGTGCCCGAGCAGCGAGGGCAGCAGCGGCCAGGACACCGCGCCGCCCGACGAGGGATTGCCGAGCAGCACCATGACACCCCAGGTGGGGATCATCGCCCAGCGCCCCATGAGGGTGTTGAACATGGTGAAGACCATGCCCGAGGTGAACATCGTGAACGACAGGATCAGCCAGGACTGGACGAACGGCAGATCCACTGCGCCCAGTCCCCAGTCCACGACGGCCGCGATGGCGAAGCCGCCGAGGAGCGCGTACCCCAGGGTGAACGCGATGCGCTCCAGCGGGATCAGCTCGCGGGCGTGCACGCTGAGCTGGATCGCCCCGACGAAGCCGATGATGACGGCGGCGAGCGAGATGTAGAAGAGGGCCAGCCCGCGCGGGTCACCCCTCTGCAGGGGTTTGATGTCCGTG
This sequence comes from Streptomyces sp. NPDC060035, assembly GCF_042736635.1. Taxonomy (NCBI): domain Bacteria; kingdom Bacillati; phylum Actinomycetota; class Actinomycetes; order Kitasatosporales; family Streptomycetaceae; genus Streptomyces; species Streptomyces sp. NPDC060035. The sequence goes on from NZ_JBHWVO010000001.1 coordinate 172,282, forward strand.
ACCGTGAGCGGGATGCCGAGGGTGTCCGCGACCTTCACCCCGGTCTCGCCCAGCAGTTCCGCGACGGTGGCGCCGGACGCCGCGGCGACGTCCATCGCCACCCCGCTGCCGGCCGTCCGCAGGATCACGAAGACCCTCTGCTCCTCCAGCGCCTGGCGGGCCTCGGCCGGAGTCCCGTACCTGTGCAGTTCCAGGGAGGTGTCGAGCGCCTTCTCCATGCCGGCGACGAACGCCTTGCCGCGCGCGACGTCGGCGCCGCTGAGCACGGCGGCCGGGATCCGGTGCGGGGTCGGGTTGGCCATCGCGTAGGTGTACGAGCCGGCGAAGAGTCCCGCCGCGGCGGCCAGGATGAAGAGCAGGACCAGCGCGGGGAAGTACGGCGACTGCTTGTACGCTTCCCATTTCTCGCGCCGTGTCGGGGGCCTGCCGTGCGCTCCGTGCTCAGCCGTCTGTCCGGCGTTCATGCCTCGTTGCCGTCGTCGTGCCGGGCACGGCTGGGCTGCACCCGCTTCGGTTCACCGGGCATCTTCGGGTACTCCGGCGGATAGGGCAGATCGCCGAGCTTGTGCTCGTGCTCGTCGCGCGTGGCCAGCTCCAGCAGCCGGTCGAGCCGGAAGGCGTGGTCGTCCATGTCCGCGTGCAGGTCGCCCACATCGGCGTACCGCACGGGCATGGTCCTGATGTCGAAGTCGCGCGGCTCGGCGTCGTCGATCTCCTCCCAGCGCAGCGGAGCGGAGACCGGGGCATGCGGGCGGGGGCGTACGGAGTAGGCGGAGGCGATGGTCCGGTCGCGGGCCGTCTGGTTGTAGTCGACGAAGATCCGCTCGCCGCGCTCCTCCTTCCACCAGGCGGTGGTCACCCGGTCCGGCATACGGCGTTCGAGTTCCCGCCCCACGGCGATGGCGGCACGCCGGACCTGGGTGAAGGTCCACTCGGGCACGATGGGCACGAAGACGTGGATGCCACGCCCGCCGGAGGTCTTGGGCCAGCCGCGCAGACCGTGGTCGTCGAGGACGGACCGCAGTTCGTGGGCGGCCCTCACCGCATCGGCGTAATCGGTGCCGGGCTGCGGGTCGAGGTCGATGCGCAGCTCGTCGGGGTGGTCGGTGTCGGCCCTGCGCACGGGCCAGGGGTGGAAGGTCAGGGTGCCCAGGTTGGCCGCCCAGAGGACGGCCCCGAGCTCGGTGGGGCACATCTCGTCGGCGTGACGGCCGCTCGGGAACTCGATCCGGGCGGTGGGCGTCCAGTCGGGGAGGTTCTTGGGTGCACGCTTCTGGTAGAAGAAGTCGCCCTCCACACCGTCGACGAAGCGCTGGAGGGTGGTCGGCCGCTCGCGCAGGGCGCGGAGGATCCCGGGTCCCACGGCCAGGAAGTACTCGGCCACGTCCCTCTTGGTGTAGCCCTTCTCGGGGAAGTACACCTTGTCCGGGTTGGACAGCCGTACGGCCCGCCCGTCTGCTTCCAGCTCCACCGCTGCTCCCATGTCGGCCACCGTAGGCCGGGCCCACATATGCCGCATATCGGGAGACACGTTCTGCGCGACGGTCCAGAATCGGGCCATGGACCTGCCGGTGATGCCTCCTGTGAAACCGATGCTCGCCAAGTCCGTGACCGCCATTCCGCCGGGTATGCAGTACGAGGCGAAGTGGGACGGCTTCCGGGCGATCGTGCACCGGGACGGCGACGAGGTGGTGATCGGCAGCCGGACCGGAAAGCCGCTCACCCGCTACTTCCCCGAGCTGGTCGCGGCGTTGCGGGAGAATCTCCCGCAACGCTGTGTGATCGACGGGGAGATCGTGGTGGCGTACGGAGGGCGGCTGGACTTCGACCGGCTGAGCGAACGCATCCATCCGGCCGATTCGCGGGTGCGGATGCTGGCCGAGCAGACGCCGTCCAGTCTGGTGGCCTTCGACATCCTCGCCCTGGACGACCGGTCCCTGCTGAGCACGGTGCAGACCGAACGGCGGGCCCTGCTGGAGACGGCGCTCTCCGGTGCGTCGGCTCCCGTCCATCTCGCTCCGGCCACGACGGATCCCGCCGTCGCCCAGGAGTGGTTCGAACGGTACGAGGGCGCGGGGCTCGACGGTGTGGTCGCCAAACCGCTCGACCTGCCGTACCGGCCCGACGCGCGTGCGATGTACAAGATCAAGCACGCACGGACCGCCGACTGCGTGGTGGCGGGCTACCGCTTCCACAAGAGCGGCCCTGTGGTCGGCTCCCTGCTGCTGGGCCTGTTCGACTCCGAGGGTGTGCTCCAGCACGTCGGGGTCTGTGCGGCCTTCCCGATGAAGCGGCGCGCCGAACTCGTCGAGGAGCTGGAACCCCTGCGGATCGATCCCGGCGAGCACCCCTGGGCGGCCTGGACGGACGCGGCCGCGCACGAGGGGTCACGACTGCCCGGGGCGCCGAGCCGCTGGTCGGGCAAGAAGGACCTGTCCTGGGTGGCCCTCAGCCCCGAGCGGGTCTGCGAGGTGGCCTACGACCACATGGAGGGCGACCGTTTCCGCCACACCACCCAGTTCCGGCGGTGGCGGCCGGACCGCACCCCCGCCGGCTGCACCTACGGGCAGCTGGAGGAAGTGGTGCGGTACGACCTGGCCGAGGTGCTTCCGGCCGGATGACGGATCAGGCGGCGGGAGTGGCGCAGGGATCGTCGGTGGGGGCGTCCGACGGCGTCGTGGTGGGCGACGGGCCGGGCTCCGCGGACTCCGTCGGGCAGCCCGGCTGAGAGGTGCTGGGGTCCGGGTCCGGCGAGGTACCGGGGTCCGTGGTCGGGTCGGGTGACGTGCTGGGGTCGGGGTCCGTGGTCGGGTCCGTGGGGCCGGTGTCGGTCGGGTCGGGGCTGGGCCCCGGGTCCGTCGGGGAGCCACTCGGATCCGGGGTGCCGGAGTCCGAGGGTGAGGGGCCGGGCGAGGTCGAGGGACCGGGTGTACGGGTGGGCTGCGGACCGACGACGATGCCGCCGCCACCGGGTGGGCCGCCCGGGCCGCCGACCGGGGCCTCGGGACGGATCGGGCCGCCCGCTCCGGGGCTCCTGGGGATCACACCGCTGCCGTCGGCCACCGGGTGGGTGCCCTTGCGGTAGAAATCGAGCCAGGACAGCACCGTGCGCAGATAGGTGTCCGAGTGGTTGTAGCTGAGGATCGCCCGGTCGAGGTCGCGCTGCACCGACAGATTGCGCGTCCCCGCACAGAGGTAGTGCCCGGCGGCGAGCGCGGCGTCGAAGATGTTGTGGGGGTTTTTGCGCCCGTCGCCGTTGCCGTCCCTCCCCCAGTGCGCCCAGGTGGACGGGATGAACTGCATCGGTCCGACGGCCCGGTCGTACCGGGTGTCGCCGTCGTACGCACCGCCGTCCGTGTCCGGGATGTCGGCGAAGCCCGCACCGTTGAGGACGGGGCCGAGTATCGGGGAGAACGTGGTGCCCCCGGCGTCGACCTGTCCCCCGCGCGCCTGCCCCGACTCGACCTTGCCGATCGCCGCCAGCAACTGCCAGGGGAGCCGGCAGCCGGGGTCGGTGCGGCCGAGCGATCTTTCGGACGTGCGGTACGCGGAGAAGACCGTCGCCGGGATGCCTGCTTCGGCCCAGGCACGGACGACCACCGGATTCGGCTTCGTGCCGGCCTTCGGCGGCTCGGGTGACGTCAGCGGCGGCAGCTCCGTGTGGTAGCTGTCGTCGCTGGGTACCTGCGTCCAGACGACGTCGTCCGCCGCCACGGCCTGCTTGTCGTCGGACCCTCCCACGAGCCCGGGCGCCTGCGACGCGGTGAGCGCGGCCATGGCGGCAACGGCCGTGGCCGTGCCGGTGAGTCCGCGGCGCATTGTTCCGTTGAACCTCATGCGTGCTCCCTCTCCCCTCGGGTCACCGGGTGAACGTATCGATGGCCGAGATGCGCCAGGTGTCGCCGCGGCGAACCGCGTCCACTGCGAACATGGCCGCCGCGTACGTCGTTTCTTCCGCCTTGCCGGTACGGGTGTTGCTCTGGTCGGCGAAGACCAGGAGCCGGGCCCGGTCGCCGTCGAGCCGTTCCACGCCGCTCTGGGTGACGGTCGTGGTGAGCACGAGCTTCTGCTTCGGCGCCTGGGCGCGTACCTCGGCGAGCATGTCCTTGTGCTGCTGCACCGCCCGGCCGACCAGATGGGTCCGTGCCGCCCGGTCGGACTTCGCGGGCGAGGCGTAGTTGTACGAGAACACGGCGCCGACCGCCTCGGTGATCTGGCCCTTCACCTCGCTGGTCCGGCTGATGTCGGTGAGGGCGGTGTTCTGCCGGCTCGGGTCCTCGCGCAGTGTGCCGGCCGAGGCGAACGCCCAGGCAGCGAAGGCGCCGAGGAGCAGGGTGGCGGCGCAGAGGACGGCGGGGAGCCGGATGCGGAGCCGGGGCGGGCGCTTGCGCCTGGTCCCGGGCTCCTCCCCCGCGGGCTCCTGATCCGCGTCGGAATCCTCAACGCCCGCTTCCTCCAGGGACGTTGGGCCTGAGGCTGCGTCGTCCGTGGACGCGTCGTCCGTGGCCGGCCCGTTCCCCACGGGCTGCCGGTCAGGGGTGACGGGCCCCCGGGGCGGGGCGGTCGCCGTCGCGGCGGAGGCCAACCGGCGTCGGCGGTTCACGAGGTGACGGGTCGTCGACATCTCTTGGGTCCTCTCGAAGGCGGTGCGGGGCGGGGCGGCGGTGTCAGCCGGCGGTGTTGCCGACGGGCGCCTGCCCCAGGGCGCTGAGCTTCCATCCCTCGGAGGTGCGGGTGAGCTGCCCGAGCATCCGGCTCTCCTTCACCGCGGTCTTGCCTTCCGGCGCGGTCACGGTGACCCGCAGCGCGACCATCACGCCGGCCTTGCCGGCCCGTTCGTCCAGCTCGGTCACCGCTCCGGACATCACCTCGGCCGTGCTGACGGTCCCGGCCGCCTCGATCTGGTCGGCGAACCCGTCACGCCCGTCCACGAGTTGCTGGTGGAGGTCACCCGTCGTCGAGTCCTCCCAGCTGTCGAGACCCTGGTCGAGCTTCGCGTGGTCGAGCGTGTTCATGTTCTGCACCGCCTGCTCCCCCGCGGCCAGCGCGTCGTCGCGGGCCTGTGCGTAGGCCGCCGAGTCGTCGTGAGCGGCGTCGTACCGGGACCAGCCGCCCCAGCCCGCCGCGACCGCCGCCACGGCGGTCAGCGCGATCGCTGCCGCCACCAGCGGATTCCTGGTCGTCCGTACCCGTGCCATCGGTGCCTCTCCCCTACCTGGAGGTGATCTCGACGATCTGCCAGCGTCCGTCCCGCAGTTCGGCGGTGACGGACAGCTGGGCTGCCGCGGTGGTGGCGGCCTTCCCCTCGCGCTCGTACACCTGGTCGAGAAAGACGAGCAGGTGGGCGCTGCTGCCGCTGAGCCGGGTCACTCCGGCCCGTACGACGTGGGTGGTGAGCGTCAGCTTCTGGTCGGCGGCCTGCTTCTCGACCTGGCCGAACAGTGCCGCGTACTGCTGGAGCGCCTTGCCTGCCAGCAGTTGCTTCGCCGACTCCTTCGTCACGGCGGTGGCCTGCGGGCTGTACGAGAAGACCTTGCCCAGCGCGTTGCTGACATCGCCCGCGACCCGGGTGGTCGCCGCCGTGTCGGTCAGCGCGCGGTTGGATGTGGCGGGGGTGTCGCGGAGTTGCTGCCCGGCGACGAAGAACGCGCCGCCGGCCACGAGCAGGGCGACGACCAGGACTGCGGCGACGGTGCGGGCCGGACGCCGGCGGTTCGGCGCGGCCCTCTCGTCCGCCCCGGGCTCCGCCGTACCCGTATCCGGATCGGTGTCGATGGTGCTGATCGGCACCGTGGTCCCTCCGGTCTGCTTCATGTTCCGCTCCCGACGGGTATCGCCTCGAGTGCCTTGACCTTCCAGCCGTCGCCGGTCCGGGCGAGGCTCGCCTCGAAGCGTTTGCGCTCCGTGCCGCCCTTCCCGGTGCGCGGGGTGACCTCGACGTCGACGGTCGCGATCATTGCGGCGGTCCCGGATCGTTCGTCGAGCGCCGTGAGCGCGGCGTCGGTGACCTTCCCGCGAGCCGTGGCACCGGACTTGGCGAGTTCGCTCGCGTCCTTCTTGCGGCTGCTCCTCAGCCCGTCGTGCAGCGGCCCCGTCGAGGAGGCGAGCCATGCGTCGAGCCCCGAGGCGACGGTCGTGCCGTCCTTGCCGTCCATGGTGTTCAGCCGGGTGAGGTGCCGCTTCCCGTCGTCGAGTGCGGCGTCGCGGCTCTTCGCGTACGACAGGGTGTCGTCGCCCCGCGCCTGCGCGTACGACCAGCCGCCGAGCGCGCAGATCAGTACGGCGGCCAGGAGCACGGCCCAGCCGCTCAGGCTCTTCGTCCGGGCGTTCACCGGCCACCTCCGAGGCCCAGCAGGCCGGCCATGCCCTGGGGCGCCGGCGACGTGTCGCCGGTGGTGCCGAACGCGCCCGGGAGCCGGTCCCCCTCGCTGCCGGTGCCGGCTCCGGTGAGGAGCGGGCCGGGAACGGCCGGCACGGGCACGGGCACGGGGCCGCCCCTGGGGGCGTTGGCACTGCCTCGGACATTGATCCCGGTACCGGGCGAAGAGGCGCAGCGGGCCTTGGTGTTGACGGCGGGGGCCGGTGAGAGGTCGGTGCCCTCGCGGTAGGTCGTGGAGCCGTATCCGGCGGTGCAGGGCAGCGGTTCGAAGAAGGTGACCGACATACCGAACCGGGCACCGTCCTCGTCGACCGCACTCGCTCCCGCCGCGGCGACCGCGGGGACTCTCACCAGGAGTTCCTCCAGTCCGCGCTGCCGGGTGACGGCGACCTCGGAGGTGGTGAGGAGGTTGGCGACGACGACGCCGAAGCCGGGTTCCACGTCACGCAGCAGCCCGCTGATCTGCGCGGTCGCGTCGGGCGCGCTGGAGATCAGCCGGCGCAGGTCGCCGTCCGATCCCTTGAGTTCGGCGGCGAGTTCCTCGGCACCGGAGGCGAAGCCCTTGAGGGCGTCGCCCTGTTCGGCCTGGGTACGCAGCACGGTCTCGCCGTCGGCCATGAGCTTCGTGGTGGTCGGCAGGGCCTCGTCCGCCGCTTCGACGAACTCGCTGCCTGTGTCCAGCAGGACCTGGAGGTCGTCGCCGCGCCCGTTGAAGGCCGCACCGAATTCGTCGACGACGGTGCGCAGCGCTTCCGCGTCGACGGATGCCGTCAGGTCGTTGACGCTGGTGAGGACGTTGGTGACGGGAGCCGGGATGGTCGTGTCGGCCTGGTCGATGACCGAGCCGTTCTCCAGGAAGGGACCGTCCTCACGGGTGGGCCGCAGGTCGATGTACTGCTCGCCCACGGCGGAGAGGTTGGCGACGACGGCCTCCAGGCTGTCCGGGATGCGCGGTGCGTCGTTCTCGATGCGCAGCTCGGCCTCGACACCGTCGTCGGTCAGTTCGATCGGGCCGACCCTGCCGACGGACACGCCCCGGTAGGAGACGTTGGAGTGGGTGTACAGGCCGCCGGTCTGCGGCAGTTGGACCGTCACGGTGTAGTAGCTGCGCAGGCCGAGGTAGTGGCCGAGGTCGGCGTACCGCACACCGAGGTAGCCGAGGACGAGTACCGCGATGATGAGGAAGGCGATGTTCTTGAGCCGGACGGCGAGGGTGATCATCGGCTGGTGCCCTCCGTCCCCGGTGTCGTGATCGAAGGAAGGGGCAGGGGCAGCGCAGCCTCCTGCCGGGCCGGTGGCGCGGTGCCGTCCGGGGTGAGCGCCGGAATGATCTGGGTACCGGGCATGGCCGTCACATCCAGGTAGACGTTGAGGTAGTCGCCCTTCACTCCGCGCAGCACCTCGTCGGTGAACGGGTAGGTGAGCAGCACCTGGAGGGAGTCGGGCAGGTCCTGGCCCGAGTCGGCGAGGGCCCGGAGGGTGGGGGCGATCGCCTTGAGGTCCGCGATCGTGTCGGCCTTGCTCTTGTTGATCGTCCCGACGGCGACGGTGGAGAGCGTGTCGAGCGAGCGCAGCATGGTCAGGAGCGAACCGCGTTGATTCTCCAGGACCTTCATTCCGGGGCTCAGCCCGGTCAGTACGGTGCCGACGTCCTGTTTGCGGGTGGCGAGGGTGGCGGCGAGGCGGTTGACGCCGTCGAGCGCCTCGGTGATGTCTTCCTTGTGGTCGTCCAGGTTGGTGACGAGCGTGTCGACGCGGCTGAGCATCGAACGGATCTGGGGTTCCTGTCCGGCCAGCGCCTTGTTGAGCTCGGTGGTGATGGTCTTGAGCTGGTTGATGCCCCCGCCGTTGAGGAGCATCGACAGTGCGCCGAAGACCTCTTCGACCTCCGGGTTGCGGTTGGTGCGCGTGAGCGGGATCCGGTCGCCGTCCGCCAGTGCGCCCTCGGCCGTGCCGGCGGCGGGCGGTGAGAGCTGGATGTACTTCTCGCCGAGGAGGCTCGACTGTTCGAGGTGGGCGTACGCGTTGGCGGGCATCTTGATCTTCCCGTTGACCCGCATCGTGACTCTCGCGGTCCAGCCGCCGGGGGTGAGGGAGATCTTGGTGACCCTGCCGACCGCGACGTCGTTGACCTTGACCGAGGACTGCGGCGCGAGGCTGAGGACGTCCCCGAACTCGGCGGTGATCTCGTACGGATGGTCGCCGAGGTCGGCGCCGCCGGGCAGCGGTACCTGGTCGATGCCCGTGAACGAGGGCATGTCGACGCCGGTGACGACGAGTGCGAGGCCGACACCGACGGCGAGCAGGGCGGCGAGGCCCGTGGTCGCGCGGGCTCCGGGTCTGCGCAGGGCACGGCTCATCGGTTCGCCTCCTCCTTCTTGTCCGTCCCGGTCTTCCCCGGGGTGCCGTAGACGGTGCCGATCGCGGGCAGCGGCAGCACGGGCAGCGCCTTCTGCCGGGTGGCGTCCACCGGTGCCAGCCCCTCCAGGCCTGCCGCCTCGGCCTCGGTGAGCGGGCCGCCCATGGACAGCTCGTTGAGGTTCGTACGGCCGTTGAGGGTGCGGTTCGCCGGGTCGTAGGCGTTGAGTACGTTGGTTGCCGCGAGCGGCAGCGTGTCGAGGGACTCCGCGAGCGAGGCGCGCTGGTCGACCAGGGTCTGGGTGAGCGGCACCAGGAGGTCCACGTTCTCCTTGAGTGCGCCGCGGTGCTTCTGGATGAAGCCCTTGACCTGGCCCAGCGCCTTGCCGAGCTCCCTCAGCGCCGCGCTGAGGTTCTTCTTGTCGTCGGCGAGGAATCCGGTGACGGAGTTGAGCTGCTGCTCGGCGGCACGCACGTTGCCGTCGTTCTCCTTCAGCATCGTGGTGAAGGTCTGCAGGTAGGAGAGGGTGTCGAAGAGGTTCCCACTGCTCCGGTCGAGCGTCTTCGTCGCTTTGCCGAACTGCTCGATGGAGTCCCCGATGGCCTTTCCGTTGCCGTCGAGGTTCTTCGCCCCGGTCTCCAGCAGTCCGGCCAGCGCTCCGTCGGCGTTGGCCCCGTCCGGGCCAAGTGCTGTGGAGAGCTCCGTGATCGACTCGTACAGCTGGTCGACCTCGATGGGTGTCGCGTTGTTCGCGGCGGGCAGCACGGCGTGGTCCTCGATCTGCGCCCCTCCGCTGTACGCGGGCGCGAGCTGGACGTAGCGGTCGGCGACCAGGCTGGGGGCGACGACGACGGCGTGGGCCTCCTTGGGGACCTTGATGCCCTCGTCGATCCGCAGGGTGACCGCGACCTCCTTGCCCCGCGGCTTCACGGATTCGACGGTGCCGACCTTCACGCCCAGGATCCGCAGGTCCGATCCGGGGTACACCCCGGTGGCCTGGTCGAAATACGCGGTGACCGTCGTCCTTCCCGCTTCGTCCATCGCCATCACACCCGAGGTGGCGGCCACGACGACGACGGCGAGTCCGGCGCCGATACCGATGATGCGTGTGGGTCTCATGTCAGCGGCCCCCTTGCTTCGGCGGCATGCAGTCGTCCTTGGGGAGCGTGTCGACGGGCAGGTATTCCTTCGGCACGACTCCGCACACGTAGTTGTCGAACCAGCGGCCGTTGCCGAGTGTGTTGCCGACGAGGCGGTTGTAGGAGCCGGCCATCGAGAGCACCTTGTCGAGGCTCTTGCGGTTCTTCACCAGGACGGCGGTGACCCGGCCGAGCGAGTCCAGGGTGGGTTTCAGCTGCTTGTTGTTGTCCGTGACGAGCCCGGTGAGCTGGGTGCCGAGGTTCCGGGTTCCGGTGAGCAGCAGATGGATGGAGTCACGGCGGGCCTGGATCTCGCCGAGGAGCAGGTTGCCGTCCTCCAGCAGGGTTTCGAAGCTGCTCTTCTTGTCGGCGAGCGTCTTGGTGAGCTGCTTGCTGCCCTTGAGGAGGGTGGCGAGCTGGGCGTCGCGTTCGGAGACGGTCCTGGAGAGTGCGGAGAGCCCGCTCGCCGCGCTGCGTACGTCGGGCGGGGAGTCCTTGAAGGTCTCGGAGATCGTCTCGAAGCTCTGGGCGAGCTGGGCGGTGTCGATCTCCCCGATGGTCTCGCCGAGTCCGTTGAACGCCTGGGTGACGTCGTACGGGGAGGTGGTGCGGCTCGCGGTGATGCGGGAACCGGGGTCCTGCGGGGCGTTGCCGAGCGGGTCGACGGCGAGGTACTTCTCCCCGAGGAGGGTCTTGATGGCGATCCCGACGGTGGAGGAGTTGCCGATCCAGGCGTCCTTCACCTTGAAGTCGACCTTCACCTTGGCGCCGTCGAGCGAAACGCCGGTGACCTCTCCGACCTTGACGCCGGCGATCCGCACCTCGTCGCCGCTGTCGAGTCCGGCCGACTCGGTGAAGTCGGCGCTGTAGGTGGTTCCGCCGCCGATGAAGGGCAGCGCGTCGGCGCGGTAGGCGGCCAGGCCCAGGAGGGACAGGACGAGGAGTCCGACGATGCTGACGGCCACGGGGTTGCGTTCCCGTACGGGCTTGATTCTCATGCCAGGCACCTCGGTCGGGTGATCTCGATGCCGGTGGGCGGGGCGCTGCCGTCCTCGGTGCTCACTCCGGAGACCTTGGCCTCGCACAGGTAGAGGTTGAGCCACGATCCGTACGACGTGAGACGGGTGATCGCCTCCATCTTGGCGGGGGTCTTCGCGAGGAAGCTCTCGATCTGCGGCGTACCCTTCTCCAACTGGCCCGTGAGGCGGCCCAGTTGCTTGATGTCCTCCTTGAGCGGCTTGCGTCCGTCCTCGAGGAGACCGGCGGTGACGGTCGTCAGCGCGCCCATGGCCGTGACCGCTTCGCCGAGCGGCTTGCGGTCGCCGGAGAACCCGGTGACGAGCCTCTGGAGGGTGACGACGAGGTCGTTGAAGCCCGCCTCACGGTCGTTGACGGTCTTCAGGACCGTGTTGAGGTTCTTGATCACCTCGCCGATCACCTTGTCCTTGGCCGCGACGGTGCCGGTCAGCGATCCGACGTGGGAGAGGATGCTGTCGACGGTGCCGCCCTCGCCCTGGAGCACCTGGACGATGGAGCCCGCCAGCTGGTTGACGTCCGGTGGGGACAGCCCTTCGAAGAGGGGCTGGAATCCGTTGAAGAGCTGGGTGAGGTCGAGCGCCGGGGTCGTACGGGAGAGCGGGATGGTCGCCCCCGCGGCGAAACTCCTGCCTACGGGTCCGGCGCCCTGGTCCAGGTCGATGTAGCGCTGGCCGACCATGTTGAGGTACTTGATCGACGCGGTCACCGAGGCGGGCAGCTTTCGGCCCTTGCGGACGGCGAAGCCGACCTCGGCCAGCCGTTTGTCGGCCACCTCGATCGATTCGACCTGTCCGACCTTGACTCCGGCGATCCGGACGCTGTCACCGACGACGAGTCCGGTGGCGTCCGTGAACCTCGCCCTGTACGTCGTCGTGTCGCCGACGCCCGTGTTGGCGATGGAGAGGGCGAGGACGGTGGTGGCCAGGACGGTCACCACGACGAAGACGATGGATTTCGCGAGCGGTCCCGCGAGGGAGCGGCGCTTCACTTGAGCTTCACCTCCGCACCGCGGAAGGCCGGACCGATGAGCACGCTGCTCCAGTCGGGCAGGGACTGCGGCTGGACTTTCAATGAGGGGGCGACGAGTTCGTTGACGAGGCGGCTCTCCTGCGGGGAGTTGGGCATGCCCAGCCCGCTGTCGGTGGCGGCAGGCGCTGTGGCCTCCTCCTCGCCTTCTGCCTGGCCGGTGTCCGTGCCGGCGGCCCGACGGGCGTCGGCGGTCGGGGCCGCTGTGCCGACGTACGGCACCGAGTAGCAGTGCGGGCCGCCGGTCGCGCTGTAGACCGGGGTGTCCTTGCCTGCCACGTACTTTCCCTTCGACTTCACGGCCTTGACAGTGACGTGGAGGCCGGGCTGGTCGGTGCCCTTGCCCAGCGCCTTGTCCATGGCGGGGACGAATCCCGCCATCGTGCGCAGGGTGCAGGGGAACGCGTCCGCGTACTCGGCGAGGAGTTCCAGCGTCGGCCGGCCCGAGGCGGAGAGCCGGATGAGGTTGTCCTTGTTCCGCCGCAGGAAGGACGTGACGTCCTGGGCGGACGCGGTGGTGGAGCCGTACAGATCGGCGAGTTCCGCCTGCTGTTCGGCGATGGTGCCGCTGGTGGTGGTGAAGTCGGTGAGCGCGTCCAGGACGTCGGGGGCGGCGTCCGCGTAGATGGCGCTCACCTTGACGAGCTCCTTGATGTCCGCGTTGAGCGTGGGCAGCTGGGGGTTGAACTCCTTGAGGTGGGCGTCGAGCGTGACCAGCGTGTCGCCGAGCTTGTCACCGCGTCCCTCGAGTGCCTGCGAGACGGCGTTGAGCGTGGCGGCGAGCTTCTCCGGCTTGACCGCGGTCAGCATCGGCAGGACGTTGTCGAGGACTTCCTCCAGCTCGATGGCGTTGCTGGAGCGGTCCTGCGGAATCACGGAACCCGCCTGCAGGGTCTGCGCGGACGGGACGCGCGGTGGCACGAGGGCGACGAACCGTTCTCCGAAGAGGGTGGTCGGCAGCATCTGGGCGGTGACGTCGGCGGGTATCTGCCCGAGCCTGTCGGGCTTGATGGCGAGGGTGAGGCGCGCCCCGTCGCCCTCGGCCGCGATGTCGCGTACCTGTCCGATCACGACACCGCGCAGCTTCACATCGGCGTTGTCGTGCATCTCGTTGCCGACGCTCCCGGTGCGTACGGTCACGGTGGCGTCGTCGCTGAAGTCCTTCTCGTACACCGAGACCGACACCCACACGAGCAGGGCGGGCACGAGCACGAAGGCCACGCCGGCGATTCTGCGGCGCACCGTATACGCCTTGGGCGAATGCATCAGCCGGCCACCTTCACCGTTGTCGTCGCGCCCCAGATGGCGAGCGAGAGGAAGAAGTCGGTGACGCTGATCAGCACGATGGCGTTGCGCACCGACCGGCCCACGGCCACGCCGACTCCGGCGGGGCCGCCGGTGGCGTGGAAGCCGTAGTAGCAGTGGGCGAGGATCACCAGCACGCTGAAGATCAGCACCTTGAGCACCGACAGGAGCACGTCGTCCGGCGAGAGGAACAGATTGAAGTAGTGGTCGTAGGTGCCCGCGGACTGCCCGTTGAACAGAACCGTGATGTAGCGGGAGGCGAGGTAGGAGGAGAGCAGCCCGATCGCGTACAGCGGGATGATCGCGACGACCCCGGCGATGATCCGGGTGGTGACGAGGTAGGGCATGGACCGCACACCCATCGCTTCGAGGGCGTCGACCTCCTCGTTGATCCGCATCGCACCGAGCTGGGCGGTGAAGCCCGCGCCGACGGTGGCGGAGAGGGCCAGCCCGGCCACGAGCGGGGCGATCTCACGGGTGTTGAAGTACGCGGAGATGAAGCCGGTGAACGCCGAGGTGCCGATCTGGTCGAGGGCCGCGTAGCCCTGGAGACCGACGACCGAACCGGTGGCGAGGGTCATCGCGATCATCACCCCGATGGTGCCGCCGATGACACCCAGGCCGCCGCTGCCGAAGGCGACCTCGGCGAGGAGCCGCTGCACCTCCTTGAGATAGCGCCGCAGGGTCCTGGGGATCCAGATGAGAGCCCGTACGTAGAAGGTGAGCTGGTCACCCGACCGATCGAGCCAGCTGAGCATCGACACCGGTCAGCCCCCCTTCGGAGGGACGATCTGGAGGTAGATCGCCGTGAGGACCATGTTCACGAAGAACAGGAGCATGAAGGTGATGACGACGGACTGGTTGACCGCGTCACCGACCCCTTTGGGGCCGCCGCGCGGGTTGAGCCCTCGGTAGGCGGCGACGATGCCCGCGATGAAGCCGAATATCAGTGCCTTGAGTTCGCCGATGTACAGGTCGGGCAGCTGGGCGAGGGCGGAGAAGCTGGCGAGGTAGGCACCCGGTGTGCCGTCCTGCATGATCACGTTGAAGAAGTAGCCGCCGAGCGTGCCGACGACGGAGACCAGTCCGTTGAGCAGTACGGCGACGAACATGGTGGCGAGGACCCGCGGGACGACGAGCCGCTGGACGGGTGAGACGCCCATGACCTCCATCGCGTCGAGTTCCTCGCGGATCTTGCGGGAGCCGAGGTCGGCGCAGATGGCGGACCCTGCGGCCCCGGCGATCAGCAGCGCCACGATGAGCGGGCTGGCCTGCTGGATGACGGCGAGGACGCTGGCGCCGCCGGTGAAGGACTGGGCGCCGAGCTGCTCGGTGAGCGAGCCGACCTGGAGGGCGATGACCGCGCCGAACGGGATGGAGACGAGAGCGGCGGGCAGAATCGTGACGCTGGCGACGAACCAGAACTGCTCGATGAACTCCCGCACCTGGAAGGGCCGGCGGAAGATCGCACGGGATACCGCGACGGCGAGCGCGAACAGCTTTCCGGTCTCGCGCAGGGGTGCGAGCAGCCGCGTCGGCTGTCTCTGCTGCGGTGCCTTGTCCTCATGGGCCGGTGTCGATGTGGGCGGCTCGGGCGGCCGCACGGGCAGCGGTGCCGTCATGGGCGCGCACCGCCCGCGGTCGGCGTGTAGCTGTTCAGGATGGCTGTACGGGCGGCCTCCGGCAGCTGGCCCATCATGGAGATGACCCGCTCCCGGCGGCGCAGCGCGCCCTGCCGCACGGGCATTCCGGGTGAGGGCTCCAGCTGCGGTACGACGGTGCGCGGCCCGGGGGCGTAGTCGTAGCCGTTCATCTGTTCCGCGGCGAGGGTGGCCGCGTCCTTCTCCTCGGACATGCCGATGGGGCCTTCACGGCGTCCGGAGAGGAACTGGGAGACGACGGGTACGTCGCTGGTGAGCAGGACCTCGCGCGGACCGAAAGTGACGAGGTTGCGGCAGAAGAGCATGCCCATGTTGTCGGGCACGGTGGCCGCGATGTCGAGGTTGTGAGTGACGATCAGCATCGTCGCGTCGATCTGGGCGTTGAGATCGATGAGCAGTTGGGAGAGGTACGCGGTGCGGACCGGGTCGAGTCCGGAGTCCGGCTCGTCGCAGAGGATGATCTGCGGGTCCAGGACGAGGGCGCGGGCGAGGCCCGCCCGCTTGCGCATGCCACCGGAGATCTCGCCGGGGAGCTTTCCCTCCGCGCCGAGCAGTCCGACGATGTCGATCCGCTCCATGACGATGCGGCGGATTTCGGATTCCTTCCTGCGGGTGTGTTCACGCAGGGGGAAAGCGATGTTGTCGAAGAGCGACATGGACCCGAAGAGAGCGCCGTCCTGGAACATGAGGCCGAAAAGCTTACGGGTCTCCATGATCTCGCGCTCGGAGCTGTTGACCATGTCGACGCCGTTGATGAGGACGCGGCCCTGTTCCGGCTTCAGCAGACCGATGATGGATTTGAGGAAAACGGTCTTTCCCGTTCCGGACGGACCGAGCATCACGCTCACTTCTCCGGCCGGCAGCGTGAGGGTGACGTCCTGCCAGATGTTCTGCTTACCGAAGGATTTCGTCAGGCCCTCGACAACTACTTCGATTCCCATCGGCCCTCCTTCGACATGTCGGTGAACGAAGTCATCTGTCATCGCTCCGGCTCTGAGAAATCCAATGGCGGCTCGTCACGCATGCACCAGGAGGCGCACGTTATGTCCGCCGAAACCGCCAGGACAAGCCGTTGAGCAGCGGAAATCGTCGGACTTCGATCTCTGGATGGATCACTTGTCACCAGGTGACAAACCCGCTTCCCGGGTTTGTCGGATTCTGAGCAAGCTCTCCGGGTGCACCGGGACCCCGCGGCTCCGAGGGGGCCGGAACCACGAGACCCCGATGGCGGGAGAACCTCGTCCCGTCGGGACGGTCCGCTGCCGGAGGAACTCCCGGAGGAGTCCCGGTCAAGGGGGCGCGACCAGGACTCCACGTACGCCGAACAAGCAGGTACGGAGGCGTTCCCGCGCCGCTCAGATGGGACGCTACGGGCCAGTAACCTGACTGCGCAATAGGGGTTCATGAAGTTTCTGCACCCTGAATTCATATCGCCGATTTCTTGTTGACGACTGAGTAGTCGGCCTGCCAAACCTGTCGAAAAGTGAGGCCTTCCGGATGCGGCGCCGGCATCGGCATCGGTCTTATCGGCATGCCGAAGCCCGCCCCGATCAGGAATGATCCGACCGGAGCGGGCGTGGGGAAGCGTCGTGCGGCAATTACGCGGGACCTGACAAAAGGCGGAGTGCTGCAGTCCGGGCGCTGGGGTGATCTACTACTTGACCGCCGAGTGCCAGTTCTGCGCGAGCACCTTGCCGGCGTTGGGCAGGAACAGGCCGGGGGCGGTGAGAGCGGCACTGTGGGTCGACGCGTTGTTCAGCACCAGGCGGTTGTTCCCCGTGGCCGACGGCAGGCCGGTCTTCAGGTTCACGGCCCAGCTGAGACTCCCGGCCAGACCACAGCCGGTCGCCTTCGGCACGGAGAAGGTGCTGTCGCCCTGCTGGTTCCCGGTGAGGGCGAACCTGAGCATGTCCCCCTCCTCGTTGCGCGTGCCGTTCCCGTCGAACCGCTGTACGGCGACGTTCGGGGCGGAAATGTTCTGCGGGCGCAGGACGATCGGGTCGGCAGCCGATCCGATGTAGCAGTTGGAGCCGAGGAGCGGGTTCTGCAGGTGGATCCGGATCGGCAGCTTCACAATCTGCATGTCCGTGGTGAGTCCCGCCATGAGGTTGAACTCCGTGGGCGTGCCTGCAGACTCGACCGTGGCCGTGATCCTGTTCAGGCTCGCGTTCGTGATCTGGCCGCAGATGATGGAGATCACCGGGGTGTCGTCACACATCAGCCCGAGCAGACCACCGGGGATCTCCGCCGGGGCACCCACCAGCGCGCCGCCCGCCGGCGGAACGACGGTGAAGGTCTCGGCCCCCGTGTTCTGGACGACTCCGAACTGCAAGTCGTTGAAGCCGGTGGTGACATCGGTCTTGCCGAGCTTGATGGAACCGCCGGGCGAGTAGGAGGACACACAGGATGCGACCAGGTCCTGCCCGTCGGCTGCGAGCATGGCAGGGGCGTCGACCGGACAGCGGGAGAAGGGTGCCCAGTCCCCGTTGAGAGTCGCCGTGGCGGACGCCGCCGAGGCGGGTGTGGTACTCAGCGGAAGGGCGACCGCGATCGCGCTGACGGCAAGTCCGGCGCGCCATCTCTTCGGGACAGATCTCATTGCTTCCTCAATTCTTGGTCAGCTTCACGGAATTTCTTGAATCGACATAGGGCCGGGTGAAGTGCTGTACGGCGGAGGGACTGTCAGCGTTCCGCCACAGGAACCTTCAGAGGCTGCCGGTCTTCGGTGCACACGCTCTCGTCGTACACCTGGGCCGCGCAGGGCGGACCCTGGATCTGCTTCACATATCCGGATTCCCCGGAAATGGAGGCGGTGAAGAGATCGTCGAGGTCTTCCCCGACTCCACAGCCGGAGAACGGCGGCACAGTGACCGACGAGGTGAGTGGGCCCCCTCCCGTGAGGGTGTACCCCGTGAATATGAAGTCCTTCATGAATACCTTCCCCAACAGAGTGAGCCGGAACGGCTTACTCGTACGGCAGTTGGGACCGACGTCCAATCCCACTCCATTGACCTTGACGTCAAAGAGGCGAAGTGAGAAGTCCATGGTGATGACGGTCGACCCGAAGGTGTCGAGGCCGTTGAGGGTCAAATCCGAATGCACGTTGTAGATCGGGAGACCGTCGGCACCTTTCTCCACCGGCTGTTGCGTCATTTCCATCGTGGCCGTGGTGGGCATGAAGCCGAAGGTCAGGAAGGTCGCGGTGGCGGGCGGCAGCTGCGGTCGGCCGAGGTGGTCGACCATGGCGGTGGAGTCCTGGATCAGATGCGCCAGTCCGTCCGCGGTTTCCTCGGGTGGCACGATTTTCTGCGGCCCCTGCAGGATCTTCGCGCAGGCCACCGGGAACTTCGCCGCACCCTTGAGCTTGGTGACGTTCGCGTACCCCGTGATGTAGGCGACCAGATGAGCCCAGTTTTCCCTGTCACCCACGCACTCCGGTGCCTCGGCGGCGGGCGCGGCCTCTCGGGCCCCTACCCTCGGCGCCGCCAGATCGGTTCCGTCGCCGTCCTCGCCCTCTTGCTCACCCGGCTCCGACGGCCAGGGCGCGGTCTCCTCGGCGCCGGCGCCTATCTCCACGCTCGCCAACAGTTGATCCTGGTCGGCCACCGGGGTGCAGGTCAGGTCCAGAGGCAGAGGGCTGGCCAGGGCTCCGTCCGCACCGACCGGAGTCAGTTTCACGGCCAACTGCTCGGCGGTGAAGGTCAGACCTCCGGCGGCGGAAGCTGTCACCGAGGGGACCGCGCCGGAGGCGGGGAGCGTGAGGTCCCCCGTAGCGGGGACGGCGACCAGGCCCTCGGTGGTGCCGATCCACACGGCCTCCGCGGAATGGTCTTCCTGCGTCACGTCGACCGTCAGGCGGGTCTCCGCCGCGACGCTCTCCACTCCATCGGCGACCACGCCACCAACCGCAGGTTCGGCCGCGGGCGTGGAATCGGTACTTTCAGCAGCCGTCATCAGATCCGCCACGGCGTCGGCGGGCAGGGTCAACTCCGTGGTCACTTCACTGATCTGCACGGCTTCGCCGGCACGGCCTCCCTCGGGGGCGACGGCCGAGATCCGCGCCTCGATCTTCCTCACCCCTGAGGGAAAGGCACAGGCATAGGCCAGCTCGACATCGATTTCGCGGTTGCCCGCGGATGCCTGCGCACCCGGGATCATCCCCGCGACGAGGACCCCGGCCAGAACGGCCCCGCCCCGCACGGCCGCTCGCCCGTGACCCCGCCTCCATCTGCCGCGCGTCGTCATCCCTCGTGGATCCCTTCCATCGGTGGTGCGGTTGCACGGCGGGGGCCCCCGCCGTGCAACCGGCCGTCATCAGAGGTGCCGCACTGACCTCAGGTGCCGACGATGCTGGTGATGCCGTTCACCGAGTAGACGGCGTTGAACGTCGGGACCATGCCGACGCCGATGAGACCCGTGCACCCTGTGGTCACGGTGGTCACCTTCAGCCCCTGCGTCGCCTGGGACGAGAGGATCTTGGTGCTCGTGGCGGTGAGCTTCTTGGTGCTGTTGACGTAGGACGCGTAGACCGAGCCCTCCACGGTGAACTCGCAGGTGAGGACCTTGAGCTTCGCCTTGATGTTCTTGATGTGGCCGACGGTCTTGCCCGCGGCGGTGTCGTAGTCCTCCGCCCAGATACCCCAGGGCATCGTGGTGACCGGCGTGACGGGACCGACGCTGCTCGTGCAGGGGGCGGCGGTGGTTCCGAAGGTCGCCGCGGTGATGCTGGCGATGTTGGCCGGGTTGCCCGTGGCGCTGAACGCGCTGCCGCTCGCGGCCGCTGTCGTACACGTCATCGGAATGCTGTTCACCGAGAGGATCACGCTGGTCGACGAGGCCGTGAACGCAGCGGGGTTGGACGTGACCGTCCATGTGGTGGCGGGGAAGGCCATAGCCTGAGTCGCGCCGAGCGCGAGGGCGGCGGAAGCGACGCCGGTGGTGACGGCAAGCTTTTTGAGGGTGTTACGCACAGTTAGTTCCTCCGATTCGACAATGCGAGTGCACTGTTGCGGGGATTCGCGCGACAGATCCTGCATAGGCACAGGAAGCGCGGCAGTGAACCGAGTTGCGTGGGGGGCCGTGCTGTTGAGTCAGCCACATACATTCTGTGACAGGGCGTGACGTTACTTGCGGGAAACTTAGAACACAATCCCGGCGCCGAAATTGCCTCGGGCCATTCTTTTTCCTCGTCCGCAGGTCACTAATCGGCATGGACCGCTTATCACTTGGTGCGCAATATCCGCCGCCGGGGGACGGGGCACCGCCGTGACCCTCCCCCCGGCGGCCGCTCCGGCGGGCACGTACAGGGCGGCACATATCCCTCACCGGGCGTCGTCGGCGCTATCAACTCCCGCCGCGCAGCCTCCATTGCCGCTCGTTACCCAGGGTTACTTTCCTGTCCTCGGGAGAGCACGCGTCCGAAAATATTGTCCGGAAGTGAGCAATGCCGCCCCCACCTGCACCGCAGCCCCACAATGAGGCGAAAGTAAGTGCCCCTTGCATGACGATCCCGTTCAAGTGGTGTGCACGTCGGCTTACTTGGTCTAACTTCGTCGCCGACGTCGGTATACACCGGTTCGGTCCGTGGGAGCGCTTCCCCCATTGCCCCACCCACGCGTGCACCGGAGAGCAAGGGGACAGTCATGCCGAGACTCATACAGCCGTCGGACACCGGTGATCCGCTGGGACCGCTCCCTCAGGAGTTCGCCGCGATCATGCGACCCGAACTGCCCAGCCTGATCAAAGAGATAGGCATGGAGGTCACTCGGGCATATCCCGAGTACGCGCGACTGCTGAACGGACCCAACGGCAAGACGATCCGGGTCGGAGTGGAACAGAGCCTGTCCTCGTTCGTCGACCTGGTCGCCGAGCCTTCCTCCTCGACCACACTCCGCGACGACATGTGCCGAAGATTCGGGCGGTTCGAGGCGTACGAGGGCCGCACGATGGACACCCTCCAGGGCGCCTACCGGCTGGGCGCGCGCATCGCTCTGCGCCGGGCGAAGAAGGTCGGCCGGAGCTACAACTTCTCCCCGACCCTGATGCTCAGCTTCGCCGACGCGCTGTTCGCCTACGTCGACGAGCTGGAGTCGCTGTCCCGCGAGGGCTACGTGGAGGTGCAGGCCCAGTCCGACCAGCAGAGCGAAGCCATGCGCCGCCGGCTCCTGCACCTGATCCTGGCCGGCCGCCCGGTGCCGCGGACCGCCATCTCGGAGCTGTGCGAGCAGACCGGCTGGGCGCTGCCGGAACAGGTGACGCTGATCGCCGTTCGCGCGCCCGCCGGCGTGGACCTGGCCGACCTCGCCCGTGACGTGCTGGCCGATCTCGGTGACCCGCAGCCGCACTTACTGGTCCCGGGGCCGCTGGACGACGCGCGACGCCAGATGCTCGAGCGTGCGCTGACCGGTGCTCGCGCCGTCATCGGGCTGACCGTGCCGACGGCTTTCGCGTGCGACTCGATCCGGTGGGCCCGCCGCGTCGTCGAGCTCATCGACTCGGGCATCATCGACGACACACCGACCGTCCCGTGCGAGGACCACCTCATCACTCTGTGGCTCCTCTCCGACCCCGCCCTCCTCGACCAGCTCGCCCGGCGCGAACTGGCGCCGGTCTCCGGGATCAGCACCACCCGGCGCGAGCGGCTGGTCGAGACCCTGCGGATCTGGCTCGACACCCGGGGCACCGCGGCACAGATGGGCGAGCTCCTGGACGTCCATCCGCAGACGGTCCGCTACCGCATGCGCAATCTGGAGTCCATCTTCGGCGAGCAGCTGATCGACCCCCGGAGCAGGTTCTCCACCGAAGCCGTACTGCGCGCACTGCAGTTGCGCTCGCGCGGTGAGGAGACCCTCACCTGACGCCGCGAAGAGCCCTGCTCACAGCCTTCCCGGCGAGTCAACTTACCTGCAGGTAAAGCGAAATAGACGGTCAGTCCCAAACGGTTGCGACACGGAGACGTTCTCAACGAGAAACGCGGAACTGCGTCCCGTACATATGGAGGAGTCGGCAGCCCACCCGGCAGCCGACGAGCACCGCCTCCTGGCCGACCAACCGAGAGGGACCCCATGACCGCCTCGCACCTACTCGTCCCTGTACCGATCCCGGACCGGGTCGCCGCACTGATCGGGTCCTGCATCCCGCCGCGCATCCTGCAGGCGGAGTTCGACGCCGACTGCGCCGCCCGCGAGGTCCGCAGGTTCCGTGGACCTCGCCTGGGGATCGAGGACCAGGCCGACCGCGAGCAGGCGCTGTCCGAGCTGGCGCGGGCCAACAAGGTACTCGCCGCCCACCACCCCCGGCTCGCGGTGCTGCCGGGCGGCGCCTGGTAGTCCTTGCGAAGAGGCGACGACACCCTTACCTTACTCAAAAGTAAGTTTACTCCGGAGTAAGGAACTGGCGTGGCCGACAACACCAGCGGCAACCTCACCGACGACCTGGCCGGGCTGGACTTCGCAGCCGTCTCCCCCGAGGAGTTCGCGCGGATCATCAAGGGCCTGTCCGCCAAGCAGCTCGGCGAGGTCATGCACGGAGAACTGCGCACCCGTGTGCTGAGCGAGGTCTTCGGCCGGATGCGACAGCAGTTCCGGCCCGAGGCGGCCGGACCGCTCAAGGCCCTGATCCGCTGGAAGATCACCGGCGAGACCGACGAGGTCTACGAGACCTCCATAGCCGACGGCCGGTGCACCGTGAGCGACGGCCGCTCCGACGGAGAGCCGCGTACGACCCTGGTGCTGGGCGATGCGGACTTCCTCAAGCTCGTCTCCGGCAACGGCAACCCCGTGACGATGTTCATGATGCGCAAACTCAGGATCGCCGGTGACGTCGGCCTGGCTTCGGGGCTCACCCGCTACTTCGACATCCCGAAGGCCTGAGCCGATGAGCTATTTCTCCCTCGCCCTCACCGAGGAACAGCAGGATCTGCGTAACTGGGTGCACGGCTTCGCCGCCCAGGTGGTGCGCCCCGCGGCGGCCGAATGGGACGCCCGGGAGGAGACCCCGTGGCCCGTCATCCAGGAAGCCGCCCGGATCGGTCTGTACGGATTCGAATCGCTGGCGGACATGTACGGGGATCCCAGCGGCCTCTCCCTCCAGATCGCCAACGAGGAGCTGTTCTGGGGCGACGCCGGGATCGGCATGGCGCTCTTCGGCACCTCCCTCGCGGTCGCCGGGATCTTCGCCTCCGGCACACCTGACCAGCTCGCCGAGTGGGTCCCTCAGTGTTTCGGCGACGAGGACGACCCGAAGGTCGCGGCATTCTGCGTCTCCGAGCCACAGGCCGGTTCCGACGTCTCCGCGATGGCCACGAAAGCCCGTTACGACGAGGCCAAGGACGAATGGGTGCTCTCCGGCCAGAAGGCGTGGATCACCAATGGCGGGATCGCCGAGATCCATGTGGTCGTCGCCTCCGTCGACCCCGCGCTCGGTGCCCGCGGACAGGCGGCGTTCATCGTGCCGCCCGGCACCAGGGGTCTGGAAGCGGGCCGCACCATCAAGAAGCTCGGCCTGCGCGCGTCACACACCGCGGACGTCTTCCTCGACGACGTGCGCGTGCCGGGCCACTGTCTGCTGGGTGGCAAGGAGAAGCTGGACGCCCGGCTCGCCCGTGCCCGCGAGGGCGCGGGCGCCAAGGGACAGGCGGCGATGGCGACCTTCGAGGTCAGCCGTCCCACCGTGGGCGCCCAGGCGCTGGGCATCGCGCGGGCCGCGTTCGAGTACGCGCTGGAGTACGCGGGACAGCGGGAGGCGTTCGGCCGGCCGATCATCGAGAACCAGTCGATCGCGTTCGCGCTCGCCGATATCCGTACCGAGATCGAGTCCGTACGTCTGCTGATCTGGCAGGCCGCCTGGATGGCCCGCAACGACCGGACCTTCGATGCCGGCCAGGGCTCCATGTCCAAGCTGCGCGCGGGCGAACTCGCCGTGTCCGCCACGGAGAAGGCCGTCCAGATACTCGGTGGCGCCGGATACAGCAGGGAGCACCCGGTGGAGCGGATGTACCGCGACGCCAAGATCTACACGATCTTCGAGGGAACCAGCGAGATCCAGCGCCTCGTCATCGCACGGGCCATCTCCGGTCGCCACATCCGCTGAGGCCCTGTCACCGCGATGCCGGGCGCCCTGTCGGGCCGCCCGGCATCATCGGTCACGCGCGTCCCCTGCACGACACGGCTCACAGCGGGCGTCCGAGTGCGGTGAGGGTGCGGCAGACGCGCGGGGTACTCACATCGGCCGAGCCGTCCCGGCTCAGGCACCGACCGGGGTGAACCGTACCGGGAGCGAACCCGGGCCCCTGGTGAAGACCCCCTGCTCGGCCGGGACGAACCCGTCGGCGAGCCGGAGGTCCGGCATGGCGTCGAGCAGTTGGTTCACGCCGGTCTCCACCTCCGCCCTGGCCAGCAGCGCACCCACGCAGAAGTGCCGGCCGAGTGCGAACGCCAGGTGGTCTGCCGCGGCCGAGAACGCTGTGGTGCTGGTCAGGTCGGTGCGGAAGATGTCGAAGCGGTCCGGTTCGCGGTAACGGTCCGCGTCACGGTTGGCCGCCCCGATCAGGCAGGTGACGGTGGCTCCTGCGGGAACGGTGCCGCCGGTCAGCTCCACCTCGTGCGCCGTCTGGCGCATGATCATGTGGACCGGCGGGGTGTAGCGCAGGGTCTCGGCGAAGGCCCGGTCGATGAGGGAACGGTCCTCGCGCACTGCGGCCAGCTGCTCGGGGTGGGCCAGCAGATTGGCGAAGATCGAAGCGATGGCCTTGTCGGTGGTCTCCCCGCCCGCCGCGAGGAGCAGGCTGCAGAAGGCCTTGATGTCCTCGTCGCTCATCCGGACGCCGTCGACCTCGGCGGCGCAGAGGACGGACAGCAGATCGTCGCCGGGTGACTCCCTGCGCTCCTGGATGACCGGGATCATGTAGGCGGCGAACTCCTGACGGGTCCGCTCGCCGGCCGCCGCGACCGCGGGATCGCCCGCGAGGTTGCCGAGGAAGGCGATGACGGTGGTGTACCAGCCGTGGAAGCGCTCGTGGTCCGTCCTGTCCAGGCCGAGCATGTCGGCGATCACCAGGACGGGGAAGCGCGTGGCGAACGCCTCCACGAGGTCGGCCTCGCCGCTGTCCCGGAACCCGTCGATCAGCTCGCGGGCGTTGCGCTCGATGACGGGCAGGAACTTCTCCTGGAGGTCCGCGCCGCGGAATGCGGGGGCGACCAGGGCCCGGCGTACGGCGTGTTCCCGGCCGCTGAGCTGGAGAATCGTCCGGCCGTGGACGGGTTCGATCTGCCAGTCGTAGTTCTCGGTGGTGAACTCCTGGGCCTTGTCCTTGAAGACCCGCTCGACATCCTCGTACCGGGAGACGAGGTAACTGCTCGTGGCCTCGTGCCGGATCAGGGGAGCACTCTCGCGCATGGTGCGGTAGGCCCCGTAGGGGTCGGCGGCGAAGGCGGGAGAGAGAATATCGGGCAGTGGCGACGCTTGGGACACGTGTGACTCCTGTGGGGCAGACATCATTGCGTTCCGGGGTCATGAACGAGCTTCGCCGACAAGGCTATTGACCGGCTGTCCGATCCACACCCCCCGGGGGAACGTCATGTACACCGCATCCGGCGGGCCACGCGCGTCCGTCCTGTTCGTCACCGATCTCGCCTACGAGGCGCGCGGACGCCGCTACTGCGACGAGGACATCTTCCTGACGTCCAGGCTCCGCGAGGAGTTCGATGTCGCGCTCTGTCACCCCCGGGACGCGGAGACGCTGCTGGACGGGTTCGATGCGGTGGTCGTGCGCAACAGCGGCCCGGTACTGCACTACCAGGAGGCGTACGACGCGTTCTGTGCCCGCGCGCGGGAACGGCAGACCCGGGTCTACAACACGCTGGACGGGCGCGCGGACATGGCCGGCAAGCAGTATCTGGTCGATCTGAGCCGTGCCGGTTTTCCGGTGATCCCCACCGTGGACCGTGCGGAGGATCTCGGGCTGCTGCCCCGGGCCGCCGAGTACGTGGTCAAGCCGAAGCTGGGGGCGGACTCGGTGGGGCTGCGGTTCACGCAGGACCCGGTGCTGCCCGCGGGAACCGACGGCTCGCTGCTCGTCCAGCCGAGGATCGACTTCCGCTACGAAGTGTCCTTCTACTTCGTCGACCGGGACTTCCAGTACGCGCTCAACGCGCCGCACCCGGAGCGGCGCTGGGTGCTGGAGCCGTACACCCCGAGCCCGGCGGATCTCGACTTCGCGCGTCGCTTCGTCGAGTGGAACACCCTCACGCACGGCATCCAGCGGGTCGACGCCTGCCGGACGGCGGAGGGCGAGCTGCTGCTCGTCGAGCTGGAGGACCTCAATCCGTATCTCTCGCTCGACCGTGTCACGGAGCCGGTCCGGGAAGCGTTCGTGGCCAGGATGAAGACCTCTGTTCGGGAACTGCTCGCCTGACCCGTCCGGACTGCGCCCGCATGCGTGGGGCGGGGACCGGTGTGAAGGTGCAAGCGTGACCACTGCCAGCGAGACCGCCCCCGCCGCGCAGAGTGCCGCCGTTCCCCCCGTGCTCGACCCCCGCCGCAGGAACATCGTCTTTGCGACGATCGTGCTCGGGATTCTGCTGGCGGCCCTGGACCAGACGATCGTGGGGACGGCACTTCCCACGATCGTCTCGGACCTCGGCGGCGCGGCACACATGTCGTGGGTCGTCACCGCCTATCTGCTGGCGGAGACCGTGGCGACGGTCCTGGTAGGCAAGTTCGGTGACATGTTCGGCCGGAAACTGATCTTCCAGATTTCGGCGGTCATCTTCATCACCGGCTCGTTCCTCTGCGGCCTGGCGTCGAACATGCTGCTGCTGATCATCTGGCGCGGCCTGCAGGGGATCGGCGCGGGCGGTCTCATGGTCACGTCGATGGCGCTGATCGCCGATGTCATCCCGCTGCGCGACCGGGGCAAGTACCAGGGGGCGATCGGAGCGGTCTTCGGCGTGGCCACGGTCGTCGGACCGCTGCTGGGCGGGCTGTTCACCGACCACCTGACCTGGCGCTGGGCGTTCTACGTCAATGTGCCGATCGCGATCGTGGTCGTCATCGCCGCCGCCCGCAACATCCCGGCGGTGAGGGCGGCCGGACGGCCGGTCATCGACTACCTGGGCATCGCCCTGGTCGCGGTCGGCGCCAGCGCGCTGATCCTGGCGACGAGCTGGGGCGGCAACGAGTACGCGTGGGGTTCCCCAGTCATCATCGCCCTGTTCGCCGTGGGTCTCCTCGCGCTGGCCCTGTTCTGTGTGGTGGAGGTGCGCGCGAAGGAGCCGATGCTGCCGATGCGGCTGTTCCAAAACCCGGTGTTCACGGTCTGCTCCATCCTGAGCTTCATCGTGGGCTTCGCGATGCTCGGCGCGATGATCTTCCTGCCGACGTATCTGCAGTACGTGGACGGGGACTCGGCCACACTGTCAGGGGTGCGGACCCTGCCGATGGTGGTCGGTCTGCTCACTGCCTCGATCTTCAGCGGCAACGTGGTCAGCAAGACCGGCCACTACCGGATCTTCCCCATCGTCGGCTCGCTCGTCATGGCAGTCGGTCTCTTCCTGCTCTCCCGGATGGGCCCGGACAGCGGGGTCTGGCGGGAGTCGCTGTACATGCTGGTGCTGGGGCTCGGCATCGGCCTGTCGATGCAGGTGCTGACGATCGCGGTGCAGAACACCGTCGACTACTCGGATCTGGGTACGGCCACCTCGGGCGTCACCTTCTTCCGTACCCTCGGCAGCTCATTCGGTACCGCGGTGTTCGGCACGATCTACGCCAACGCGCTGAGACCGA
Source organism: Streptomyces sp. NPDC060035 (assembly GCF_042736635.1). Taxonomy (NCBI): domain Bacteria; kingdom Bacillati; phylum Actinomycetota; class Actinomycetes; order Kitasatosporales; family Streptomycetaceae; genus Streptomyces; species Streptomyces sp. NPDC060035. The sequence goes on from NZ_JBHWVO010000001.1 coordinate 199,972, forward strand.
ATCTGACGGAGGGAATCGCCGAGTCCGCGCGGGCGGGCGGTGACCCCGCGGTACTGGCACGGGCGGCGGAGAGCCCCCAGGCCCTGCACGCGCTGCCCGCCGAACAGTCGGCTCCTCTGGCACAGGCGTACGCGGACACACTGCACACGGTCTTCCTCTGGACGGTCCCGGTCGCCCTGATCGGATTCGTCGTGTCGCTCTTCCTGAAGCAGGTGAAGCTGCGCGACAGCGCGCGGGCCGGCTCGACCGACATGGGCGAAGGCTTCGCCCAGCCGAGCACCGGGGACTCGGCGAAGCTGCTCGAGTACGCCGTGGGCAGGATCCTGCACGAGGCAGGTCCGGACACGACCCGGCGGATCGTCGCCGCCTCCGACACACGCCTGGACCTGGCGGGAGCCTGGGCGGTGATGCAGGTCGACCTCTTCACCCGGATGGTCGGCCACGCGGGACTCCGTCTGATCGCGACCCGGCACCGGATCCCTCCCGAAGTGCTGGTGCCGGTCTTCGACCGGATGATCGAGGAGGGTTATCTGACCGGGGACGGCCACCTCTTCACCCACACGGCGGCAGGCCGGCGGGAGGCTGCGACCATTTCCGACGCCTGGGGGCGCTGGCTCAACGAACGCCTGGCCGAGGACGGTGCCCGGCCCGACGACGGGCAGCTGCGGGCAGCGGTCGACGTGATCGCCAAGCGGCTGCTCGCGGAGGATCTGACGCATGAGCTGGCACCGAAGGAACGGACCGGGGCCCCGGTCTGATCCGGACGAGAGGTCCTGGTCACAGGTCCCAGGACCGGGGGCGGTCACGGACCTCCCACTCGGAGCGGAGCAGCGCGAGGGCCGCGATGTCGTGGCGACGGCCGCGGTGCAGGCAGGACGAACGGCATACCCCCTCGTGGACGAAACCCGCCGCGGTGAGTACGGAGAGGGCCGCGGTGTTGTCGGTGTGGGTGAACGCTTCGACACGGTGCATCGGCAGTTCACCGAAAGCCAGGTCGGTGAGGGCGTCGAGGGCGGCCACGCCGTGGCCCTTGGCACGGTGCTCGGGGGCCGGCATCAGGTAGGCCTCGACGGTGCCCTCGGCCGGCTGCTGATCCTGCAGGGCTATGAGGCCGATCGGGGTGCCGTCCGGGAGGAGGACCAGGAAGTCGTCACGCGTGTCGTCGTCGAGGTGGCGCTCGATGCGCTCGCGGAGTCCATGGAGCGAAGGGGGCCGGACACCCGTCTCGTGTGCGGCCACCGGGTCGGAGCGCCAGCGCTGGATCAGCTCGGCGTCCTCGATCTCCAGCGGGGTGTACGCGATGTTCCGGCCTCGCCAGCAGCGTGCTCGTTCGATGTCCGGATCCGCCGTGTCCTCGCTCGTGCGCGGATCGTACGGGCGGCGGCACGGCCGCGTACAACGGTTTCTCAGTCGACGAAGACCCCCGCCGAGTAGACCCACAGCCCTTCGTGACGGACGAAACTGCTCTGCTCGTGGAGCGAGCCGGGACTGCCGTCGTGCGTGTAGTGCGCGCGGAAGGTGACCGTGCCCGTGGGGTGGAACGCGCTGCCTCCGGTCGTGTCCAGGATGTCCAGGCCCACCCAGCGCATCGCCGGGTCGAAGTCGACGACGGGCGGGCGGGTGTCCGGGTGCCAGGTGCGCAGCAGGTACGCGGCGTCCCGGACGACGAAGGCCGCGTACCTGCTGCGCATCAGCTCCTCGCAGTGCACGGCGTCGGCCGTGCCCGCGTGCAGGCGGCCGCAGCAGTCCCCGTAGGTGGCCCGCAGACCGCACGGGCACGGGGATGCGGAGGTGATCTCCGGGGCACTCGCTCCGGAGGCGGCCGTTCGCCGCGGACGTGAGGGGCGTGGTGACATGCCTCCATTGTGACCCGCGGACCGGTGTGCTCGCCGGGGCGGGGCGACGGGGCCCGGCGGTCAGGGCTTGCGCGCCACACCCGCGTAGCCGGGGATCGGCTCGTCGCCGGGGACGTCGATGACCTCGCCGAGCTCCGGATGCCAGTCGGCGGAGAGCGAGACGCCAGGCTCGACGAGCTCGAGCCCGTGGAAGAACTCGGTGAGTTCGGTGCGCGAGCGGGGCCGCAGGGTCATACCCCGTGCCTTGTACATGGCACGCGCCTGAGCCGCGCCCTCCGGGTTGAAGTCACCTGTGGTGTGCGAGAGCACCAGGTAACTGCCGGAGGGGAGTTGTTCCACGAGCCGGTCGACGAGCTCGGCGGCGCCGTCCTCGTCGTCCAGGAAGTGCAGCAGCGCGAGAAGCGACAGGGCAACCGGTTCGGTGAAGTCGAGGACCTTGCCGGCCTCTTCCAGGATGGTCTCGGGCCGACGGGCGTCGGCCTGGATATATTCGGTGGCACCCTCGGGGGTGGAGCGCAGCAGGGCCGCCGCGTGCGCGAGCACGATCGGATCGTTGTCGCAGTAGACGACGCGCGCGTCCGGGGCAGCCTGCTGGGCGATCTGGTGGAGGTTCGGTTCGGTGGGTATGCCCGAGCCGATGTCGAGGAACTGGTGTACGCCGTTCTCGGCGAGCCAGCGGGTGGCGCGGTGCATGAAGGCCCGGTTGACCCGCGCCATGTCGCGGCCACGGGAGTCCAGCGCGAGCAGTTGCTTGGCCATCTGTTCGTCGACCGGGTAGTTGTCCTTGCCGCCGAGGAACCAGTCGTACATTCGCGCGGGATGCGGCTTGCTGGTGTCGATCTCGACGGCTTGGGATTCGTGCCCGGTCATAGCGCGCTCCGTTGGTCGGCGGATTCGGCGAACAGCGTATGGGACAAGCCGATGTGGCGATGTGTCAGGTGAGCAGGAAGTCGGCCTGCCCTGCCTTGGCTCCCTGGATGAAGGCGGCGATCTCGCCGTTGGAGTAGATGAGCGCGGGGCCGTCGGGGTCCGCCGACTGGCGGACCGCCACTCTGCCGTCGGCCAGTTTCATGGCCTCGATGCAGTTGCCCCCGTTACCACCGCTCCACGGCTTGTACCAGCCCTCGGAGCCGAGGTCGGCGGCCGGCATACCGTTGTATATGTGGTTCATCACAGCTCCTTGCGGAAGTCCCTGAGGATTTCCTTCGTGCGTTGTGCAGTTGCGGCCTGAGCCGCCATGCGGTCCATGACCTCGAGGTAGGAAGCCACCTCGGGGCGCGCGTCGAAATAGACGGCGCCGGTCAGGTACTCGCTGTAGACCATGTCGGGCAGTTCGGGGACTGCGAAGCGGAAGAGGACGAACGGGCCGTAGGTGCCCGGGTGGTGGCCGGTTGCGAACTCCGCGATCTGCAGCGTCACATTGGGCAGGGCCGTGGCCTCGAGCAGCCGGTCGACCTGGCCCCGCATGGCTTCGGGACTGCCGACGGGACGGCGCAGGACCGTCTCGTCCATGACCACCCACAGCTTCGGCGCGTCCTCCCTGGTGAGCAGCGACTGCCGCTCCATCCGCAGCGCCACATGGCGTTCGATGTCCTCGGGCCTGGTCTGGCCGACCGCTCCGGTGCGCATCACGGAGCGCGCGTAGTCCTCGGTCTGGAGCAGACCGGGGACGAAGTGCGGCTCGTAGGTGCGCAGGAGGCTCGCGGCGCCCTCCAGGCTGACGTACATGCTGAACCAGTCGGGCAGCACGTCGTGGAAGCGCTGCCACCAGCCCGGCCTGTTGGCCTCCTCCGCGAGCTCGACGAAAGCGTCGGTCTCCTCCTCCGCGATCCCGTAGGCCTTCAGGAGGAGCTGGACGTAGGGAATCTTCAGCCCGACCTCGGCCGTCTCCATCCTGCGTATCGTTCCGGGAGCGACACGGAGCACCTTGGCAGCCTGGTCGCGGCTCAGGCCGACGCGCTCCCGCAGATCCTGCAGGCGCTTGCCGAGAACGACCTGACCCACGGTCGGGGCGGACCGCGGTTCGCTCACTTCAGACCTCCCGATGCGCTGTTTGCGAGCAGTGTGCCACGCGCTTGGCCCGATGGACACAGTCACTCTGAATTTTTCAGAGTGCCTCTTGCCAAGTGTTCATGTCAGGGGGAGAGTTGGGGAGTGAACCAGTTCACGTAGTCGTGCCCGACCTCGATTCATCACGGTGCGAAGCGTGACGCAGCCCCCACTGTGAGGAATTGGTCGTGTCACCTGGCAGTGCGCTCATCCCCCGGCTCATGGACCTCAGCCCCGGGTCGGAAGCGCTCCGTTACTGCTTCGCGCTGTCGGCGCACCCCGAATCGGTGGCGGGTGCACGGCAACTGACGCGGGCCCGGCTGGACGAGTGGCGGCTGAGCGGCGACACCTACGACGCGGCGGTCCTGATCGTCTCCGAACTGGTCACCAACGCCGTGGTGCACACCGCCAGCGCGCGCGTCGTCTGCGAGCTCCGGTGCTCCGACGGGCGGTTGCGCATATCCGTTCAGGACCAGGGCCACCAGCCGGGCGGACCACGGCTGTCCCTGCAGGCCGATGACGAACACGGACGCGGCCTGCTGCTCGTCGATTCCATGAGCGCCGCCTGGGGATCCCACGATGCGGGGAACGCCTCGGGCCGCATCGTCTGGGCGGAACTGCCGCACAGCTCGGAGCAGTCATGCTGAAGAACGCCCTGTCCCAGCTCCTCGGAGCCCGTCGGTCCCGCCCCGGTGAGGACGCCGACGGCCGGGTCAAGCTGCCGCTGCCGCCCGCACTGTCGGCGAGCCTCGGCTGCGACGCAGTGGGCGTGCCTGCGCACTACGGATTCCGGTTGATGTCACATCTTCCCCGCGCCGGGTGCGTGTTCGCCGATGCCGACCAGTGGTGGTGGATCGTTCCCTCGGGTTCGGATCTCGATCTGGACTGGCCGGTGCAGGCTTCCTACGCCACCGGGGCCTACGTTCCGGCCGGGCGCCCGCGGCTGATCCATGCGCCGGACAGCCGTACGCCCTATACACCTCCCATTCCGCTTTTCCTCATGGTGTGTCAGGTCACCGGGGTCACACCGTCCTGGGCCCCGACAGGCCGGCCGAGGGCTGTCCCCGCTCCCTGACGAGAGGCGGGCGCGCCGACCGGTCAGGGACGGTCGAGGTAGGCGAGCCCCGGGTGGACCCGCGTATATCCCTCGACGAGCCGGCGAGCCACCGATACCGAGTCGACCAGCGGATGCAGAGCGAAGGCGCGCACGGCCGTGGCACGCGAGCCGGTCTCCGCCGCCTCGAGGACCGCGCGTTCCACGGCCTTGACCGCGGTGACCAGGCCGACCGCGTGATACGGAAGCGGGTCGACGGTGACGGGGTGGGCGCCGTTGGCGTCGACCAGGCAGGGCACCTCGATGACGGCGTCGGCGTCGAGCACCGACAGGGTGCCGCGGTTGCGGACGTTGAGGATCAGCGAGGTCCGTTCGTTGCGGGCGACGGCCCGCATCAGGGCGAGCGCGACCTGCTCGTAGCCGCCGGACTCCAGATCACTTTCCTCGCGTTCACCCGCTCCGGCAACGTCCCGGTTCTCCGCCATGTACGTCGCCTCGCGTTCGGCGCGGGTGCGGTCCCAGGTGGCGAGCGCAGGGGTGGCCGGGTCCTTCATCCGGGCGTAGAAGCCCTCCTGCTGGTCGCGGAGGAAGGCGCCGCGGGTCTGATCGGCCTCCTGGTAGGCGCGTACAGCCTCCCGGTTGAAGTAGTAGTAGTGCAGGTACTCGTTGGGAATCGCGCCGAGGGAGCGCAGCCATTCGGTGCCGAAGAGCCTGCCCTCCTCGAAGGAACCGAGCAGCGCCGGATCGGCGAGCAGCCGTGGGAGCTCGTCGCGGCCCTCGATGTGCAGCCCCCGGACCCACCCCAGGTGGTTGAGCCCGACGTAGTCGATCCGGGCCCGGTCCGGGTCGGCGCCGAGGACCCGGGCGATCCGGCGGCCGAGTCCCACCGGGGAGTCACAGATCCCGATGACCCTGTCGCCGAGGTACCGGGACATGGCCTCGGTGACCAGGCCCGCCGGATTGGTGAAGTTGATGACCCATGCGTGCGGTGCGAGCCGGACGATGCGCCGGGCGATGTCGACCGCGACGGGGACGGTGCGCAACCCGTACGCGATGCCGCCGGCTCCGACCGTCTCCTGGCCCAGGACGCCTTCGTCGAGCGCGACGCGTTCGTCGGCGGCGCGGCCTTCGAGGCCGCCTACCCGGATGGCCGAGAAGACGAAGTCCGCGCCGCGCAGGGCCTCGTCGAGATCGTCGGTGGCGACGACGGCGGGTGCATCATGGATGCCGCGCGCCTGTTCGGCGAGGACCCGTGCGACGGCGGTGAGCCGGTCCGCGTCCGTGTCGTACAGGGTCACCCGGGAGACGCGGCCCTCGGCGTGATCGCCGAGCAGCGCCCCGTACACGAGAGGCACCCGGAATCCGCCACCGCCAAGAATTGTCAGCTTCACGCTGCTCGATGGTACGGGGGCGGATGCCGGTGGGGGCGCGACGCCCCGGGCCCGGAGGCCCGGGGCCCGGTGAGGTCAGTAGCCGTTCCACCAGCGTGTCACGGCCTGCCAGATCCTTGCCGGTCCGCTCCGCTGCGCGGGAATCGCGGGGACGGCGACCGGTGCGGCCGACGAGCCGTCCCCGTGCACGGCAGCCGGTTCGGCACCCCGCCCGGCGCCGGGTGCGTAGCCGGGGCGCGGCCCCGGCCGGCCGGCCGTCGCGGGCCTCGGTACGGCCGGCGACGACACCTCCCAGTCGGTGCGGGGACGTGGCCTGGCCGACATCGATGTCTGCGGTTCCTCGTCGACCTCCTGCTGCGGGCTCGGGGCGAATTTCACCGGCAGGTCCACCAGGTGTCGGGACATGATGTTGCCGACCCGGTCCAGCTCGCTCTCCTCGACCGCGAGCTCCAGGTCGGGAAGTCGCATCAGCAGGGCGTCGACCCCGACATCGGCGATGGCACGCCCGATGTCCTGACCGGGGCATTCGTGCGGGCCGCCGCTGAAGGCGAGGTGGGCGCGGTTGCCCTCCATGTTGGCGGTGAGGTCGGGCCGTACCGCCGGATCGGTGTTGGCCGGTGCGATCCCGACGAGGAGGGCGTCACCCGCCTTGATCTGCTGGCCCCCGAGCTCCGTGTCGCCCACCGCCCAGCGGCCGAAGACGGCGGTGAACGGCGGCTCGTCCCACAGGGTCTGCTCCACCGCTTCCGGCACCGTCATGTGACCGCCGCTGAGCCGGGCACGGAAGCGCGGGTCGGTCAGCACCATGCGCACGACGTTGGCGATCAGGTTCGCGGTCGATTCGTAGGCGGCGATGAGAATGAGCCGCAGGTGTTCCGCGACCTCCACGTCGCTCAGGCCGGCGGGATGCTCGACGAGCCAGCCGGTGAAGTCATGGGCAGGGGCGATACGCCGCCGTTCGACCAGCCGCGTCAGCGCGGAGAGCACATAGGCGTTGCTCTCGACGGCGGTGGCCGTGCCCCGGGTCATGTCGCGGGCTGCCTGCACCAGCCGGTCGTTGTACTCCTCGGGCATCCCGAAGATCGCGCACATCACCATCATCGGCAGATGGTCGGCGAACTGGCCGACCAGCTCGGCAGAACCCTTCTGGCAGAAGTCGTTGACGAGACGGTTGCTGAAGCGGTTGACGTGACGGCGGACGCCACGGGTGTCGATCCGCGCCATGCTGTCCGTGACCGCGCCCCGCAGCCGCTCATGGGCATCACCGTCGGCGAAGACGCAGACCGGCTGCCAGGTGAAGATCGGGGCGAGCGGGTGGTCCGGGGCGACACTGCCGTCCTGCAGGGCACGCCAGCGCCGGGAGTCCCGGGAGAACTGCGAGGGCGTCCTGGTCATATGGAGATTCTCGCTGTGGCCGAGGACGAGCCAGGCGGGTACGTCTCCGTGCAGCAGCACCGGTGCCACCGTGCCGTGTTCGGCACGCAGCTTGTCGTAGAGGCCTGCGGGGTCGTTCTCGGCCTCGGGCCCGTAGAACCGGCGCAGTCCGCCCGGACCTCGGCCCATCCCGTGGGCCGGGCACTCGGGCGGCGGCACCGGCCCTGTGGCCGCTCCGGGTTCGTGGTGGAAGGGGGTTGTCACAGTCGCTCCAGGGATTCCGAAGTCGGGCGAGGGGTGTGCCGGGCGGGGTGCGCGCAGGGCGGGCTCCGGGGGCAGCCGCCTGCCACCGTCAGGCGAGGGGAACGGCCAGCTTGTGCAGATAGCGCATCAGGGTCATCAGCACATCGCGGCTGGAGGCACGCAGCCGGGCGTCGCAGTCGATCATCGGGACCTCGTCCGGCAGGTCGAGGGCGTTGCGCAGCGCCTCGACCGGGTGGTGCGGCGCGTCGGGGAAGGTGTTGACGGCGACGACGAAGGGCACGCCGCGCTCCTCCAGCCGGCCGATCACATCGAAGCTGACCTGGAGCCTCCGGGTGTCGATGAGGACGACGGCCCCGAGTGCTCCCTCGAACAGCCCGTTCCACAGGAACCAGAAGCGTTCCTGGCCGGGGGTGCCGAACAGATAGAGGATCAGTTCCTCGCTGAGGCTGATCCGGCCGAAGTCCATGGCGACGGTCGTGGCGGTCTTGCTCTCCACGCCGACGTTGTCGTCCACGCCGACACCGGCCTGGGTCATGGTCTCTTCGGTCGTCAGGGGCCGGATTTCGCTCACCGAGCCGACCATGGTCGTCTTGCCGACCCCGAACCCGCCGACGATGACGACCTTCACCGCGGCCGTGGCCGTGGTGGGAAGGACGTCCTCGCTGCGGGGGCCCGTGATCGTGTCAGAGCTTCTGAAGTCCATGCATCACCGCTTCGAGGAGGGACCGGTCCGGAAGTGCGGCGCGGACGATGGGCGCACGCGATTCGATCAGTTCGGTCGCCAGGAGTTCTGTCAGGAGTGAGGTGACCACGCTGAAGGGCAGGCTCAGATAGGCCGAGATCTCGGCGACGGACAACGGCGCCCTGCAGAGCCGCATGATCGCAGCCTGCTCGGGCTGGACCGTGGGCGACGGTTCGGCCTGCGCGACGACCATCGTGACCAGGTCGAGCGCCGCCCTCTCACCATCGGTGTCACCGGTGATCACATACAGCCGCTCCGGGTCGTTCAGCGCCGGGTCGGCCTTTCGGCGTTCTCGTCGGGGAGCGCTCATCCGGCCTGCCCGTCATGTCGGGGCGGGCTCGTCAGATGGGCTCCGATCCGGACGACCATGTCGCGCATGCGCGCTCCGACCAGTCCGGCATCGACCGTCTCACCGGCCAGTACGGCGAGGTACGCACCGGTGCCTGCGGCCATCAGGTAGAAGAATCCACCGGTGACCTCGATGACGACAAGCTTCATCAGGCCGTCGCTGTAGGGGATTTCGGTGGCGACCGCGGCGGCGAGGCTCTGCAGTCCGGCGCAGGCCGCCGCGAGGCGGTCGGCGACATCGGGGTCGCCGCCGTGCCGGGCGATGCGCAGGCCGTCCGAGGAGAGCACCACGATCTGATGGATGCTCGGTACGTCGTCGGCCAGTTCCTTGAGCATCCAGTCCATGTTTCCCCGCTGCTGGATCACTTCAGGTCTCCCTTGTCCCACGCATCATCAGAGTCTTCGTCGGTCTTCGGTTCCTGAGACACCCCGTTGACGGCCTGGGTGAAGGCCTCGAGCCAGAGTCCGGGCGGCGGTTCCTGGCCACCCGGCCGACCGCTGCCCTGCCCGCCCGATCCGTTGCGCGCTCCGGCGGCGGGCTCGGCGGCCGGAGCCGCGTGCTGCTGCGGGAGGTTGTGCGAGCCGAGCGGGGCGCGACCGCGGCTGCGGCGCTGGGGAAGTCCGCCCTCGGTCCACTCGGTCACCACGACTTCGTCGTCCCCCATCGCGGACACCGGGGCGGCGGGACGCGAGGCGGGCGCGGACGAGGATCCCGGTGCGGGTGTGGAGGACGCGGATCCGGACAGGGGTGCGCCGACCGACGGGACGGGTCCGGTGGCTTCGGGGCGCGTCCTGCGCTTGCCGCGCGGCGGTACGACGTGCTGGAGCTGCGACATGTCGAGCGAGCTCTGGGGCCGGGAGGTGGCGCCGATACCGTGCGCGATACCGGGAGCGGGCCCGGTGGTGATCATGTCGCGCGGCACGATGAGAACGGCGCGGACACCGCCGTACGCGGACTGCCGCAGGGAGACCTGGAGTTGGTACATCCTCGAGAGCCGGCCGACGACGGCCATGCCCAGACGCGGGGACTCCCCCAGATCGTTCATGTTGATGCCGGCCTGGGCCTGGGCCAGCATGCTCTCGGCCCTGGCGCGGGCCTCCTCGCTGAGGCTGACGCCGCCGTCCTCGATCTCGATGGCGATGCCGGTCTGCACCTCGACCGCGGTGACGTGCACCCGGGTCTGGGGCGGCGAGTAGCGGGTCGCGTTGTCGAGGAGCTCGGCGCAGGCGTGGATGAGCGGCTCGACGGACGTACCGACGATGGCGACCTTGGCGATCGAGTGCAGGTCGACGCGCTGGTACTCGAGGATCCGGGACATCGCACCGCGCAGCACACTGAACAGCGGTACGGGCTTGGGCCACTGGCGGCTGGGGCGGGCGCCGCCGAGCACCGCGATGGAGTCGGCGAGCCGTCCGATCAGCGCGGTGCCGTGGTCGATGCGGAGCAGGTCGTCGAAGACCTCGGGGTTGCGCCCGTGGTGGTCCTCCATCTCCCGCAGCTCACTGGCCTGTCGGTGGACGATCGCCTGGACACGTCGCGCGACGCTGACGAAGGCGCGCTGCGCGGAGTCACGCATCGCCTCTTCGTTGTCGATGATGTCGAGGACCTGGAGGACCAGGGCGCGTTGCGCCTTGGGGAGGTTGCGGTAGGTCTCGTCCGCGTCGACGACGTCGCGCATCACCTCCTGCGGCGAGTTGCTCGCGCGCAGCCGGCGGATCGCGGCGGGCAAAAGCTCCTTGGTCAGCCGTACGGTCTCCTGGTCGTACGCCGCGATGCGGTGCTCCAGGAAGGCGATGCGCTGTTCGTACTGCGCGCGCTGGACGCGCATCGCTCGGCGGCGGCGGTTGAGTGCGACGGCGAGCACGGCGACCACACCCGTGGCGATCGCACCGCACCAGACGACTGCCGTCCGCGCGTCCCCGGTCAACGGCACCGCACCGGCAGCGGTGGCGCCGGCCATCAGCAGTACGGGCAACAGCGCGGCGCGGACAACGGGGATGTCTCTGTTTGTCGGCGGTGATTCAACACGAACCATCTAAACCCTCTGGCGGTTGATTCGGCAGGTACACGCACTTGTACGGACAGTTATGAACAAGTGCTCGAATTCATATCAACTCGACTTCACTGAGCGTGAGCCTAGCCAGATCAGAACAGCGCTTCGGCATATTCGCCCAACCCCCTGCGCGAGCACTCCGGTGGTAATACACTCACCAGTTTTTGCACTCACCGCCGTCGAGCGTATGCGGGGAGTAATGGAATGCAGGAATCGACTGAAAGCCGACCCTTGCGTCCCGCTGTGCGGGACAATCCGAGAGTCGACCCACCTCTGGAGTGAACACCCGACAGCCTCAGCAACACCCGTGAACCGCACACTCGGTCGAGCAGTCGAGAGGTACGCGAATCTCCCGGTACCGCAGAGCGGGACAAGGGCACATGCGATCGAATCGGATCGAAAGGAGCAGATTCGTGATCGACGGACGGATGTACGGGGAGGAAGCCCCCTCGTCGGCACCGGCACGGGGCTACACCATCGAGTCTCTGGACACCGGCCTCCGGCTGATGCAGCTGTTCCTCACCCAGGACAGCCTCACCGTCTCCGAAGCCGCCCGGCGCCTGGGCATCGGCAGGTCCACCGCGCACCGCGTGCTCAGCACACTGGAGGGCCGCGGCTTCGCGGTCCGCGACCCCTCGGGCCGGGGTTACGAGGCAGGGTCCGAACTGCTCCGTCTGGGCCGGCCCGCAGGCTTCGGCACGGCCGTGCGGGCACAGCTCTCAGCGGTGCTCGACGAAGCCGTACGGCGCACCGGGGAGACCGTGCAGAGCGCCGCCCTGATCGGGGATCAGGTGATCGCCACCGACGGACGCGAGTCCCCGCACCCGGTGCGGGTGATGCTGGAAACGGGTCGCGCCCACCCCGCCCACACCACCGCCGCCGGGAAGGTGCTGCTCGCCCGGATGACCGTCGACCAGGTCTGCGCCCTCTACCCGCAGGAGCAGCTGCCCGCGCTCACCCCGCACACCCTCGTCTCCCGGACCGTGCTGCTGGCCGAACTGGCGGAGGTCCGTGAGCTCGGCAGGGCCTTCAGCCGGGGCGAGTCGGTTTTGGGCCTGAACGGCGTCGCGGTGCCTCTGGCCGTATCGGGCCGGCGCGACCGGCTCGCCCTGAGTGCATCCGCACCCGCCGACCGCGGCGACGATGTGGCACTCGCCGAACGGGCGGTGCAGCTGAGACAGTCGGTGGCACCGCCCATGGAAGCACCCTGACCGGCTCACGCCATGGAAGCACCCTGGCCGGCTCGCGCGCGGTCAGCGGCCGGTCCCGCCGATGCGGCTCTCGCGCGTGGGTCAGCGGCGGGAGCCTCCGATGCGGCCCTCCAGCTGCACCAGCAGCTCGCTGAGCTGACCGCTGAGCCGGGTGCGGGTCCGCTCGTCGAGGCCGGAGAGCACGGAGCGTTCGTAGGCGAGCTGTTCGGGCAGCAGCCGGTCGACCAGCTCGCGGCCCTCGCCCGTCAGCCGGACGTGGGCGACCCGGCGGTCCCGGGCGTCGCCGCGGCGATCGACCAGGCCGCCCTCCTGCAGGGCGCGGAGCCGTTTGGTGACGGCGGCGCCGGAGGAGAAGGTCTCACGGGCCAGGTCCCCGGGGGTGAGCTCACGGTCGGTGCGGCGCAGCGCGCCCAGCAGATCGAATTCGGCGCGGGTCAGTCCGGCGGCGCGCAACGGGGCGTCCTCCGCCTGCTGGAGGAGGGCGGCACAGCGGTTGATGCGGCCGATGAGTTCCATCGGTCCGGTGTCGAGCTCCGGATTGACGGCATGCCACTGCCGCACCACCGAGGCCACGATGTCGTCGGTCACACCGCTCCGTTCGCCGGGGGCGGGATGTTCGGTCCCCGCCGTTGTGCTGTCGCCGCGAGCGTACGGTGTCCCGCGTGCTCCGCCGCCAGCATCTCCTCCTCGGGCAGGGCGCGCTGCCACCACTCCCCGGCCGCGATGTCACCGGCGTTGCGCAGCTCGACGAGGGACGAGGTCAGCCGTCTGCGGGCCAGGCCGAGCGCGAGGCCGTCGGCGGCCGGGTCGGCGATCAGTTCCTCGGCGCGGACGCGCGCCTCCACGGTTGTGATGAGGGCCCGTTCGACGTGGCCCGTGGCACGGCGGTTGGGGACGGCGATCGCGACGAGCAGGCCGACCGCGGCACCCACGAGTGTGTCCAGGGCGCGGTCGCCGATCAGCCCCCCGGCCGGGTGGGTGTCCGCGAATTCCATGATGAGCAGGGCCATCGGAGTGACGGCGATGGAGCCGAGCCAGTAGTTCCGGGTGATCAGGGCCTCGGCGGCGAAGTTGAAGAACAGGACGCACAGGATCAGGGCGAGCGGGCCGATCCGGGCGACCGGGACGACCGCGGCGAAGACAACGACCCCGACGAGGTTTCCGACGGTGCGCTGCACGGCCCGGCTCCAGGAGAGTGTCACGTTGGGCTGGTACACGGAGGCCGCGGTGACGACGGCCCAGTACGGATGGCCCACCCCGAGGGCCGAGGACACATAGCCGGCGAGTGCGCAGCCGATGAGCGTACGGAGGGCGACCGGCAGTACCGGGGAGCCGGGGGCGAGTGCACGCAGGAGCGCGCGCCGGGCCTCGCGCCGCCCCCGTCGGATCCGCTGCCCCGCACGTTCGGCGTCGATCCCGAAGAGATGTTCGACTGCTCCGGGAGTGCACGGCGGGCTCGGCACCGGCCCGCGCGCCCGGGTCACGGCCGCCCAGGCGCTGAGCTGCCCGGGGTCGGCGCCGCGGACGCGGCCGTCGGCGGTGGTTCCGGCAAGGGGCCACTCGGTTTCGGCAAGGGTCCGCTCGGCGTGGACCACGAGGCGTTCGAGTTCCTGCCGCACAGGGGTGGGGCGCCCTGCGGCGAGCAGCGACTGCCAGGCGGCATGGACGGCGGTGGCCGCGGCATGACGGGTGCGCGGGCCGGGTGCGGCCGTGTAGGCCGCGGCGGCGTCGAGTGCACGGGCGGTGGCGCGCCGCTCCGGGCCTTCCCTGCGCCACAGGGCGGGGCCGACGGTGACCAGCCAGGAGAAGGCGCCCGCTGCCAGCGCCAGGGCGAGATGCCCGGGAATCTGCCCGGTCGCCTGCGGAGCGAAGAGCGCGGCCGAGGTGACGAAGGTGAAGATCAGGTTGCCGGGCGGCCCGATGCGCGAGGCGTCGCAGAAAGTCTTCTGCAGGGCCGCGAGCAGCGCGCCGACGGCGATGAGTACGGCGGTCGAGTCGGTGGCCGAGGCGGTGAGCAGCGCGACGGCGAGGCCGGCGACCATGCCGAGGATCACGCGAGCAACGGTGTGGGCCCTGCGTGCGTACGGCAGGTTGTGCCCGTACAGCGCACAGAGCGAGCCGGCCATCGTGTACATCACGAGGTCGAGGCGGCCCATGGAGTACAGCAGCAGATTCGGCACCGCGGAGGCGACGACCACGCTCAGCGCGGGCTTGAACCAGATCTCCGCCGGGCTGTTCAGCCGCAGGGTGCCGGTCACCGGCAGTCTACGGACGGATGGCTTCCGGGGTCGCACGGCGGTATCACTCACCCAAATACATTAACAGGTATTACACCAGTAAACGAACATCCTCCGGTAGCCCCCTCAACCGTGCGGCCATAGCGTGCTGCACAGCAGCTGTGAACGCGCCCTGTCGCTCACCCTGGAGGAATCGAATGAAGCTCGTCGAACCGGTCTCCGGCGGCCCCTGCTGGGTGGAACTGAGCACGTCGGACGTTCCTGCGGCCCAGACGTTCTATGCCGCACTGTTCGGCTGGCGGTCCGAGACGGACCCGCGCCCCGAAGCGGGCGGGTACACCGTGGCGCGCCTCGGCGAGGACGCCGTCGCCGCGCTCAGCCCCTCCTACCGGCCGGACCAGACGCCCGCGTGGACCGTGTCCTTCGCGACCGAGGACACGGATGCCACGGCCGGCGCCGTGCGCTCGGCCGGCGGCACGCTGCTGATCGAGCCGATGGACGTGTTCGACCTCGGCAGATTCGCGGTGGCCGCCGACCCGTCGGGTGCGGTGTTCTCACTCTGGCAGGCCCGCTCGTTCGCCGGCGCGGGTCGCCTCGGCGAACCGGGCACGCTGGGCTGGGCCGAGCTCCGTACTCCCGATCCGTCCGGCGCGCTCGCCTTCTACCCGTCCGTGTTCGGCTGGACGGTCAACGCCTCGGAGCATTACACGCAATGGGGCGTGAACGGTGCCGACTTCGGTGGCATGACGGCGATGGGCAAGGACGACGGGCCGGAGACACCCCCGCACTGGCTGCCCTACTTCGCGGTCACGGAAGTCGAGACGACAGCCGCCACCGCCCTGGGCGCGGGCGGCGACCAGCTCGTGCCACCGATGAGCCTGCCGGGCGGGCGGTGGATCGCCGTGCTCAGCGATCCGCAGGGGGCGGCGTTCGGCATCCACACGCCGTGACTTCCGCTCGCAGGCCCAAAGGCCTGCCACGGTCGTACCGTCCCGGTGGAGCAACGGGGCGGGCTGGAGCCGTTGCCCACCACGAGGCGGGTGACCTCATCGCCGTATTCAACTCATGACTGTGACAGCTGCACGGCCGCCCGGCATCATGGACGCCATGAACACGCCGAGCGCCGACTGGATCAGCATCGCGGCCTACGAGAATCTGCCGGGCCGCCTCCACCCGATGGCGGCCGTCCGCGCTTGACTGCGTGACCGCGGCATCGACTGGATGCCCTTCGACCCGGACGAGATCCAATGGAATTCGGCCTGTGTCATCGGCCCTGACGGCCATCTGCACGGTTGGTTCGACATGCGCGTCTCCGCCGGCGCACTGCGACGGCTCGGGCTCCATCCCGACCAGCCCACCGCCGGGGTCACCGGCACATCACCACCTGGCTGGTGGCATGCTGCCGCAGAGCGCAGGGCTCACTAGCACCTCGGAAGGCCACTTCTGAAACAGGCCCCGGCTATGCCATGAAGGGTGGTGCTGATCGCGAGGTCCGCGAGCGAGGGCCTGGCTGGGGTCCGGCCGAGTCGGCCGGGTACGGCTCTTTCGCCGTGATCAGCACTGCCACAGGAAGGCGGCCCGGGTGCAGAGTCCGCAGGCGAAGGCGAACGCCGTGCCGCAGCCGCCGAAGTTCATGGCCGTAGCGTGATCCGGTCCCTCCTCGAACTGTGCGACCAGGTTCATGGGCCGGGTGCAGTCGGGGCATGAGGGCGTCTCATCGTCCTGAAGCCAGTCGGGCCGGCCGCCGAGCTGTCCCAGGACATCCCTCAGGCTGTTTCCGCTGCGGATACCCCATTCTTCGCGCGCGCCGAAGTAGTCGGCGGACGGCAAGGACACCAGGGACACGGCGTTGACGGCCCCGAGGCGGAGAACTCCCTCGTCGCTGTCCGCCTCGGGCGCGGGCATCGCCTGCAGCGTGTCGGCGGGGAACAGGAGGGCGCGGTTACCGCCGGCCGTGGGGCTCCACTCGTCGCACATGCCGGGATCGTTCTGGCACATGAAGATCGCCATGACATGGGTGCCGTGTGGGTCGACCTGGCCGATCGGGCGTTCCAGGCGATCCACGATGATCTGGGCCAGGAACTGCATCGGTCCACCGCAGGTCGCGCAGCGGGGCCATATCGCCCCCGCAGGGCCCAGCGGCGTTCCTCCCGTGCGCGTGACCAGTGCATCAGGCGCCCCTGGTCCTGCGTAAGTCATCAGCGTCGTCGTCATGGAACCGGACCCTACGACAGCCCACCGACACCTCATGGGCAAGGGTGGTGAGGATCTCGGCGAAGGCTCGGACGAGTCGGCTCGCGGCATCGAGTTCGGGCAGAGGTGTTTTCGGCAGGGTGAAGTAGAGCCGGTGGGGCATCGAGTACGAGCGTTACTGCTTCGGCAACGAGGTGGGGAGCCACCCTGGCTGGCGGTGCGGGACATGCCGCGGATGGCGTATTGGGGGCCTTGGGCTATTTGGCCGGTCACGCTGTGCTGCGTTGATCACGGTCGTGTCAGGAGCCCGTGGGTGTACAGGTCGCGTGAGTGGATCTTTGAGCGGATCCGTCGTGACCGCCGGTTGGATCCGGCGGTCTCGGGGCGGATGCCGGCTCAGCGGTACAAGGTGTCGCGGAACACGGCGGCGAAGGCGCTGGCGTCTCCGGTGCCGACGGGACGGAAGAAGCCGCC
The DNA here is from genome assembly GCF_042736635.1 of Streptomyces sp. NPDC060035. NCBI lineage: Bacteria > Bacillati > Actinomycetota > Actinomycetes > Kitasatosporales > Streptomycetaceae > Streptomyces > Streptomyces sp. NPDC060035. The sequence continues at coordinate 217,219 of NZ_JBHWVO010000001.1, forward strand.
GCCTCGCAAGAGCGTGCTGGAGCCGGTGAAGGGATTTCGACCGCAACCCCAATGTGCTGCCCGAGACGGTTGGCGATCCCAAGTCCACATACTGGGTCCGCGAGGGGCGCCCACTGGCCCTGATCGGTGCAAGTCACACCTCTTGATCGGGGTGAGTACGGCGATCGCCGCGGCCGGCATGAGCGTCCGCTACATCACCACCTCCGCGCCGGTGAACGAACTCGCCGAGGCCGACGCAGCCCGCCGCCTGTCGTCCGTGATCGCCCGCTACAGCAAGGTCGGTCTTCTGCGTCTGGACGAGTTCGGGTATCTGAACCTGGACAAGAAATGCGCGAGGCTGCTGTTCAAGATTTTCACCGAGCGCGAGGAATGCAAGGCCACCGCGGTGGCCACCAACTCCCCGTTCGCGGAATGGGACAGGATCTTCGCCGACCCGAGACTCTGCGCGGCCATCGCCGACCGGATCACCTTCCGCTGCACGCTGATCCAGACCGGCACCGAGTCCTACCGCTACCAGGCCACCGAGGCCGACCGCCAGGCCAAGTCGGCGCGGTGACCGAGGGCCTCGACGCCGACACCTGTGAGGACGGGACCGGCCCTGCCGGCACCAGGTCTGCTACGTTGACCCGCATGTTCCTCTTCCGTGCCTAGGAGCCCGTGCTGACTGCGCCCATCGGGCGCGGCTCTCGCTGCCCATGCACGTTTGAGCGCCTGTCAGATCGGCGCTGTCTCTCCGAGGAACATGATCATGTCTTCGTCTTCCGTCGCCCCTTCGTATGCAGCTGTGCTGCGCACCCGCTACGCCTGCCGCACGTTCGGTGCGGCGTTGCTGGGCCGACTTTCCTACGGAATGGTCTCCTTGTCGCTGGTGCTGGCGATCAAAGAGGCCACCAACTCCTATGCCGTAGCCGGCACCGTCACGGCTTTGTTCGGGCTGACCAGTGTCTTTCTCTCGCCGACCCGTGCCGGTCTGGTCGACCGGTACGGGCCGCGCCGAGCTTTGCCCCCCATGGCGGCTGCCTACGCACTGCTGCTGACCGGGCTGGCCTTCGCGACCTCGTGGTCAGGCACCTCAGGCATTCTGCTGGGGGTTTTGGCCGTGCCCACCGGCGCATGTACACCGCCGCTCGGCCCGGTGATGCGGACATTGTGGAGCGACTTGGTTCCCGACCGGCGGCTGCTGCAGCGTGCGTTCAGCCTGGACTCGGTCGCCGAGGAACTCCTGTTTGTCACAGGACCGCTGCTGGTGGGACTGCTGCTGCAAATCGCGGCGCCATCGGTCGGTCTTGCAGTGAGCGCCGCACTCGTATTGACCGGCTCACTCGCCCTGATCTCATCTCCGGCGGTCCGCGGCGAGGTTGGTCATAAGAAGGCTTCCGCCGGGCTGGCGCCGTCCGAGGAACTCGTCTCCGGCGTACAACCTGCCCCGCTGGGTCGACGGCCGCTGCACGGCGGCCCCGGGCTGCGTCAGGCGATCACCGTCTCAGTCACGGTGGGCATGTGTCTGGGCGCGTTCAATCTCCTTGTGATCGCCTTCGCTGACGAACATAAAGACCCTGAGGCGGTCGCCTGGGTCCTGGCCGCGCTGTCCGGGGGCAGCGCAATCGGCGGCCTGATCTATGGCGCCGTCCCGTGGCGCGTCTCAAGCAGGCTGCGGCTGGCATTCCTTGCGGCGGCCCTGGGGCTGACGCTGGCCGCGACGGGACTTTCTCCCCATCCCTATGTGCTCATCGCGTGGGCGGCGCTCGGCGGGCTGTTCGTTGCCCCGGCTATCACCACCGCATACCTGATCGCCGACGAGTGCGCCAATCCGGCCGCCCGCACCAAAGCGGGCGCATGGGTCAACACCGCTTTCAACGCCGGTTCAGCGGGGGCAACAGCCGCCACAGGGCTCTTGGTGGGCCGCCTCCCCCTGCCTGTGTGCTTCGCACTTGCCGCGGCCCCGGCCGTGCTGTCCGCAGCAACAGCCCTGCACCGGCCACGTCGGCCTGCCGAAGTCGCCGCCGCCCCGCCGGTGAGGGAACGGACCTCTGACGCAGAACAGCAGGCACCCAGCAACGGATGAGTGATCCGAGAGCCGACGCACGGCGTCCTGAGCTCGCTACCAGTCCGCCCAGGTCCGAACGACCCGGTCGCCGACGGCCACCGCGCCCAGGAGTGCTCTTCAAGAGGCTGTGCCGGAAATCCCTGTCGAGTTCGGGCAGAGGGTTGTGCGCAGTGGCCGCCCGCGCGTTCGACCGCGTGGAAGGATGAACCCATGTCGTTGCGACTGCCGTTCGGGGACGGATTGCGGGTTGAGCTGGGATCGCCCAGGGGATCTCGCAGGCTGAGCAGCAGCCCTCGCTCGCGCGTGTGGCGCGTCGAGTTGGCCGAGGCGACGGACGTGGTGGTGAAGCAGATCGTCGACGGTCATGATGCCGATGAGCGATACGCCCGCGAGGTGGCCGCCCTGCGGCTCGCCGCCCGAGCCCGAACTCCCGTGGTGCCCGCGTTGCTGGCAACCGATCCCGGCGAGCGGGTCCTGGTGCTGGAGCATCTGGATCACGGCCGCCCGGCCGGCGACTGGATCGTCGGCTACGCAGCCGCGTTGGCACGGCTGCATGCCACCGGACGTCCTGAGGACATGGGCGTACTTCCCCGGTGGCAGGGCCCGAACCAGGCCGACATCGAGTCCTTCCTGCGGCTGGCCGGGGCTCTGGAGGTTCCCGTCACGCCTGGCGTGTCCGGCGAACTCGATGACCTCGTGAACCGGCTCGACCAGGCATCCGGGTATGCCCTTCTCCACGGGGACCCCTGTCCCGGTAACGATCTCCATACCGCCGCGGGGATCAGATTCATCGACTTCGAGCAAGCGTCACTGGGCAGCGGCCTGATGGAGCTCGCCTACCTGCGCATCGGTTTCCCGACCTGCTGGTGTGTCACCTCGGCGCCGGAGCCACTGCTGGAACGGGCGGAGAGCGCATACCGCAAGGAGTGGTGGACCGTGACCGGCTCCGAAACCCGAGAGGGGCTCGCTGACGCGTGCGTCGGCTGGCTGCTCCGCGGCGACGCGCTGGTTGAGCGGGCACACCGCGAAAGCACTGATCACCTGGCCCGGATTCCGCACCGGGATTGGACGTGGGGCACCGCGACCGCCCGTCAACGACTCGCCCATCGGCTCGGTGTCGTCAGCCGGATGACGGCCGACGACATCTCTCTGGGCGGTGTGAGCGGCCTCAGCACCGCTATCCGCCAACGAATGCTCGCCCTCTGGCCCGCGCTTCAGCCCGTCCCGGCAGAGCGGCCATAGGGGTCGGCTCACACCCGGCATCATCGACGAGTCACTGCATCCGATGGTCAGAGCGGCATCGGGCCGGTCGTCGCACTCCGCCGGCAGGGGAGCCGAGGCAGACAGCTGCTCCGCGGCCGAGGCCTCGTCGAGTTGGGGGACCGGTTGCGGTGGATCGTCCGCCAGTACGTCGAGCAACACAACGGTCCGCTCCGACCCGCAGCTCGGAGTACTCGCGTCACCGCCCGGCTGAAGCCCGCTGCACGGCGGCCGGTCCCGGGAGCGGCACGACGCATCCTCAGCGGCCGACCACCCGGACGTCCTCCGGCGCGCGCAGGCTCTCGGCCGCGTCGGACACCCTGCGCATCAGGTCGAGGAGCATCTGCTGCTCACCGGCGGAGAGCGGGCCGAGGAAGACCTGGTTCATCCGCGCCGTACGCACCGCGAGCTTTTGGTGCGTACGGATGCCGTGGTCGGTGAGCCGCAGGAGAGAACGCCGCCCGTCGTGCGGGTCGCGTACCTTGTCCAGCAGCTCCCGGCGAAGCAGCCGGGTGATCACCTCGGCGACGGTCGACCGGTCGAGGCCGACGCGCTCCCCCACCGTCCGCTGGTCGAGCCCGGGCTCGGCCGTCAGGGTGTTGAGCACGGCGAACTGGGGAGAGGTGATCTCCTCCGAGACCATGGTGTTCCACAGCAGATGGTGTGCCTGCTGAAGTCGCCGGGCCAGATGCCCCGGGTGGCTGCTCAGGTCGACCGCGGACACGGCACCGCCCTCTCTCTTCTGCTCTTCCACTGAGATACGCAGGGTAGATACGCAGTGTACTGAGGCTCTTGACCACACCGACTCACCCTGAGTAGCTTCACTCTCATCAGCATTTAATCAGTGTACTGAGCGTTATCGGCCGAGCCGCAACTCTCCCGGAGCCGTGACATGACCGCACGTGACACCACCCACCCGCTGCCCGACGGGCTGAGTCAGCAACAGATCGACTCCGAGGTGGCCGGGGTCCAGGCAGCCGCCCCGGCGGGAGCACATCATCCACCGCGCGACTACCCCCCGTACCGCAGCAGCCACTACCGTCATCCGCACCGTCCGCCGGTCCCCGTCCGCGACCCGGAGGCGGTCGAGCTGTCCGGACCCGCCTTCGGCGTCACCGACGTGACCGCGCTGGACCGCGATCTGACCGCGCAGCACCTGGGCGAACCGCTCGGCGAGCGCATCACCGTCCAGGGCCGGGTCCTGGACCGCGCGGGGCGTCCTGTGCGCGGGCAGCTCGTCGAGCTGTGGCAGGCGAACGCCTCCGGAAGATACGCCCACCAGCTCGACCGGCACCCGGCCCCGCTCGACCCGAACTTCACCGGCTTCGGACGCTGTCTGACCGATGACGACGGCGGCTACGCGTTCACGACGATCAAGCCGGGCGCCTACCCCTGGCGCAACCATGTCAACGCCTGGCGCCCCGCGCACATTCACTTCTCGCTGTTCGGTACGGCGTTCAGCCAGCGGCTCATCACGCAGATGTACTTCCCGGGCGATCCGCTCTTCCCGTACGACCCGGTGCTCCGTTCGGTCACGGACGCCGACGCCCGCGAACGGCTCGTCGCGTCGTACGACCACGATCTGTCCGTACCCGAGTGGTCGCTCGGCTACCGCTGGGACATCGTCCTGGACGGTCCGAGCGCCACCTGGACCGAGGAAGGCCGCGCCTGATGACGTCCCACCCCCCGACACCGTCCCAGACCGTGGGCCCCTTCTACGGATACGCGCTGCCCTTCCCCGGGGGCGGCGACATCGCCCCGGCCGGCCATCCGGACACGGTCACCGTGCACGGTCTCGTACGCGACGGCAGTGGGGCCCCCGTTCCCGACGCCATCGTCGAGACGTGGCAGCCCGCACCGGACGGATCGCGTACCGGGCGCCCCGGGTCGCTGCGCCGTGATCCGGTCACCGGCCGGGTCATCGGGCGCAACGGCGTGGACTTCACGGGTTTCGGCCGCGTGCCGACCGACGCCGACGGGCACTGGGCTGTGCGGACCCTCGCGCCCGGGGGCGTCCCGTATCTCTGTGTCGCTCTCTTTGCCCGTGGTCTGCTCCACCACCTCTACACCCGTGTCTATCTCCCGGACCTGCTCGGCCGGGGTACGGGGACCACGAACCCGTTGCTGGAGTCGCTGGAGCCGGAGCGCCGCGCCACACTGATCGCGACACGCACGGACCCGCGCACCTACCGCTTCGACATCCGTCTCCAGGGCGACGGCGAGACGGTCTTTCTGGAGTTCAGCTGATGTACGAGAGCGATGCCGGACTTCTCGCCCCCGGCCGGGCCGGCTCCCCCGCCGAGACCGCCACCGGTGACCGTGCCTTCCTGCAGGCGATGCTGGATGCCGAGGCGGCGCTCACCCGGGCCCAGTCCGCCTGCGGGCTCGCTCCTGCCGGGGCGGGCCGTGCGGTGACCGCGGCCGCCGACGCGGACCGCTTCGACGTACGGGACCTGGCGCTGCGGGCCCGGTCGGGCGGCAACCCGGTGATCCCTCTGGTCGCCGATCTCTCGGCGGCGGTCGCGAAGGACGTACAGCCGTACGTGCACCGGGGCGCGACCAGTCAGGACATCCTCGACACAGCCGCGATGCTGGTGGCGGCCCGGACGCTGGCGCTGGTCGTCGATGACCTGCGGCGGACGGCCGACACGCTGGAGGAGCTGTCCGCCGCCCACCGCGACACGCCCATGCCGGGCCGCACCCTGACCCAGCACGCCGTGCCCACGACGTTCGGCCTCAAGGCGGCGGGCTGGCGGTCGCTGGTGCTCGATGCGCGGGACCGGCTGTGCAGGGTACGCGACTCGCTCCCCGTCCAACTCGGCGGTGCGGCAGGCACCCTGGCCGCCTTCGGAGCGTTCTCCCCGGACGGGCGGAGCGACGCGGGGCTGCCGCTCGTCGCCGCGTACGCACGGGAACTGGGCCTGGCCGAACCACTGTTGCCCTGGCACACGCTGCGCACCCCGATCGCCGATCTCGCAGGCGCGCTCGCGTTCACCGCGGGCGCCCTGGGCAAGGCGGCAGCCGACGTTCTCGTGCTGTCCCGTACGGAGATCGCAGAAGTGGCGGAGGGGCTGGGCGGGGGCTCGTCCGCGATGCCGCACAAGGCCAATCCGGTCCGCGCCACCCTGATCGCCGCCGCCGCCCGGCGCGCCCCCGGACCGGCCGCCACCCTCTACGGTTCGCTCGCCGCGGAGGACGAACGGCCGGCCGGGGCCTGGCACGCCGAGTGGGAGCCGTTGAGGGACCTGCTGCGGCTGGTCGGCGGGGCCGCGTGCGATGCCGCTGCACTCACCGACGGGCTCAGGGTTCTCCCCGCCGCGATGCGGGCTCATCTGCCGGTCACCGGCGGGCTGATCGTCTCGGAGCGGCTGGCTGCCGTCGCCGCCGGCCGGGTGGGCCGGGCCCGCGCCGGGGAGATCCTGGCCGGGGCGGCCGGGCGGGCGCGGAAAGAGGGCAGATCCCTCGCGGAGGTCCTTGCCCGCGAGCCCGCGTTCGCCGGCCTGGACCTCGCCGGACTCACCGACCCCGCCCGGTACACCGGCGCCGCCGGCCCCCTCACCGACCGCGCTCTGGAGCGCCGATGACCACGACTCCCGCCCGCCTTCCGCACCACCGCGCCGAGGGGCCCTCCTCTGCTCCCCCGCTCCTGCTCGGCCCGTCGCTCGGCACGTCCACCGCACTCTGGGACGGGGTCGCGCCCGAACTCTCGGCGGGCCACCGCGTCGTACGGTGGGACCTGCCGGGACACGGCAGGTCGCCCGCGGGGCTGATCGGCCCCGGGGCGGGCGTCGCGGATCTGGCCGAACTGGTCCTCGGCCTCGCCGACTCGCTGTCCCTGGACCGGTTCTCGTACGCCGGGGTCTCGCTCGGCGGCGCCGTGGGACTCTGGCTCGCCGTGCACCGTCCGGAGCGGATCGACCGCCTGGCCGTGGTCTGTTCCTCCGCCCGCTTCGGCGACCCCGGCGCCTGGCATGAGCGGGCTGCTCGCGTGCGCGCCGAGGGCATCGGGCCGGTCGCGGAGGGCGCCGCGGCCCGCTGGTTCACCCCCGGGTTCACCTCGCCCGGGCTGCTCGACGACCTCCTGGGCACCGACCCTGCGGCGTACGCGGCGTGCTGCGACGCGCTCGCCTCGTACGATCTGCGCTCCCGGCTCTCGGAGGTCCGGGCGCCGACGCTGGTGATCGCGGGCCGCGAGGACGCGGCGACCCCGCCTGCGCATGCCCGGGAGATCGCCGACGCTGTTCCGGACGCAACGCTCATCGAACTGCCCCACGCCTCGCACCTGGCGCCTGCCGAGCGGCCCCAGGCCGTACGGGAGGCCCTGCGCGCCCACTTCGCGCCCACGGAACGCGGGAGCGGAACGGCGGTGCGGCGCGAGGTGCTCGGCGATGCGCATGTGGACCGGGCGCAGGCCGCCACGACGCCGTTCACCGCCCGGTTCCAGGACTTCATCACCCGCTACGCCTGGGGCGAGATCTGGACCGACCCGACACTGTCCCGGCGCGAGCGCAGCCTGATCACGCTCACCGCTCTCGTCGCGCACGGGCACCACGACGAGCTGGCGATGCACGTCCGCGCCGCCGTACGCAACGGGCTCGGCCCGGAGGAGATCGGCGCGGCGCTCCTGCAGACCGGGGTCTACTGCGGGGTTCCCGCGGCGAATTCGGCGTTCGCCGTCGCCAAGCGGGTACTGGAGGAAATGGAGGGACCGGGCGACGTCCGGGCCTGACGCGACACGGCAGAACGCCTCGCTCCGCGCCACGTGCGCGCGTGCGAGGCGTTCCGAGCCGCTCGTCCCGACGACGGCCGACGTGTCCGGTGGCCCGGGGTCCCGCCCTGCCGGGCGGCTCAGCCGAAGCCGCGGGCGTCCTGCTTGAGTGCGGTGTCCACGGTCAGGGCCGTCGCCACGACGAGGCTCAGCAGCGGTTCGGGCAGCTGGTAGTGAATCTGCAGCACGTAGTTGTCCGCCGTGGTGAACATCGTCTTCGCGAGGCCTTCCCAGGTCTTGGTGATCCGGGCGATCTCGGCGTCGTTGTGGTCGACGATGGCGAAGTTCCAGGCGCGCCAGTTCTCCGCCTTGATCGCGCCGACCTTCTGGCCGTTGACCATGATGGCAAAGTTGATCTTGCCGATGGCGTTCTGCTGGACGATCTCACCGACGGGCTGTCCGTCCGGACGCTGCACGACGACCCGGGACTTGATGAACTTCGCCGGCCGGGTCAGCAGCAGCTGCGGCTGACCGTGGGCGTCGCGGATCTCCAGCCGGTGCGTCAGGTACTGGTCGATACTGGAGACGAACCTGAGCACCTTGCGGAAGGCGCTCTGGCCGACCTGGACGACCGAACCGACGGTGTTGCCCTGCTGGTCGAAGACGCGGTACTCGTTCGTGACCTCGATCAGCTTGGCCTTCTGGTTCACGACCAGGACCTGCTGGTTGAACAGCGACCCGGCACCGGGAGCACCCTGCTGGGGAGCCATGTGCTGGGGAACCGACTGCGGGGCCATCTGCTGCTGCGGAGCTGCCGGCTGCTGCGGGGTCATCTGCTGCTGCGGCACCGCGGCCTGGGGCTGCACCGGGGCCTGACCGGCGGCGGGAGCCTGGCCTGCGGCCTGGCCCTGGGCCGGATGCGTGTGCTCGGTCCACTGCGAGCCGTCCCAGTAGCGCAGCAGTTGGGGCGCGCCGTGGGGATCCGGATGCCAACCCGCAGGGATGTTCGATTGCGTCGTCACCGGGGCACACTATCCTGCCAAGCTGTGGGCCTCACTCATTGAAACTTCATACACCGTACGATGGCGGCGATGAACAGGCGGACTGAGCGGACGGACCGGCGACGGGGCGGGGTCACCCCGTCCGTCGCGCTGGGCTGGGTGCTCGTCCTCATGGCCGTGTTCTTCTGTTGCTCGCCGTCCGTCACGGCAGCTTCCCGCGCCGACGTACCTGCCGTGTCCGCCGTCCGGACCTTCACCCCGGTGCCTGCCGCGACCCTGTCGGTCGTCACGGCCGACGCCCCGGGCGAGCGCGGGCTCGGCAGCTCCTGCCACGGTGCGACGAACCACTCGACGGCCGTCGTGCTCCCGTGCCCGGGCGCACCCGCCGCCCTCCCCTGCACCTCGTCCGTGCCCCCGGCCGGCCCGCTCACCGGCGCCGCGGCCATCCGCGGCCCCTCCAACGACGGTGTGGGCGCCGTCGACCATCTCCGTCTGCAGGTCCAACGGATCTAGAGGCCAGGGCCGTCCCCCGGTCGCCGCGTACGGCGCCGAGGGTGACTGCCCCTGCCCCGTCCCCCGCATCGCGCGTGTCCCGCGCATGCGTTCCGTACCCCTGAACCCGAGGATCCGAGATGGCTTCCGCCAAGAACCAGAACAGCTCTGCCTCCGCCCGCCGCGCGAAGCTCGAGGAGGCCCGCCGCAAGGAACGGACCCGCGAGCGCCGCAGCCGCATCATCACCATCACCGCCGCCGTCGTCGTGGTCGCCGGGCTCGTGGCGGGTGGCGGCTACCTGATGTCTGCCGCCGACGAACAGGACGAGGCCGAGGCCCAGGCCAAGACCTCCCCCGTCACGGGTGAGCGGTCCTGGGACAAGCTGAAGCAGAATCACGTCGAGAAGCCTGTCGACTACCCGATGAACCCGCCCGTCGGCGGTGACCACAATCCGGTGTGGATGAACTGCGACGCCGACGTCTACACCGAGGCGATACCGAAGGAGAACGCGGTCCACTCCCTGGAGCACGGCGCCGTCTGGGTCACGTACAACGACAAGGCGAAGGACGCCGACGTCAAGGCGCTCGCCGAGCGCGTGTCCAAGACCCCGTACTCCCTGATGAGCCCCGTGACCGATCAGAAGGATCCGCTGATTCTCAGCGCCTGGGGCAAGCAGGTCACGGTGAAGAGCGCCACCGACGCACGCGTCGCGCAGTTCTTCACCAAGTACGTCCAGGGTGCGCAGACCCCTGAGCCGGGTGCCGCCTGCAGCGGCGGGATCACCAAGTGACCTCACCCGTCCGCGCCCCCCGATCGCTGGTGGCGGCGGGCGCCCTGGTGTTCCTTTTGGCCGTGGGGCTGGTGCTGCTGATGGTCGTACGGCCGTCCTCGGCGTCCCCGTCGGGACGGTCCCCGTCGGGTTCCGGGGCGTCCGCCCCCTCGGAGAAATCGGCCGATGTGGGATTCGCGCGGGACATGTCGATCCACCATCAGCAGGCGGTGGAGATGGCGTTCGTCGTCCGGGACCGCACGGACGACGAGGACGTACGGCGACTCGCGTACGACATCATCAACACGCAGGCCAATCAGCGCGGCATGATGCTCGGCTGGCTGGAGATCTGGGGCCGGCCCAAGAGCTCGGACCGGCCGCCCATGGAGTGGATGGGGCACCCGGCCGCTCCCGGGGCCGATGGGTCCCTGATGCCCGGCATGGCAACCGACGCCGAGATGGACCGGCTGCGCGCGGCCGGGGGCAGGGACGCCGAAGTGCTGTTCCTCCGGCTGATGACCGTCCACCACCGTGCGGGCGCCGAGATGGCACAGGCGGCGGCAGGCTCGGCGGGCACGGAAGAGATCAGGAACCTGGCAGCGGGTATGGCCCGCGCCCAGGAGTCGGAGATCACGCTCATGGCCGACATGCTGAAGGCCCGGGGCGCGCAGCCCTGAGCCCGTGGGGCCGCGGCGGCCCGGGTCCGGTGGCACACCACCACCGGACCCGGGCCGCCGCACGGGGGCGCGAATTCACCTCCCGCCCGTGTCCCGCTCATCGACCCGACACCGGAGCACCGCTCCGTCACCCGACACTTCCTGACGAGTCATGGACATGTCCCTCTTACGACAGGAAGCATCCGTGCGTATGCACCGCTCCTCGCGTCTGACCACCGCTGCCCTCCTGGGTACGGCGCTGATCACTCTCGTCCCGCTGTCCCCCGCGCACGCACGGTCGCTGCCGGCCGTCGGGGCGACGTCGGAGACGACGGCGCTGTACGACGACGAGGCAGGCGGCAACGCCAACGCCGACGACCCGGCGATCTGGCGCAACCCTGCCGACCCGGGGCGCAGCCTGGTCGTCGCCACCGCCAAGGAGGGCGGGCTCCGGGTCTACGGACTTGACGCCGCCTTGGTCCAGTCGATTCCGGCACCGTCGGCCGTGACCGAGGACGACGCACCGGGCCGGTTCAACAACGTCGACCTCGTCACCGGGCTGCGCACCCCGGCCGGCCGTACCGACGTGGCCGTGGTGAGCGACCGGGGCAACGACCGCCTGCGCATCTACCGCATCGACCCCTCGCGCCCCGGGAAGCCGCTCACCGACGTCACCGACCCGGCCGCCGCCCCGGTCTTCTCGGCCGACCGGGCCGAGATCAACGAGCAGCACACCGCGTACGGTCTGGCCGCCTGGCAGGACCGCAGCACGGGCCGTTCGTACGCCGTCGTCAGCCGGCGCAACGCCACCGAACTCGCACTGCTGGAGCTGCGGCCGACGGCAGCGGGCACGGTCGGCTACCGCACGGTGCGCACCCTCGCTCTCCCTTCGTCCTTCCGGCTCCCTGACGGCACGTCATGGACCCCGTGCGGTGAGCCGGGCGAGCTGCCGCAGGTGGAGGGCATGGTCATCGACCCGGAGAACGGCATGCTCTACGCCGGCCAGGAGGACGTCGGGATCTGGCGCATCCCGGCCGGTCTCGACGGACGCCCGGCACTGGTCGACACGGTCCGGGAGTACGGCGTCCCCGGGACGTACGACCCCGGGACCGAGGAGTGCGCGCCCGGCACCGACCCCGGTTTCGGCGGCAAGCGGCTGTCAGCGGACGTGGAGGGGCTGACCCTCTTCCGGGAGGCGGACGGCGACGGCTACCTCATGGCATCGAGCCAGGGCGACAACACCTTCGCCCTGTACGACCGCGAGGTCTCCGAGCACAACGAGTACGAGGGCGGGTTCCGGATCACTGCTGTGCCGGCCGGCCTCGACGGCAGTGAGGAGTGCGACGGTGCCGCCGTGCTGAACGAGCCGCTGGGTGCCCGCTACCCGCGCGGTCTGCTGGTGGTCCAGGACGGGCACGAGACCTCCGGGTCCGGAAGCGAGGAAGGCCGGGAGGCCACCGGATTCAAGTTCGTCGACCTCGGTGCGGTGACGGACGCGGCGGACATGTAGCACCGCTGGGCATCGCGGGCGTGCGGACGCGGCGGCGAGGGCCGTCGCGCCCGGTCGCCGCCACGCACGGTTCGCCGGGAACCCTAGGTGGTCTCCTCCCCCCGCTTCGCCGCCTGGATCTGCTCGTAGACATGTGTGCGCAGCTCTGCGAAGCGGGGCAGCACCCGGGTGGTCAACTGGTCGCGCCCGTCGGGCAGATCGATCTTCACCTGTTCCCGCACCACGGTCGGAGCCCCGGAGAGGACCAGTACCCGCTGCCCCAGGTACACCGCCTCGTCGATGTCGTGCGTGACGAAGAGGATGGTCACCCCGAGCTCCTGCCAGAGCCCGCGCACCAGGTCCTCCAGATCGGCGCGGGTCTGGGCGTCCACGGCGGCGAACGGCTCGTCCATCAGCAGGACTTCCGGCTCGTAGGCGATCGCCCGCGCGATCGCCACGCGCTGTTGCATACCGCCGGAGAGCTGCCAGGGATAGGCGCCGCCCGCGTCCGCGAGACCGACGGCGGCGAGGGAACGCTCGACGAGCTCATGTCGCCGCGCTCTGTCCAGCGATCTCTTCTGCCGCAGCGGAAGGCCGACGTTGTCCCGTACCCGCATCCACGGGAACAGGCTGCGCCCGTACTCCTGGAAGACCACGGCCATCCCGGGCGGCGGCCCTGTGACGCGTTCGCCGTTCAGACGGATCTCACCGGACGTCGGCGCGAGCAGCCCGCCGACGCACTTGAGCAGGGTCGTCTTGCCGCAGCCGGACGGGCCGACCAGGCAGGCCAGTTCGCCGGGGGCGAGGGTGAAGGTCAGATCGCGTACCGCTTCGACGCGGCGGCCCTGCCCCTCGTAGACCTTGTGCAGACCCCGTACATCGAGCATGTGCTGCGGTCCCTTCACGACGGGGTCGTTCACCAAGTCGTTCACGGTTGCCTCCGGGACGCGCGCAGACCGTGGTACCAGGCGAGCGCGCGGCGCTCGACGAGGTGGAAGAGCACGGAGAGCAGGAAACCGAGAAGGCCGAGCAGGAGGATGCCGCTCCACATCTCGGGGATGGCGAAGCTGCGCTGGAATTGCACGATGGCGAAGCCGAGACCGTTGCTCGCGGCGAACATCTCGCTGATCACCATCAGAATGATCCCGAGGGAGAGCGCCTGCCGAAGTCCCGTGAAGATCTGAGGACTTGAGGACCGCAGCAGCAGATGGCGAAGCCGCACGCCACCTCGCAGGCCGTACGCGCGGGCGGTCTCGCTCAGGACGGGGTCGACCGCCCGCACACCCTCGACCGTGTTGAGCAGGACGGGCCAGAGGCAGCCGCTCGCGATGACGAAGATCTTCATCGTGTCACCGATCCCGGCGAACAGCATGATGACGGGGACGAGGACCGGTGGGGGTACGGCCCGGAGAAATTCGAGCACGGGTTCGGTCGCGGCCCGCACCCGCCTGTACGAGCCGATGACGACCCCGGCGGCCACTCCGACGACGGCCGCGACGCTGAATCCGGCGAGCAGCCGCAGGATGCTGGGCAGGACGTCGTCGGTGATCCTGTCCCCGGTCCAGACGTCACCGAAGGCGGTGAGGATCGTGCGCAGCGGCGGCGAGTAGACCTGGGTGCTCGCGTCGGAGGCCACCCACCAGACGGAGAACAGGACGGCCGGCAGCCCGAGGGCGAACAGCACCTGGGCGAGGGCGCGCCTCATACGGCCACCTCGCCGCGGACCGACTGGTGCCAGGCGAGCGCGCGGCGCTCGACGGCGCGCGCGCCGACGTTGACGATCAGGCCGAGCAGACCGGTGACCACCACCAGGGCGTACATCTCGGGGACGGCCTGGGAGGTCTGCGCGACGGCTATCCGTGCGCCCAGCCCCGGCGATCCGATGACGAGTTCGGCGGTGACGGCGAGGATCAGCGCGACTGAGGCAGCGAGCCGGACACCGGTCATGACGTACGGCAGGGCGGTGGGCCACACGACGTGGCGGATACGTGCCCGGGCGGAGAGGCCGTAACTGCGGGCTGTCTCGTCGGCGACCGGGTCGACGTCCTGGGCGCCGTACAGCACCTGGACGAGGATCTGCCAGAAGGCCGCGTAGACGACCAGAAGCAGGGTGGAGCGCAGATCCGTGCCGTAGAGCAGGACGGCGAGCGGGATCAGGGCCACCGAGGGTATGGGGCGAAGGAATTCGATGGTGGACGCGGTGGCGCGGCGCAGATACGGGACGCCGCTGATGACGGTTCCGGCGGCGACGCCCAGCACCGTGGCGATCAGCAGGCCGACGGACCAGCCGGTGAGTGTGTCGCCGAGCGCCGTCCAGAACGCGGCGTCGGCCAGTTCGCCCGCGAGTGCACCGGCGATACGGCTGGTGGGCGGCAGGTAGTCGGGCGAGACCAGGCCGGTACGCGGGACGATTTCGACGAGGGCGAGGAAGCCGGCCAGTCCGGCGAGACCGAGCGCGGCGTCGACCGGACCCCGCGGGATGCTTCGACCGCGTGTCGCAGGGTCTTTCGGTGACGTGTCGGTCGTCATGGCAGGAGCTCGTCCAGGTCCGGGGTACCGGAGAAGAGACCGTCCCGCTCGCCGAGCCGGCCGAGGGTTTCGAGGGATGCCCGGTTCGGCTCGGCCGGCCACTTGGGCAGGGTCATCGCCTGGAGCGTCGACTCGGGGATCCTGGTGTAGGTGGTGAGGACCTTGCGGACCTCCTCGGGGTGGCTGTCGGCGTAGGCCAGCGACTCGCGGGTCGCTTCCTGGAACTTCTTCACCAGCTCCGGGTTCTTCTGGGCGTACTGCTGCGCGGTGAAGTAGAGGGCGACCGTCAGGTCCGGCGCGAGGTCGACGAAGTTCGATGCGATGACGCGGCCGCCCTTGCCCTTGACGGTGGCGAGCGCGGGTTCGACGACCCAGGCGGCGTCGACCTGTCCGCCGTCGAGCGCGGCGGACATCTGGTCGAAGGGAAGCTCCACGAATCCGACCTTCGAGGGATCTCCGCCCGCCTTGCGGACCGACTCACGCACGGAGGTGTCACCGATGTTCTTGAGGGTGTTGACGGCGACCTTCTTTCCCTCGAGATCCTTGGCGGTCTTCAGCGGGCTGTTCCCCTTCACCACGATGCCCGCGAAGTCCCCGCCGTCCTTTCCGGTCGAGGCGACACCGTTGGCGACGGCCTTCACCGGGACCTTTTTGTCGGCGGCGATCATCAGCGAAGTGACGTTGGAAAAGCCGAACTGGAACTGGCCGCTGACCACGCCGGGCACGATCGCCGCGCCGCCCTGGGCACCCACCAGAGTCAGATCGATGCCTCGCTCGCTGTAGAAGCCCTTCTCCTTGCCCAGGTAGATGGGTGCGACATCGACGATGGGGATGACTCCGACCTTGACGGAGGCCGTCCCGCCCTTCGACGGGGTGGACGGGT
Source organism: Streptomyces sp. NPDC060035 (assembly GCF_042736635.1). Classification (NCBI taxonomy): domain Bacteria; kingdom Bacillati; phylum Actinomycetota; class Actinomycetes; order Kitasatosporales; family Streptomycetaceae; genus Streptomyces; species Streptomyces sp. NPDC060035. The sequence goes on from NZ_JBHWVO010000001.1 coordinate 233,054, forward strand.
CCGACGATCCACAGGCCGCTGTCGTGGATACGAGGAGTGCGGCGGTGAACCCGACAAGCAGACGACGCATGGTGCCCCCGGAGTGATGGTGGCGCTCGACGTGGCGTGCGGGGACCGAACAATGGTTCCCGGTGGGAACATAGGACTGTCCGCCAAGAGGGTCAACCACCGTGCACGGAGCCGGCTGCCTTGGTTCCACTGCCTTCTGAGGGGGCATCAGCTCCATTGACGCCTCTGGGGGCGCCACCTACCGTGCACATGGCGCACAGTTGTGCGCACTCTCGCGACAGAGGGGCGACCGATGGGTGGACAGGCGCGGGAGCCGTACTTCGTGCAGTCCTTCGAGCGCGGCCTCGCGGTCATCCGCGCCTTCGACGCGGACCGTCCGGAGCTCACCCTGAGCGAGGTGGCGCGGGTCTGCGACATCACGCGGGCCACTGCCCGCCGGTTCCTGCTGACCCTCGTCGACCTCGGATATGTGCACACCGACGGGCGGCTCTTCCGGCTCACCCCGCGCGTCCTCGAACTGGGCTACGCGTACATATCCAGCTACTCCTTGCCCCATGTGGCCGAGCCCCATCTGGAGAGGCTCGTCTCGGAGGTCCGCGAGTCGTCGTCTCTCTGCGTGCTGGACGGGGACGACATCGTGTACCTGGTACGGGTGCCGACGACCCGCATCATGACGGCGTCCATCACGGTCGGCACCCGGTTCCCCGCCCTGGTGACGTCGGTCGGCCGGGTCCTCGTCGCACATCTGCCGGAGACCGAGATCGGGCCCCGGGTACGGCGCGCACAGATCGAACCGTTCACGGACCGGACGGTCGTCGCGCCCGAGCTGCTGCTCCACGAACTGCGCCGGATCCGCAGACAGGGCCACGCCATCGTCGATCAGGAGCTGGAGGAGGGGCTGCGTTCGGTGGCGGCTCCCGTCCGGGACCGGGAGGGGACAGTCGTCGCGGCGGTGAACATCCCCGTGCACGCGAGCCGGAACTCGGTCGATTCGATCCGGCGCGATCTGCTGCCGCCCCTGCTGGCCACGGCCGCCCGGATCGAGGCGGACCTCAGAGTCGTACCGCAGGGTGCCGCGCGCACACGCTGACCGCGGGCAACCGCCCCCGGCCGGACGAGCGCTCCTGGGGTCCGTACGGACGTACGCCATCGCATAGGCTCGTCGACGATATGAAGAGCTACCTCACTCCACTGGGGTCCAAGGCGGACAAGGACACCGTGCGGCGTCACAACCTGAGCCTCGTACTGCGCGCCGTTCGGGACGAGGGCGAGGCCGGCGAGGCGACCAGGGCCGGGGTGTCGGCCCGGGTCGGGCTCACCAGGGCCGCGGTGTCCTCCCTCGTCGAGCAGCTGCTGGACAGCGGTTTCGTCACCGAGTCCGGCAAGACGTTCAGCGGGCTGGCGGGACGCCCCGGCACCGCCCTGAAGGTGGCCCGCACCGGGCCCGCGGGCCTCGGCGTGGAGATCAACATCGACTACGTGTCGGTGTGCGTCGTGGACCTGGCGGGGACCGGCCGGGTCCGGCAGACCGAGCACCTGGACAACCGCGGCGCCCCACCCGGCGAGGTGCTGGCGCGGGCTGCCGCGATCGCCGCGCGCACCCTGGACTCGGCGCGGGAGCAGGACCTGTACCCGGTCGGGGCGACACTCGCGCTGCCGGGTCTCGTCTCGGGCGGTTCGGTCCGCCAGGCGCCCAACCTGGGCTGGAACCGGGTCGCGGCCGGGCAACTGTTCGCCGACGCCCTGAGCGGGCTGCGCCCCGGTGCGCCCGGGCTGCCGGTGCGCTCGGAGAACGAGGCGAATCTGGCGGCGCTGGCGGAGCTGTGGTTCGGCGGGCTCGGCACGGTCCGCAGCTTTCTGTATCTGACGGGCGAGATCGGTGTCGGTGGTGCCCTGGTGCTCGACGGCGAACTGCTGCGCGGTGCTCATGGCTTCGCCGGGGAGATCGGGCACGTGGTCGTGGACCCGGCAGGTCCCCAGTGCCGGTGCGGCTCGCGCGGCTGCCTCGAGCAGTACGCGGGCCAGACGGCGCTGCTCCGGTCGGCCGGGATCGAGGAGGCCGGCGGCGGGGCCGCCGGGGTGATGGAGCTCGAACGGCGTGCCCAGGCCGGCGAAGCCCGAGCGCTCGGCGCTGTCGCCGAGGCGGGCCTGATGCTGGGGCGCGTACTGTCCGGCGCGGTGAATCTGTTCGACCCGGACGCGGTGGTGCTCGGCGGAATCTACCGGGGCCTGATGCCGTGGCTCTCGCCGCCGGCCGACGAGGAGCTGACGGGCCGCGTGGTGTCCGGCCTCTGGTCGCGGGGCAGCGGCCGGCTGCGTGCGTCCTCCGTTGCGGGTGACGCGGCACGGGGTGCGGCGGCGCTGGTGGTGCAGGACGTGCTGGCGGATCCCGTGGCGTACGCACGGCCCGCTCCGGTGGAGGCCTGATCGCCTGTACGGGGACGGGCGGAGCCTGCCCGCTACAGACTGACCCGCACCCGTACTGGCTGACCCGGCCGCCCCCGTACCCAACCGTCAGCGCACGCCCAGCAGGTGGTCCATCGCGAGCTGGTCCAGGGCCTCGAACGCCATGCCTCGCTCGGCCGCGGCGGTGACATCGAACTCCTCGTACGCCGAGCGGTCGGCGAGCAGACCCGCGACGCCGTCGGCGGCGGTGGGCTGTGCCAGCTCGTCCAGGCGGGAGGCGGTCAGGGCCTCCTGCACGGCCGGGTCGGCGCGGAAGGCCGCGGCACGCTCCTTGAGGATCAGGTAGTTGCGCATGCAGCCCGCGGCGGAGGCCCAGACACCGTCGTAGTCCTCGGTACGCGGCGGCTTGAAGTCGAAGTGCCGGGGACCTTCGTAGCCGCTCTCCAGCAGGTCGACGAGCCAGAACGCCTGGCGGAGGTCGCCGGCGCCGAAGCGGAGGTCCTGGTCGTACTTGATGCCGGACTGGCCGTTGAGATCGATGTGGAAGAGCTTGCCCGCCCACAGTGCCTGGGCGATGCCGTGCGGGAAGTTCAGGCCGGCCATCTGCTCGTGGCCGGTCTCCGGGTTGACGCCGACCAGCTCGGGGCGCTCCAGGCGCTCGATGAAGGCCAGGGCGTGTCCGATGGTCGGGAGCAGGATGTCGCCGCGGGGCTCGTTCGGCTTCGGCTCGATCGCGAAGCGGAGGTCGTAGCCCTGCTCGGTGACGTAGTCGCCCAGGAGGTCGAAGGCCTCCTTCATGCGGTCCAGTGCCACCCGCACGTCCTTGGCCGCGCCGGACTCGGCACCCTCGCGGCCACCCCAGGCGACGTAGGTGGTGGCACCCAGCTCGACGGCCAGGTCGATGTTGCGCAGGGTCTTGCGCAGCGCGTAGCGGCGCACGTCGCGGTCGTTGGCGGTGAACGCGCCGTCCTTGAAAACCGGGTGCGTGAAGAGGTTGGTGGTCGCCATCGGCACGATGAGCCCGGTGGCGTCCAGTGCCTGCCGGAACCGCTTGACGTGGCCCTCGCGCTCCGTGTCCGTGGAGCCGAACGGGATGAGGTCGTCGTCGTGGAACGTCACACCGTAGGCGCCGAGCCCGGCCAGCCGCTGCACGGATTCGACCGGGTCGAGCGCGGCCCGGGTGGCGTCACCGAACGGGTCGCGGCCCTGCCAGCCCACGGTCCACAGGCCGAAGCTGAACTTGTCCGCCGGGGTGGGCGTGAAGCGTTCCGTCATCGTCTGTCCGCCTTCGCATGCGTCGGGTCGGCACCGGCCGTCCTGGCCGGACGAATTTGTTCAGTCGCATGACTAATCATGCACGGGGCACCCTGCCGACGTAACCCCTCGTACGACGAAACAGGGGTCGCCTCTGTTCCGGACGCCTTCGATCACGTAATTTGTTTGTCGCACAACCAAAATCTGCGCGCCCCCTGCGTACGACCGGAATCCCTGCACGAGAAGAGGTAGCCCATGCCGCCGCGTACCGTCGTCATCGGCGTGGACAGCTCCACCCAGTCCACCAAGGCAGCCGTCATCGACGCCGAGACGGGCGAGCTGCTCGCCGTCGGCCGCGCCCCGCACGTGGTCACGGGCGAGGGCGGGGCACGCGAGAGCGACCCCGAGGTCTGGTGGCGGGCCCTGTGCGACGCCGTCGCCGCCGGGCTCAAGGAATCCGGGCTCTCCGCGTCCGCCGTCACCGGTATCGCCGTCGCCGGACAGCAGCACGGCCTGGTCGTGCTCGACGAGGCCGGCCGGCCGCTCCGCCCGGCCATGCTGTGGAACGACACCCGCTCCGCCCCGCAGGCCGCCGCCCTCACCGCCGCACTCGGCGGACCCGAGGCCTGGACCGCCCGCACCGGCTCCGTGCCGGTCGCGGCCATGACCGCGTCCAAATGGCAGTGGCTGCGCGAGAACGATCCGGCGAACGCCTCCGCGGCCGCGGCCGTACGGCTGCCGCACGACTTCCTGACCGAGCGGCTCGCGGGCACGGCCGCGACGGACCCGGGCGACGCCTCGGGCACCTGCTGGTATTCGACGGACACCGGCGCCTACGACCCCGAGCTGCTCGACCTGCTCGGCCTGGACGCCTCGCTGCTTCCCCCGGTCGCCGCCACCGGTGCGACCCGGATCGGCTCACTGACCCCCGCGGCGGCCGAGGCCCTCGGCCTGCCGGCCGGGATCGCCGTCGCAGCCGGTACCGGGGACAACATGAGCGCCGCCGTCGGCCTCGGCCTCGGCGGCGCCGGCCTCCTGGACCACCCCGTCCTCAGCCTCGGCACCTCCGGTACGGTCTTCGCCGCATCCAGGTCCCGGCCCGCGTCCACGGCCCTCTCCGGGTTCGCAGCGGCGGACGGGACGTACCTCCCGCTGGCCTGCACGCTCAACTGCACCCTCGCCGTCGACAAGGTAGCCACCCTGCTCGGTCTGCACCGCGACGACGCGACGCCGGGTGGCGCGGCCGTGCTCCTTCCCTACCTGGACGGCGAGCGCACCCCGGATCTGCCCACCGCGGCCGGTCTCCTCACCGGCCTCCGGCACGACACCACCCCGCAGCAGCTGCTGGGCGCCGCCTACGAGGGTGCGGCCTTCACCGTGCTGCGCGCGCTCGACGAACTGCTGCGCGCATGCGGCCTGGACCCGGCCGACCCCGACGTCACCGGCCGGCCGCTGCGGCTGATCGGCGGCGGTGCCCAGGGCCGTACGTGGGTGGAGACCGTGCGTCGCCTCTCCGGGCGGCCCCTGATCGTGCCCGGCAGCGGCGAACTGGTCGCGCTCGGCGCCGCGGCTCTCGCCGCGTCGGCGGTCGGCGGCGGCGACCCGGTCGCGGTGGCCACCCGCTGGAACGAGAAGGCCGAGGACACTCAACTCCCGCCCGTGGAACGCGATACGGAGACGTGGGAGCGGGTCGGCTCGGTGCTGGAACGCGCAGCGGAGCCGCTGCTCGGCGGCTGAGCCGGAGCCTTGAACAAGCGTCCCGCGGACTGCTTTTGGGGATGACTGCGGATCTTCAATAGGATCCGGCGATGATCATAAGAAAACGGCTGACGGCCGGGGTGTGCGTGTTGCTCGCCACCCTGGCCGCCGGGCTCGGCACCGCGCTCCCGGCCGCCGCCGACGAACCCTCCTCCCCCGCATCACCCAAGGTCGAACTGGTCCTTGACGTCAGCGGCTCCATGCGCGCCCGTGACATCGACGGCCAGTCCCGGATATCCGCCGCCAAACACGCGTTCAACGACGTACTGGACGCGGTGCCCGAGGAAGTACAGCTCGGCATCAGGACGCTCGGCGCCGACTACCCGGGCGACGACCGCAAGACCGGCTGCAAGGACACCAAGCAGCTCTACCCGGTCGGCCCGCTCGACCGCACCGAGGCCAAGGCCGCGGTCGCCACACTGGCGCCGACCGGCTGGACCCCGATCGGCCCCGCCCTGCTCGGCGCGGCCGACGACCTCGAGGGCGGCGACTCCACCCGCCGGATCGTCCTGATCACCGACGGCGAGGACACCTGCGGCCCGCTCGACCCGTGCGAGGTCGCGCGCGACATCGCGGCCCGCGGGATCCACCTGGTCATCGACACTCTGGGCCTGGTGCCCGACGCCAAGATCAGGCAGCAGCTGACCTGCATCGCCGAGGCCACCGGCGGAACCTACACAGCCGTCCAGCACACCGACGAACTCTCCGGCCGTGTGAAACAGTTGGTGGACCGGGCCGCCGAGCCCGTCGTCACTCCGGTGGCCACCGAGGGCGCGAACAGCTGCTCCGCGGCCCCCCAGCTGAAGGCTGGTCTGTACACCGACCGTCAGGAGTTCGAGAAGCACCACTGGTACCGGGTGGACGTGCTGCCCGGTGAGGAGCTGCGTGCCTCGGTGAGCGTGGCGGCGGACCGTGCCGTCAACAACGACTACGGCGTGCTGCTGCGGGCGGTGACCGTGCACGGGCGTGAGATCGTCCGGGGCGCGGAGTCCGGCACAGGGCGTACGGATGTGATCTCTTCCGGCCTGCGCTACCCGAAGGCCGAACAGGACGACACGGACGACGACGTCGAACCCGCCGCCGAGACCGTCTGCCTCCAGCTCAGCAACTCCTTCTCGGCACCGGCGTCCGTGAAGACCACACCCGGCATGCCCGTCGAGCTGACCATCGACGTGGTGGCCGCACCCGACGACGCCGCCGACACGGCCGCGTTCGGCCTCGGCCGCGGCTGGTGGCTGCTGGGCGTCATGGTCCTGACCGGGCTGGTCGCCGGCCTGCTGGCCGGCTGGATCTCACGCTGGCGCGTTGCCGTATGGAGGACCAACTGATGCGTACCACCCGCAGGAACACCATGAAGCGCGGCTGTGTGGGCGCGCTGCTCGCCGGAGTCACCCTGTTCACCTCGGCGGGCGGTGCCGTCGCCGACGACCCGTCGGCGAGCGCGAGCCCCGCAGAGGACGGCAAGGCCGGACCGACCGAGGCGGGCACCACCTTCCGTACCGCCACGGCGATCCAGCAGGACATGACCGCCACCGCGGACGCCTCCACCGGTGACTACCTGTACTGGGTGTTCCCCGCCGACGCCGGTCAACGCCCCACCGTGCGGGCGAAGGTCACTCTGCCGGAGAGCGCAGCCCGGCACGGTGCGTCGACCTGGCAGGTCGATGTGTACGACGGGCTGCGCCGCCGTCAGGCCTGCATGTACGGCCACCAGACCAGGAAGGCGGCGCCGGACGCTGACACCGTCGAGCTGTCCTGTGTACTGCGTACGGTGCGAGCCTGGTCCGAGCCGTGGGCGGACGACCCGCTGCCCGGCAGCTACTACGTACGCCTGACGGTCGTCGGTGTGGCCGAGGAGGACCTGGGCCTGCCGGTCCACGCCGAGACCGAGGTCACCTCTCTCTCCAGTGGCGGCGCCCACGACGTGGACGGCACGCTCGCCGAGCCGCTGGTGCCGGGCGCATCCTCGGTCGAACAGGCGGCCGACACCGGTGACGGCACGGACAAACCCCGCGTCTCGCTCGGCAGTGAGCCGGAGGACGGCTGGGCCTCCGGCTGGTGGACGGACCGCTGGCTGTGGACGGTGGGCGGCGGCGTACTCGCGGCGCTGGCAGGCGTGTTCGGCTACGGCCTGACCCGTGGGGGCGGGCGCCCGTCCCGGGTCCCGCCGGGCATCTGATCGCTTGCTGCCGCAGCCGGAGGGCTGTCGGCCGGGCTCTGCGCCCCGGCCGGCAGCCCTCCGGCGCGTCCGGACATCACCTGGCGGAGTCCGCCGAGGAGATGGGCACGGAAGGCGGCGTCGCGGTACGCCTCGCGCGTGTGCCCGAGAGCGGAGAAGACCGGGGCACCGCCGTACTCATGGGTCCAGACGAGCGGGTGGTCCGCGCCCATGCCCCCTCCGTCGTACGAGGACTCGTCGGCGGAGGCCAGCACCCGTACGGTGCCGCGCGGGGCGGCCCGGAAGTCGTACCACTCGTCGGTGAAGTCCCAGCGCGGACCGAGGTGTCGGGTCGCCGGGTGGTCCCTGTCCGTCACGACGACGGTGCCCGGCTGCAGCGCTGGGTGCCGTGCGAAGCGGGCGCCGAGGAGCTCGCCGTAGAACGGCCAGCCGTACTCGGTGCAGGCCGCGGCGTGCACACCCATGAAGCCGCCTCCCGCCGCGCAGTGGGCCCGGAGCCCCTCGCGCCCCTCGGGGGTGAGGACGTCGCCGCTGGTGGAGAGGAACACCACGGCCTCATAGGCGCCGAGGCCGTTCTCGAACACCTCCGGGCTCTCCGTCGCGTCGACGGCGAATCCGTGGTCCGCGCCCAGTTCCCGGAACGCTGCGAGGGCGTCGGGGATCGATTCGTGCCGGTAGTCCGTGGTGCGGGTGTACAGCAGAACCCTGGGCACCGCGGTGCGGGACATCGACGCTCCTCGAACGTACGGACACGACAGACCCGGCGGCCGGCGACCGGCGCGCCACGATGCGAAACCTATCTGCACTTCACTCGGACGGGTGCGTATCGGTGTGGTCATGGGTGGTTCGTGGGACATTGGGCGAGACGTTCCTCGCCGGGCCCGGGCTGCGCCGCGACGGCGTCCGTCCGCTGATGGTCCGCCGCAGCTCGACGCCGAGGCTCCTCACCGCCGGCAAGCCACCTCTCGATCCGGACCGCATTTAGAACGGCCCTGTCCTCCTGCCCATGTCCAGCGTCCAGTAGTGAATCCATGGGCCACCTTGCGAATAGCCAAAGCCGGCCTCGCGGACGTCGTCTGGCGTATACCAGTCATCAAACAGGATGGCATTGCGATGTCCCCAGCCCCATTTCTCATCATCTTGCATCCAGAAGCGCACGACTTTCTCGGCGCTGTCGTATCCCACGGCTACGTTCTCCGACCGCCAGGTGTGGAACCCCGCCTGCTCAATCGGCTGTCCAACCTCCCAAACCAGTACCCCGCCAGGACCGCGGTGCATGTTGAGATCGTCGACAACCCAGTTCTTGTCCTGGCCCTTCAAGAAGATGCTGTGGGCGCGCGCTATCTCGGTCAGCGATCCTGAACGCTTGAAGTCTGGGACACCAGGCGGCATGGTAGCGCTTGCGGAATTCCCGTGAGGCGGGTAATTCTCGGGATATGTACGTGCGTCTGTGACGAAACGTTTCAGTTCCTTTTCCTCAAAAGACATGCCGGTCACGAGGTTGAGAAAAGGGTGAGCTGGCATCGCGATTCCCTCCTGCCATGCGTAGGGCGTACACGTACGGCCTGGCTACCAGGCGCAGGCTTCAGTGACTGGGGCTGGACGGCTTCGTCACGGGCCCGTGAGAGCGGGAACTCAATGCAGACCGCTCGGTTGGCACACACGCGAGCCCTCATCAGCTCATCTCGCCGAGATGAGCTCCGTCGCCGGCGAAATATCCAGCCTGATGCACCTCGTCCGCGGGAGTGCAGTTATCACTCCTTGATGCCTTCCTCTTCCAGGACATCACCACCCCAGTACCTTCGCAATTCACAAGAAGATTCGTCAGGGGGGCGCCCTTGCGGGGGCAAGTGAGGATCTCAGTGCAACCGACGCGGCGGGCTCGTCCTATGACGTCTAAGGGCTGTCCCTCTTGCAGGGGCAAGATCTGGGGGTCCGCAGCAATACGTGCCTCACATGCCTGACAACCCAGCATGGTTCGTGAGCTGCGCAGACCCTTGACAACTCTGGATAAGCCCCGCGCAGAGGTATTGCCTTCAGTCGTACGCCCTGGCCCACGAGTCGGGGATCACCGGGCACGATGCGTTCGTCATGCCCCGCACCCCGGGCCGGGGACAGGAAGTGACGGCCGTAAACACCACCGACCAGTTCCAGTCGGGGACACCACGGCGGCCGGGGTGCCGTCCGGGCCGATCAGGGCGTTCCGCCGCCCCACCGCAACTCGATGGTGCTCATGCCGACCCGCAACTCGATGGTGCTCATGCCGACCGTCACGGTGATGTGGTGCTCGCGGCCCAGGGACTGAAACGCCTGCGGAACGCCCGGCCGGCCCATCAGCTTGTCGTGCCACCGGGCCCCGGTGGGCCCGAGGTTCGCCCGGCGCGAGCCCGCCTCGGCGGTGGTGGCCCGCTCCAGCGCGGCCCGGCGTGAAGCGGAGTTCTTCCCCGCGTCCGAGGTGCTCTGCCTGCCGGCTTGCGGGTGGGATCAGCCGTCGGCTGTGTGTTCCTGGCTGCGCTGGTTTGCGCGGTCGACCTCGGCCATGTGCTCCTCGGCCCACTCGCGAAGCCTGGCCAGTGGTTCTTCCAGTGTCAGGCCGAGTGGGGTGAGCCCGTAGTGCACGCGTGGTGGCACCGACGCTTCCACCCGACGGCTGACCAGGCCGTCACGGGCCAGCCCTTGAAGGGTGACCGACAGCATCTTCTGCGAGACGCCGGCCATCCTGCGCTGGAGTTCGGCGAAGCGCACCTCCTCCGGGGACGCCTCCGCCAGCACTTTGATGGCCATGGACGTCCACTTCGTGCCGATCCGGTCAAGCAGACGTCGGGTCGGACATCCCGGATCGAACAGATCTCCACGATTCCCGGGAGGGGGGCGCCGCGTCGAGGAGGTCACCTGAAGCTCACCACCTGTGGCAGAAGTGCGGTCTTGGCCCCCTCACCGTAGTTACCTATCGTTGTGTTGTCACTATTCGTAACCACCACAGGAGGATCGCTGTGCCTGCCGAACCGCGCCGCATACCTGGCCGTCACCCGTCCGGCGTCGAAATACGGCGGGTGACGGCCAACGGCGTCGACCTCAACGTGGCTCTGTCCGGCGAGGGGCCGGCCGTGCTGCTGCTGCACGGCTTCCCGCACACCTGGCAACTGTGGACCCATGTCATGGACGGCCTCGCCGGGCAATACCGGGTGATCGCACCGGACCTGCGGGGAACAGGCGCGAGTACGCACGCCATGGACGGCTACGACGCCGGAACGCTCGCGGCCGACGCCGAAGCCCTCCTCGACGCTCTCGGGGAGAGTTCGGCGGCTGTGGTGGGCATCGACGCCGGAACCCCACCGGCCTTTCTTCTTGCCATGCGACGTCCCGACCTCGTCCGCCAACTCGTGGTCATGGAGTCACTTCTGGGAAGACTGCCGGGCGCCGAGGAATTCCTCACCCATGGAGCACCGTGGTGGTTCGGCTTCCACGCGGTACCCGGACTCGCGGAAACCGTACTCACCGGGCACGAAGCCCAGTACGTCGACTGGTTCCTGCGCACGGGCTCTCTGGGAAAGGGCGTGGATCCCGCCGTCCGCGACGCCTTCGTCCACGCGTACACCGGGGCTGAGGCCCTGCGCTGCGCCTTCTCGTACTACCGGGCAATGCCCGCGAGCGCCGAACAGATCCAGGAAGCCGCCGGTACCGGCCGGTTGACCGTACCCACCATGGCCATCGGAGCCCGCCCGGTGGGCAGAGCCCTCGAACAGCAACTGCGGCCGCTCGCCGACCACCTCGTCGGCCACACCATCGACGATTGCGGCCACATCATCCCGCTGCACCGCCCCGAGAAGCTGCTCAGCCTTCTGGAACCGTTCCTCGCCTCACCGCTGCCAACCGTCACACCTCGCGCGGACCCAGGAGCCCCGCCGTCCGCGCTTCTGCCGCCATCGCGAACGTGACTTCCGCAGGTGCCAGGTAGTTCGAGGAATTGGAGGGCCATCTTCTCAAATGACCTGGCACCCAGCAGGTCAGGCGCCCATCATCCGCCGGATGCAATGCGACGGGACATTTCCGGTTCTCGTACTGCTTGGGTGGACGCTCGGGTGCACGTGCCCTGTGGATCGGCGGGCCAGAAGCGAACAAGCGCCGGGCCACGATCCGTGCGAGCAGGATGTCCCCGCATTCCCGTCGAAGCCTGCTGGGGGCTTGGCCCGTGCAACCACACGGGCCGCGCGCCTCTGTGTGAACCAGGGACAGACTCACCTCAGACGATCCGTCGCGCTCTGGCGAGGTTGGCAGTCAGTTCGGCACGGGTCTGGTGCTCGTGCGCGACCCACGCGGGTTGACCTGGACCGCTGCGCCACGACTCGCTGAGTGGGCTGTTGTCTGCAGTGTCGAACCCGAACTGGTCGTACAGTCGCGTCACGAGTTCCACGGCTTCGGGAAAGTCGCTCGAGGCCGACAGTGCCAGACGGCCGGGGGTGCCCGCCGCCGCACCCGCGGTGGTGATGCGGGGAGCTTGGATGTGCGTGAAAGCCTTGACGACCTTGGATCGCGGAAGGTGCTTCTGGCGCAGCCCGTGAACGGTTATCTCACCCGAGTCGATGACCGGGATATGGCCATCGCGCCAGACCATGTAGTTGTTCGTGTCAAGCACGATCTTGCCGGCCAACTCCGGCACAGGCATGTCGTTGACCACCTTGAGGGCGACCGCCACGACTGCGAACTCACCGGCAGCAGCAGCGCCGGCAGCGGTTGCGGCACGCGCTGACGGGCCGAGCTCGTCGATGAGGTCCTTCAAAGTCTCGGGTCCTCGTGAATTGGCGATAACGATGTCGTAGCCGTTCGCGATCGCCGCACGCGCGATCTGGCTGCCGACCTCGCCTGCGCCGATGATGCCGATTACTGTCATGGGTCCTTTACCTCAGCGTCTGGTGGGACTGTTGCGCCGCCGGCTGACGTGGCTTTGCTCGCATGCCGTAGCCGTATGGAGCCGGGCGAGGACGCCGCACCTGGGTGCACGTCGGAACCGTTCGTTGACCAGGGTGACGGGTTGACCTGACCGTGACCGTCCTGATCGTCCAGACCTGCTCGGCGCACGGACTTGCCGCTCGCTGGTCGGACTTTCCCTCGGCGTCTCCTGCGGGCCCGTGTGCGGTGCCGGCGGTAGGGAACCGCTGGTGCACTGCGTCACCTTCGCGCCGCTGCGGCAGGGCCGGCCGGGCGCCGCCATTCTTGCCGGATGTGCGGCCGTCACGTCAGATCTGGTTCAGGCCGCCGTCGACGTACAGGCTCGAACCGGTGATGAAGCTGCTCTGCTCGGAAGCGAGGAAGGTCACGGCGGCGGCGATCTCCTCCGGGCGCCCGAGCCGGCCCAGCGGCACCTGCGTAGCCAGTTGCCGCTTGAGGCCGGCGGCCTGCTCCGGGTCGGGAGCGAGCCCCGACAGACCAGGGGTATCGGTCGGGCCGGGCGTGATGGTGTTGACCCGGATGCCGCGTCCCTTGAGTTCGTTGGCCCAGGTCCGGGAGAACGATCGGGTGGCGGCCTTGGTCGCCGCGTACACGCCGAACGCCTCCGCGCCGACATCCACGTTGGTAGAGCCGTTCAAGATGACCGAGGCGCCGTCGTTGAGCAGTGGCAGAGCCTTCTGAACGGTGAACAGCGTGCCCCGGACGTTGATACCGAAGAGGGCGTCGAAGTGCTGTTCGGTGACCTGCTCAAGCGTCTCGAACGCGGCGACGGAGGCATTCGCGAACAGTACGTCCAGGCCCCGTCCCCGGCTGCGGATCGTCTCGTAGAGGCGGTCCAGGTCAGCCAGGTTCGAGATGTCGCCGATCACCGCGGTAGCCGCTGGACCGATCACTTCGACGGCCGCGTCGAGTTCGGTCGTGCGCCGACCGGTGATGAACACGTGTGCCCCCTCGGCCGCCAGTCGTACGGCACTGGCCAGGCCGATTCCGGTGCCGCCTCCGGTGACGAGAGCGGTCTTCCCCTCAAGCAGTCCCACGTGAATAGCCTCCTTCAACTTCCGCATCGATCGATGCGGAAGTTGAACGGTAGCACTTCCGCAGCGATCGATACAGAAGAGGTAGACTGCGGATGTGGAGACCAAGAAGAACGGCCCGATCGGACGACCGCGAGGATTCGACGCCGACGAAGCTCTGGAGCGCGCCATGCTGGTCTTCTGGGAGCACGGCTACGAGGGCGCCAGCCTGGCCAACCTGACCGACGCGATGGGCATCTCCACCACCAGCATGTACGCGGCCTTCGGCAACAAGGAGGAGCTGTTCCGCAAGGCCCTGGAGCGCTACACCGAAGGCCCGGGCGCATACCTGACCCGGGCCCTGGAGGAGCCGACCGCCCTCGGCGTCGCCACCGCGATCCTGACGGGCACCGTCCGAACCACCACCCGCCCGGCCCACCCCCACGGGTGCCTGGGCGTCCAGGGCGCCCTCACCGCCAGCGACTCCGGGCGTGGAGTCCGTGACCTTCTCGCCGCCTGGCGCAACAACGGCTGCTCCTGCGTCCGGGAGCGGTTCCAGCGAGCCATCGACGAAGGCGAACTGCCTCCGGAAACCGATCCGGGGCTACTGGCCCGCTACATCACCACCTTGGCATTCGGCATCGCCGTGCAGGCCGCGAGCGGTGTCGGCCGCGATGAACTCCAGGAGATGGCCAACGCCGCCCTACGCAACTGGCCGATCTCCTGAGCACCGCCCGGCGTTCGTCTTCGCGAGCAACTGCCTGCTGTAACAGCCGGTTCTCACAGACGACCATTATCTTGAGCAGCCCATGCAGTCTGGGCTCTGCCCTGGGTGTCCTTGTTGCGGACGCTGTCCGCAACAAGGGCCGGCGGAGTCGAGGGCATGGGATCAGCAGGGGCCGATCGTGCACGGCGCGTACCCGGCGCGCAAAGATGCCTTGCCCGTACGGAGATTGACCGTCCCGGCCACCGGAGCTTCGGCCCGGTGCCGCTGGCGCTGCGGGTTGGCCGCCGAGCGCAGCCAACCCGTCGGCACCGCGACCTCCGACTCCTTCGCCTGCTCCCACCCGGCGCCCAGCAGCCACAGCAGGCGGAACCACCGCAGCAGTCCGTAGCCGTGGCTTCGGCAGGTCAGCCGACCGGAATCTCCGAGCGCCGGGTCCCGCAGAAACGCCGTCACCGGCTCGACCTCGGCTCCCGCCGGGTCGAGCATTGCGTACGCCGGATGTGCCCGGTTCACCTCGACGACCGGTCCGAGGCGAGGGATGGCCCGTCGGCCCTCCATCAACTCATCGCGCACATCCATCACTTGCTCTCTTGATCGCGGCCTGTTACTCCGTGACCAACGAGGCGGGGACGGTGCAGTCGACAGAGCGGTCTTGCACGGCCGGCCGGATCGGGTTTGGCTGATCGCATGCAGCAACCGCTTTCCCTCCCACGGCAGCTCTCCGCCCTCGACCACCGGTACCGGGGCGAACACCCCATTCGTACCCTCGGTTATCTCCTGCGCCCCGACCGGCGCCGGCTCGCTCTCGGTGTGGCCGCCTTCATCGTCAAACACAGCCCCATCTGGCTGCTTCCGCTGATCACCGCGAACATCATCGATGTCGTCGTCCAGCACCGCCCGGAGCGGGAGCTGTGGGCGAACGCGGGCGCCCTGCTCTTCGTGCTCGTGCTCAACTACCCGCTGCACCTGCTGTATGTGCGCTGCCTGAACGGCAGCGTGCGGCGCATGGGCACCTCGCTGCGCGACGCGCTCTGCCGACGGATGCAGCAGTTGTCCATCGGCTACCACTCCAGGACGAGCGCCGGGGTCCTGCAGGCCAAGGTGGTGCGGGATGTGGAGACCGTCGAGCAGATGGTCCAGCAGTCCGCCGACATGGGACTGGCCGGCATCGTCACGCTGATCGGTGGTCTCGTCGTCATCGCCGTACGGGTCCCGTCCTTCCTTCCGGTGTTCCTGGTGGTCGTCCCGCTCGCGGCCCTCCTGGTCATGAAACTGCGCTCCAGGCTGCGCAGTCACAACGAATCGTTCCGGCAGGAGGTCGAGCAGCTGTCCGCCCGGGTCAGCGAGATGACGAGCCTGATCCCCATCACCCGGGCCCACGGTCTGGAGCACGCGGCGCTGGGCCGTGTCGACGGCTCGTTGCGTCAGGTGCTGCTCGCGGGTCTGCGCCTCGATCTGCTCAACGGCCGCTTCGGTGCACTCGCCTGGATCCTCCTGAACGCGCTGGGTGTGGCCTGCCTCGCGGGCTCGGCCCTCGTCGCCTACCACGGCTGGCTGCCGATGACCGCGGGCGATGTCGTCATGCTGAGCGCCTTCTTCACCACCCTCACCGGATCGATGACGACGCTGCTGAGCCTGGCCCCGGTCATCAGCAAGGGCCTGGAGTCGGTCCGTTCGGCCGGCGAGGTGCTTCAGGCTCCCGACCTGGAGAACAACGCGGGCAAGGACCTGGTCGACCGGGTCGATGGCCGCATCGACTTCGAGCAGGTCGGATTCGCCTACGAGGGAGCGGGCGGCACCGCGGTGGAGAACTTCACCCTGTCCGCCCGCCCGGGTGAGACGGTGGCGCTGGTGGGAGCGTCGGGCGCGGGCAAGTCGACCGTGCTGAACCTCCTCATCGGCTTCATCCGGCCGACGTCGGGGCGGATCCTTCTCGACGGCACGGACATGGCGACGCTCGATCTGCGCAGCTACCGGCAGTTCCTGTCCGTGGTCCCCCAGGAGTCGATCCTGTTCGAGGGCACCATCCGGGACAACGTCACCTACGGCATGGGCGATACGGACGAGAGGGCGGTCCGCCGCGCACTGGCGGACGCCAACGCACTGGAGTTCGTCGAGGCGCTGCCCGACGGCATCCACACGGTCGTGGGCGAGCGCGGGGCACGGCTCTCGGGCGGGCAGAAGCAGCGCCTCGCCATCGCCCGGGCCCTGATCCGCGATCCTCGGGTACTGATTCTGGACGAGGCGACGTCCGCCCTGGACACCCGGTCGGAGGCGCTGGTCCAGGAGGCCCTGGCCCGGCTGGTGCACGGCCGCACGGTGTTCGTGGTGGCGCACCGGCTCTCCACGATCCAGGCGGCGGACCGCATCGTGGCGATGGAGCGGGGGCGCATAGTCGAGGTGGGTACGCACGAGGAGCTGGTGCGCGGGAGCGGGGTGTACGCGGGGCTCCAGCCGAAGCGGCCGGCATAGGACCATCACGTTCGAACACCTGTCAGGCTGGCGTTACCCTCGACAACTCACGTACTCCATAAGGCAGATGACGGGAGTCCCTCATGTCCACGGAAACCGGTGCGGCTGTCGATGCCGAGCCGCGCGGTCATTCGCTCGTACCGGGTCCGAAGGGGCTGCCCTTCCTGGGAAGTCTGCCTCAGTTCGGAAAGGACCCGCTCGCCTTCTTCGAGCGTCTGCGCGGGTACGGATTCATGGTGAGCTGGCGCTTCGGTCGCAACAACTGCGTGTTCATCTCCGACCCCGAGTGCATAGGCGAGCTGCTCACCGAGACGGAACGCACCTTCGACCAGCCGCTGCTGGGTATCGCGTTCCGCACGGTGATGGGCAACGGCGTGGTGGTCGCACGCGGTCCGGACTGGCGGCGCAAGCGGTCGCTGGTGCAGCCGTCCGTGCGGCCCAAGCAGGTGAAGTCGTACGCGTCGACGATGACGAGTTGCACGGTGGACCTCGCGGACACCTGGTCGGGGGGTGAACGCATCGACATCAAACGGGAGATGGCGGCGCTGACACAGAAGATCGCGGTCCGCACGATCTTCGGGGTGGACACCCCCGCGGACGCGGAGTCGATGGGCCGGGCGATGGACATCGCACAGCAGGAGATCGGCAAGGAGTTCAGCGGCCTCGGAGCGATCCTGCCCGACTGGGTGCCGACGCCCGGCCGGGCCAGGATCAAGAAGGCCGCCGCGGTGATCGACGCCGAGGTCGGCCGGGTGGTGGCCCGCCATCGCGACGGGGACGGGGAGCGCCCCGACCTGCTGAGCCGGCTGCTCTCCGCGGTGGACGAGAGCGGCGCGCACCTCACCGACCAGGAGATACGCGACGAGACGGTCACCCTCTACATCGGCGGGCACGAGACGACCAGTTCGACGCTGGTGTGGGCCTGGTACCTGCTGTCCCGCAATCCCGGGGCGCGGGCGGCACTCACCGATGAGCTCGACCGGGTCCTGGGCGACCGGGAGCCCGGTATCGACGACTACGCGCAACTGACCTACGCCCAGGCGGTGGTGAAGGAGACCCTGCGGCTGTACCCGACGATCTGGCTGGTGACCGGGGTCGCCAAGGAAGGGGCTCGGATCGGTGGCGTACCGATGCCGGTGGGCACGCGGGTGTGGAGCAGTCAGTGGGCCACGCACCGGGACGAGCGGTGGTTCCCGCAGCCGGAGGAGTTCCGTCCGGAGCGCTGGGACCCGGAGCACGGTGACGAGATCCCGGAGTACGCCTGGTATCCGTTCGGCGGCGGCCCCCGGGTCTGCCTCGGTACGCGCTTCGCGATGGTCGAGGCGGTCCTGGTCCTCGCCGTCCTGGCGCGCCGTTTCGAGCTGGAGGTGGATCCGGGCGTGATCAACCCCGTACCGACGCTGACGCTGCAGCCGGACCGTGAGGTCCTGGCGACGGTGCGGGCGCGCCGAACCACCTGAGGTTGACCTCAAGCTTGCTTGAGGTCGTAGCGTTCCATGCGTACGAACCCGACTCCGGAGGCACTCGCATGGACATGGAAGTCACAGCGTGGACATCGCTGCACAGCGCGATGAACGCGCAACAGGACCGCAGGCCCTTCTCCCGGGCCACCCTGCGCCGCATCGCGGCGTTCGCCCGGCCGCACCGGGGGCGGATCCAGCGCTTCCTGCTTCTCAGTGTGGCCACCGCGCTGCTCGCGGTGGCCACACCCGTTCTCGCCGGACAGGTCGTCGACGCGATCGTGCAGGGCCGGGACACCGGTACCGTCACGCGGCTCGCCCTGCTCATCGCCCTGATCGCCGTGTCCGAGGCCGGGCTCGGTCTCCTCACCCGGTGGCTGTCCGCCACCCTCGGCGAGGGGCTGATCCTCGATCTGCGTACCGCAGTCTTCGATCACGTCCAGCGGATGCCGGTCGCCTTCTTCACCCGGACCCGGACCGGTGCGCTGGTCAGCAGGCTCAACAATGACGTGATCGGCGCCCAGCGGGCCTTCAGCAGCACCCTCTCCGGTGTCGTCTCCAATTCCGTCACCCTGCTGCTGACGCTGGCCGTGATGCTCACCATCTCCTGGCAGATCACGCTGCTCGCCCTGGTCCTGCTGCCGGTGTTCGTCGTCCCTGCCCGCCGGATGGGTTCCCGGATGGCGGCGCTGCAGCGGGAGGCCGCCGGTCACAACGCCACCATGGGCACGCAGATGACCGAGCGCTTCTCGGCGCCGGGCGCGACCCTCATCAAGCTCTTCGGGCGTCCGGCCGACGAGTCCGCCGCATTCGCCGCACGCGCGGGCCGGGTCCGCGACATCGGCGTCCGTACGGCCATGCTCCAGTCGACGTTCATCACGGCGCTCACCCTGGTGTCAGCCCTGGCCCTCGCGCTGGTCTACGGACTCGGCGGCTACTACGCGCTGCGCGGCAGCCTCGAACCCGGCGCGGTCGTCGCCCTCGCCCTGCTGCTCACCCGCCTCTACGCCCCGCTGACAGCACTGGCCGGTGCCCGCGTCGAGGTGATGAGCGCCCTGGTCAGCTTCGAGCGGGTCTTCGAGATCCTCGACCTGAAGCCCCTGATCGCCGAGAAGCCGGATGCCCGCCGGGTGCCGGACGGGCCGGTGTCCGTGGAGTTCGACGGTGTGTCCTTCGGCTATCCGTCCGCCGACAAAGTCTCCCTCGCCTCGCTGGAGGAGGTCGCCACCCTCGACTCGCGGGGCGGCACGCAGGTCCTGCACGACGTCTCCTTCACCGCCCGGCCGGGGCGGATGGTCGCGCTCGTCGGTTCGTCCGGTGCGGGCAAGTCGACGATCGCGCAGCTGCTTCCCCGGCTGTACGACGCCGATGCGGGCTCCGTACGGCTGAACGGCGTCGACGTACGTGATCTGACGGCCGACTCGATCCGCGAGACCCTCGGCATGGTCACCCAGGACGGGCACCTGTTCCACGAGTCGGTGCGCGCCAATCTGCTCCTGGCCCGGCCGGAGGCCACGGAGGACGACATCTGGGACGCGCTGCGCCGCTCCCGCCTCGACGGGCTCGTCGCCTCGCTGCCCGACGGCCTCGACACCGTCGTCGGTGAGCGCGGCTACCGGCTCTCAGGCGGCGAACGCCAGCGGCTGACGATCGCCCGGCTCCTGCTGGCCGGTCAGCGCGTCGTCATCCTCGACGAGGCGACCGCACACCTGGACTCGACGTCGGAGGCGGCGGTTCAGGAGGCACTGGCCGAGGCCCTGGAAGGCCGCACCGCCCTGGTGATCGCCCACCGGCTCTCCACGGTGCGGGCCGCCGACCTGATCCTGGTCATCGAGGAGGGCCGGGTCGCCGAACGGGGCACGCACGACGAGCTGCTGGCGGCCGAGGGCCGGTACGCGGAGCTGTACCGCACCCAGTTCGAGCGCCCGGGGGCGGAGAAGGCGGCCCGGCCCGTCGCCTGACCGGCAGCACCCTGCGGGCCGGGGAAGGCACCTTCCCCGGCCTCCGGCGTGCCGCGGAGGTGGCCGCGGACGCGGACGAAGCACTCCTAGGTGAACCGCAGCTCCGCCGGGTGCGTCACGCGTCGAAGGAGCGGCAGCGATGTCGCCGCGGCCAGCAGGCAGGCCGCGTAGACCGCGACGGGGACAAGGAGCGGGAGCAGCGGTACCGAGCCGGCGCCCACGAGGCCGGCGTAGGCCAGGTACAGCGCCGTGCCTCCGACGCCCGCGAGCAGGAGCGCCGGTGCCAGAGGGAGCGCGGTCTCCAGGAGCGCGGCCCTGGCCAGGACCGTGCGCGGCACCCCGGCCGCGGCCTGGACGGCCAGGCCCCTGCGGCGGGTGGCCAGCGACTCTGCGGTGCCCACAGCCAGTCCGCAGAGGCTGATCGCCAGGGCGACCAGGACGGCGGATCCGGCGAGGTCGATGCCGGTGGTGTAGAACGCCAGGTCTCCCGCCGCGTTGTCGCTCTCGTGCAGGTCCGCGAGCAGGACCGCCCGCACGCCCACGAAGCCCACCCCGACGACGGTGACCAGCAGCAGCGCGGCATGGGTGCGCGCAGCCGCCCAGGGGTCGTGCGCAAGGCGGCCTGCGGCAATGAGCACCGCGGGGTGCTGCGCGCGGGGGGTGAGCCGCCGGCCCAGGAACGCCGCCGACGCCCCGGCCACCCAGATCGCGCCCGCCCCGGTGAGGAACACCAGAGCCAGGACCAGCGCCGGGAACGCTGCGGAGCGGACGCCGGTGGAGAAAGGAACGAACAGCCCCGCCGCGGAGATCAGCACACCTGCGAGCAGGAAGCCGAACACCGCCCTGCGCCCCCGGTCCGGGCCCGTGCGGCGCACCTGGTCGAGCGGTGACGCGACCACGTGGCGCAGGGCGAAGACGCTGACCAGGGCCGCGGCCACCGGAACGGCGAGGACGACCACCGCGAAGCCCGCCCAGGCCGCGGGATGCGGCGCGTGTCCCGTTACGGCGAGGAGTACGGCGAAGGCGGCGAAGGCGGCCACCGACCCGGGGAGGGAGGGGAACGCGGACTCGACCGCGGCGATCCTCCGCACCTGTGCGGGGGATGCCCCGGTGAGCCGCATCGCGGCCATCCGCCGGTGGCGGTGCACGGCGCCGATGCGGGCGCACTGGCCGAGGAATCCCAGCACGGGGACCAGCAGGAGCACGAGCGTGAGCACCACACCGGCGCGCTGCCCGGGCTGGTTGAGCAGGCCGTGTGCGTACGGGATCGACACCTGCCCCGGGACGGCGGCGATCGCCACCGCGCCGAGCGCGAATCCCGTCGCGGCCAGGGCGCCCAGAGTGGTGAGCACGATCCTCCACCCCTCGCGGCGTTCGGATCCGCGCGCAAGGATCCAGGCGATGCGGACGTCAGCCTTCATGGCGAACCGCCTCCTGGCCGGTGACAGCGGCCGAGCCGGAATGGACGGCCCCGTCCCGCAGCCACACCTCTCGGTCCGCGTACGCCGCGGTCTGCGCGTCATGGGTGATCAGCAGGACCGCCGTGGCCGATTCCCGGGCGGCGTGCACCAGGGCGGTCATCACCTGTTCCCCGGCGAGCGAGTCGAGGGCCCCGGTGGGTTCGTCCGCGAAGACGGCCTTCGGTCCGGTGACCAGGGCGCGTGCCAGTGCCACCCGTTGGCTCTGACCGCCGCTCATCCCACCGGGGCGCAGGTCTGCCTGCCCGCGGATGCCGAAGCGCTCCAGCCACTCGCCGGCCTGCTCGTTCGCCGGGCCGCGGCGGATCCCCGCGAGAAGCAGGGGAAGGGCCACGTTGTCGAGCGCGGTGAGCTCGGGGATCAGCTGGCCGAACTGGAACACCACCCCGAAGTCGCTGCGCCGCAGCTCGCTGAGCCGTTCCTCGGACGACCGGTCGATCTGCTCGCTTCCGTAGGTGACGACGCCCTCGTCGGGGCGGACGATCCCGGCCAGGCAGTGCAGCAGGGTCGACTTGCCGCTGCCGCTCGTGCCGGTGACGGCCAGGATCTCGCCTGCGTGGAGGTCGAGCGAAGCGCCGCGCAGTGCCTCAGTCCTTCCGAACGACTTCTTCAGACCGCGCGCCGTGATCAGCGCGTTCTCCCCTGGAAGGAGCTGTTCGTCCCGTGTGCTCATGCTGCGTTGACCTCCGCGGTCAGGGTGTCGATGCGGGCTGCGGTGGTGGTCATCCACCGCACGTCGGCGTCCAGATGGGCAAGGGCGTAGTCGGCCGAGAGCACCGTGCTGAGATCGGCGCCCGGCGTGGTCTTGAGTGCGGTGAGCTCGCGCATCCGCTCCATGTGGGCGGCTCGCTGGGCCAACAGGTACGTTGCGGCGTCCGGTGTCCGGCCGTCCCGGTCCGGCCGTGTGCCGGCTGCCTCGACGAGGATCGAGACCACGACCTTCGCGAAGATCTCGTTCGTCACGAAGGGTGCCGGCGCGGTGATCTCGTCGGCCCACCGGGCCAGTTCACGTGATCCCTGGTCCGTGGAGCGGTAGAGAGTTCGCTCGGGGCCGCCGTCGGAATCGGTGCCTTCGACCGCGGCCAGGCCGTCACGCACGAGGCGTTGCAGAGTCGTATAGACCTGCCCGTAGGCCAGCGGGCGGGCCTGTGGAAAGCGTGCGTCGTACTGTCGCTTCAGGTCGTAGCCGTGGCAGGGACCGGCGGCGAGCAGGCCCAGGAGGACATGGCGGGTGCTCATGGCCCGACTATATACTCGGTACATGTACTGAGTGAATAGTCGGGCGGACTCGGTGGCCCGGCGGGCTGAAGGACATGAACGTGCGGACCGCAGCGGCGGGGCGTGCGAAAGGGCCTCAGCCGTCGCGACGTGTGCCGCGGCGGCTGAGGCCCGATCCGGAGGGAAGCGCCTGACTCAGGTCACCGGACCAGCCACTTCTTCCAGGTCTCCGGGTTCTTCTCGATCCACTTCTCGGCCGCCTTCTGCGGCGTGAGCTTCTCGGAGGCGATCAGTTCGGAGACCTCGTTCTGGTCCTTCTCCGACCAATGGAACTTCTTCAGGAAGTCCGCGGCGTCGCCGCCCCGCTTCGAGAAGTCCGCGTTGAGGTACTTCTGCAGCGGGGTCTGCGGGTATGCGCAGTCGATGTCGGCCGGGTCCTTGGCCCCGCACGCGTCGGTGTACTCCGGGAGTTCCACCTCGACCATCGGCACCTCGTTGAACAGCCACTGCGGCTGGTACCAGTAGCTGAGGAAGGGCTTCTTCTCCTTGGCGAACTGCTGGATCTGGGTGATCTGGGCGGCCTCGGAACCCGCGAAGACGACCTTGTAGTCCAGGTCGAGGTTCTTCACGAGCGCCTTGTCGTTGGTGACGTAGGACGGCGAACCGTCCATCAGCTGGCCCTTGTCGCCGCTCTCCGCGGTACGCAGTTCGTCCGCGTATTTGTCGAGGTTCTTCCACTGCGTGACGTCGGGGTGCTCGTCCGCCCAGTACTTCGGTACGTACCAGCCGATGTGACCCGTGACGCCGAGGTCGCCGCCGGGAACGATGGTTTTCTTGTCCTCGACGTACAGCTTCTCCTGGTCGGGGTGGCCCCAGTCCTCCAGGATGGCGTCCACGCGGCCCTGGCTGAGTGCGTCCCAGGCGGGGACCTCGTCCGTCTGGACCAGGTCCACGCGGTAGCCCAGCTCGTCCTCCAGGAGCTTCTGCGCGACGGCCACATTGGCCTGTGCGCCGACCCAGGACTGGACGGAGAGCGTGACGGTCTTGATGTCCGCGGGGGCGGCGAACGGGGACGCCTGCTTGGTCATGTCCGCCGCACCGCAGCCGGTGACGACAAGCAGGGCGGCGGCCGAGGCGACGGTCGCGGACGTGCGCAGGTGCGCGCGGGTACGGGTGCGAGCCATGTCAGCTCTCCTTCCGCTGGCGGCGGGTGGTGGGCTGGGTGACCCGGTCCAGCATCAGCCCCAGACAGACGATCGCGGCGCCCGCGACGAGGCCGGTCGCCAGGTCGCCCTGGGCGAGGCCGAACACGACGTCGTAACCGAGTGCGCCCGAGCCGACGAGGCCACCGATGATGACCACGGCGAGGACCAGGACGACGCCCTGGTTGACAGCGAGCAGCAGGGCGGGCCTGGCCAGCGGCAGTTGCACCTGGCGCAGCTGCTGGCCACCGGTGGCGCCGAGCGAGCGGGCGCACTCCATCGCGGCGGGGTCGACGCCCCGGAGTCCCTGGGTGGTGATGCGGACCACGGCGGGCAGTGCGTAGACGACGGCCGCCGCGGCGGCGGGGGCGCGGCCGACACCGAAGAGGGCGACGACCGGGATGAGGTAGACGAACTGCGGCATGGTCTGGAAGACGTCCAGGACGGGGCGCAGCAGCCGCTCGAGGCGTTCGCTGCGTGCGGCGCCGATGGCGATACCGAAGCCCAGGACCAGGGTGACGGCGACAGCGGCGATGACCTGGCTGAGTGTGTCCATCGACGGCTCCCAGACGCCGAGGACACCGATGCCGGCCATGGCCAGCACGGCGGTGAGCGCGGTGCGCCAGGTGCCGATGGTCCAGGCGAGTGCGGCGACGACCAGCAGGACCGACCACCAGGGCAGGCCCTGCAGTCCGCTGCGCAGCGGGTTGAGGATTCCGCTGGTGAAGTGCTCCGCCCAGTCGGCGGTTCCGCCGACGACGGGGACGCCGGTGTAGAGGTGGTCGACCATCCAGTCCTTGGCGGTGTTGACCGGTCCCGCGATGGCGACGATCGCGCCCTCGGGCCAGATCCGGCCGCCGGTGAACCGTCCCAGGACGGCGACGGCCGCCACGATCAGCGCGGCCAGGCCCCAGCCGGGCAGCCCCCGCAGGGCGGCCGGGCCGGTCGCTTCCGTGCCGATCTTCCTGCCTGCGGCCTCGGTCGTACGGTCCAGGACGACGGCGAGGAGCACGATCGGGATGCCCGCGGCGAGCGCGGCACCGACGTCGACGGAGGACAGTGCCTGGTAGACGCGGTCGCCCAGGCCACCGGCTCCGATGATGGAGGCGATGACGGCCATCGACAGGGCCATCATGATGGTCTGGTTGAGCCCCAGGAGCAGTTCCTTGCGGGCCAGCGGCAGCCGGGCCGTCAGCAGGCGCTGCCTGCCGGTGGCGCCGAGCGAGGCGACGGCCTCCATGACACCGGCGTCGGCGCCGCGCAGGCCGAGTGCGGTGAGCCGGGCCATCGGCGGAGCCGCGTAGACGACGGTCGCCAGGACCGCGCCGGGCACCCCGATGCCGAAGACCAGCACGACGGGCAGCAGATACGCGAAGGCCGGCAGCACCTGCATGGTGTCCAGGACGGGCCGCAGGACCCGGAAGGTACGGTCCGAAAGCCCGGCTGCGAGCCCGAGGAGCATGCCGAGCACCACGGAGGCGAGGACTGCGACGATCATGAGGGCGAGCGTCTGCATGGTCGGCACCCACATGCCCAGCAGGCCGCAGACGCCGAAGCAGACGGCGGCGGTCAGGGCGAGCCGCAGCCCGGCCACCCGCCAGGCGACGACCGCGGCGAGGGCGGTGACACCGGCCCAGCCGAGCGCGAGCAGCACCAGGTAGACGCCGCGTACGGACAGGACGACGGCGTTGCTGATGTGGCCGAAGAAGTAGAGGAACAGCGGGTGGCTGTCGCGGTTGGCGATGATCCAGTCGTTGACCTCGCCGAGTGGTCCGGTCAGGTCGACGGTCAGGGCCGTGGGCCAGACTCCCCCGCCCCACTGCGCCTGGAGCAGGGGTACGGCGACTGCGGCGATCGCCAGCAGGATCAGGAGCTTGCCGAGTGCGGGGCGGCCGCGCAGGGCGGCGAGGGGTCCGCTGCCCGGGGGTCCTGCGGCGGCTGCGGTGGTGGCTGGGGCGGTTGCCATCAGACGCTCACCTCGTGGGCCCCCGTGCCCGCGACCACGTCGAGCAGGCACGCGTGGTCGACGATGCCGACCAGCCTGCCGTCGTCCATGACCCGTGCTGTCGGCTCACCGGAGCGGGCGACCGCTTCGATGGCCTCGGAGACGGTGGCGTCGGGGCGCAGCGCCGGACCGTGTTCGCCCTCTCCGGCGGCCGGGGGCCGCATGGCGGTCGAGACGGTGAGGACCTGCTCGCGCGGTACGTCGCGCACGAACTCGCGGACGTAGTCGTCGGCGGGCGACCCGACGATCTCCTCGGGGGTGCCGAGCTGCACGATGCCGCCGTCGCGCATCAGGGCGATGCGGGTGCCCAGGCGCAGGGCCTCGCTCAGGTCGTGGGTGATGAAGACCATGGTGCGGCCCTCCTCCTTGTGCAGCCGGACGACTTCGTCCTGCATCTCCCTGCGGATCAGCGGGTCGAGTGCGCTGAACGGTTCGTCGAACAGGAGGACGGACGGGTCGACGGCGAGCGCGCGGGCCAGTCCGACGCGCTGCTGCTGGCCGCCGGAGAGCTGGGCGGGGCGACGGCCCTCAAGACCTGTCAGGCCGACCTTGTCCACCAGTTCGGCCGCCTTGGCCCGTCGTTCGGCCTTGCCGAGGCCCTGGATCTCCAGGCCGTAGGCGACGTTGTCCAGGACGGTGCGGTGCGGCAGCAGTCCGAAGTGCTGGAAGACCATGGCGGCTCGGTGGCGGCGCAGTTCACGCAGCCGGGTGCGGTCCATGGCCAGGACGTCCTCGCCGTCGATGGCGACGGTGCCGCTGGTGGGCTCGATCAGCCGGGTCAGACAGCGTACGAGGGTGGACTTGCCTGAGCCCGACAGGCCCATGACGACGAAGACTTCGCCCTTGTTGACGTCGAAGGAGACGTTGCGTACGGCGGCGGTGCAGCCGGTGCGTTCGCGCAGTTCGGCGGCGGGCAGATCTGCGTACTCACTGCCCGGAATGCGGTCGGCCTTGGGGCCGAAGACCTTCCAGAGGTCACGGACGGAGAAGACAGGTGTGGTGGATTCGCTCATCGGACGTCGCCTCCGGTGGTCGGGGTCGCTCGGAGAAGCTCGGCGCACTTCTCGCCCACCATCAGGACCCCGATCATGGGGTTGACGGCGGGCATGGTCGGGAAGACGGACGCATCGGCGATGCGGATGCCGTCCAGGCCCTGGATACGCAGCTGCGGGTCGACGACGGCCGCCGGGTCGCCCGGGGCGCCCATCCGGCAGGTGCCGGCCGGGTGGTAGACGGTGTGCGCGACCTTGCGGGCGTACTCGCTGATGTCCTCGTCGGAGGTGACATCGGGGCCGGGGCACACCTCGCGCGTGAGCCAGTGGGCCAGCGGTTCGGTCTTCGCTATCTCGCGGGCGAGCTTGATCCCGTCGACCAGGGTGCGGCCGTCGTAGTCGTCCTCGTCCGTGAAGTAGCGGAAGTCCAGGGCGGGTTTGACCGCGGGGTCGGCGCTGGTGAGGTACAGGCGGCCTCGGCTGCGCGGCTTGGGGATGTTCGGGGTCATCGACACCCCGTGCGCGGGCTTCTCGTAGCCGAGGCGTTCCGGGTTGTCGGTGAAGGGGATCTGGTAGAAGTGGAACATCAGGTCGGGGCCCCGGGATCCGGGATCCCTGCGTACGAAGAGGCCCGCGTCGGAGTCCATGGCGGAGTTCTCGGGGATGGGCCCGTCGGTCTCCCAGACGATGACGGACTCGGGGTGGTCGAGCAGGTTCTCGCCGACTCCCGGTGCGTCGTGGACGACGGGGATACCGAGCGCCGTCAGGTCCTTCGCCGAACCGATCCCGGAGTGCATCAGCAGCCGCGGGGTGTCCACCGCACCCGCGCAGACGATGACTTCACGGGCCGCGCGCAGCAGCAGTTCCTCGCCGCCCTCGGTGCGGACGTGTACGCCGGTGGCGCGGTTGCCCTCGAACTCCAGCCTGTACGCCCAGGTCTCCAGCAGGATCTCGAGGTTGGGGCGGTCACCGGCCTCGATGTGCGGGTGGAGGTAGGCGACGGAGGCGGAGGAGCGCTTGTTGTTCTCCGGGTGGTAGGCGAGGTCGAAGAACCCGGCGCCTTCGTGGAACGGCTTCCTGTTGAAGCTCTCGAGGCGCGGGACCCCGGCCGCCGCCTGCGCCGCGTCGACGAAGTCGCGGGCGATGGCGTTACGGTCCTTCTCGTCCACGGGCACGATGTTGTTGCGCAGCCGGGCGAAGTACGGGTCCATGGAGGCCGCGTCCCAGCCCTCGGCGCCCGCCTCGGCCCACTCGTCCCAGTCGCCGGGCAGCGGCTTGAAGCTGATCAGCGTGTTGTGCGAGGAGCAGCCGCCGAGGACCCGGGCCCGGCTGTGCCGGATGTGGGAGTTGCCGCGCGGCTGTTCGGTCGTGGGGTAGTCGTAGTCGAGGTCGCCACCGAGGAGTCCGAGCCAGCGGCGCAGGGTGAGGACGTCGTCGCGGTCGATGTCGGTGGGGCCGCCCTCGATGACCGTGACGGTGACGTCGGGGTCCTCGGTGAGGCGGGAGGCGATGACCGAGCCGGCGGTGCCGCCTCCGACGATCACGTAGTCGACAGGTTCGGGGAGTGCGGTGCTGGGGGACGGGGGCATCGGTCACTGCTCCTTCTGCAAGGTGCTTGCGTGTGCGTGTTGCTGCGAACAGCGGGGCGGGGGACGGCGGAGCGGGTGAGCCGCGCCGGTCGGCCGCTCCGGGGCAGCGGCTCCGGTCAGCCGGCGAACCAGCGCTGCGGGCGCGGGTTGAGGTTCTGGTAGATGTGCTTGGACTCGCGGTACTCCGCGAGCCCGGTGGGGCCGAGCTCGCGGCCCGTACCGGACTTGCCGAAGCCGCCCCACTCCGCCTGCGGGAGGTACGGGTGGTAGTCGTTGATCCAGACGGTGCCGTGCCGCAGCCGTCCGGCGACGCGCCGGGCACGGCCCGCGTCGGTGGTCCAGACGGCGCCCGCGAGCCCGTAGTCCGTGTCGTTGGCGAGCCGGATGGCCTCTTCCTCGGTACGGAAGGTCTCGACGGTCAGGATCGGCCCGAAGGTCTCCTCGCGGACCACCCGCATCTCCCGGTGGCATCCGTCCAGGACGGTCGGCCGGTAGAAGTAGCCGCTCGCGGGCCGTATGTCCGAGGGTTCGGGGCGGGCACCGCCCGAGCGGACGATCGCGCCCTCCTCGCGGGCCGAGGCGACGAACGCCTCGACCTTGGCGAGCTGCTGGGCAGAGACGAGCGGGCCGCATTCGACGCCGTCGACGGTGCCCCGGCCGAGCCGGATTGCGTCGGCGCGGCGGGCGAGTTCGGTGACGAAGCGCTCGCGGACGGACTCCTCGATGACGAGCCGGGCCCCGGCGGAGCAGACCTGGCCGCTGTGGAAGAACGCGGCGTTCAGCGCCTGGTCGACAGCGGTGTCGAAGTCCTCGTCGGTGGCGCACGCGTCGGCGAAGACGACGTTGGGGTTCTTGCCGCCGAGTTCCAGGGCGACCTTCTTGACCGTGGGGGCTGCGGCCCGGGCGACCTTCGTACCGCTGGCGAGACCGCCGGTGAAGGAGACCAGATCGACGTCCGGGTGCTCGGAGAGCCGGGCGCCGACGGGGTCGCCCGCGCCGGTGACGAGGTTGGCGGCGCCGTCGGGGAGCCCGGCCTCGGAGAGCAGCCGGATCAGGTGGACCGTGGAGAGCGGGGTGACCTCGCTGGGCTTGAGTACGAAGGTGTTGCCGGCGGCGAGCGCCGGGGCGATCTTCCAGCTGGCCTGGAGCAGCGGGTAGTTCCACGGGGCGATCAGGGCGCAGACACCGACAGGCTCGTGCACGACGATGCTGTGCACATCGGGGTCGCCTGCGTCGACGACCCGGCCGCCGCTCTCGTTCATGACGAGGTCGGCGAAGTAGCGGAAGGCGTTGGTCACGTCGTCGACGTCGACGCGTCCCTCCTCCAGGGTCTTGCCGGTGTCGCGGCTCTCGGTGATCGCGATCTCCTCGCGGTCCCGCTGGAGGAGGTCCGCGACCCTGCGCAGCAGCCCGGCGCGCTCGGCGACGGGCCTGTGCGGCCAGGGGCCGTCGTCGAAGGCACGGCGCGCGGCGGCTATCGCCGCGTCGGTGTCCTCGATGCCGGCCTCGGCGACGAGCGCGAGCACGGTGGCGTCGGCGGGGTCGAGGATCTCGCGCGTCGCGCCCGATCCGGCGGCCCGCCAGGTTCCGTCGATGTGAATGGTCTCGAGCGCCGCCATGTAGTGGTCTGCCTTCCGTGCCTGACTTGCTCCGCACCGGTCCGGCCGAGCACTGTTCCGCGCCGGTGGGCCCGGTTGGGGCACACCAGCGGCCTGGACACCTGTCCGGTCCGGCGGAATGTATGCCGAGAAGTTCACCCTGGGTGACATGACTCACTGCCGTACCCCTGGTAACGCAGAAGGGCCCGCCGTCGGCCCCTGGCTGGGGCCGACGGCGGGCCGTCGTGCGGGTGAGCGGCGGATCAGGTGACCGACACGGCCCCGGCCCCCTCCCCCGTGGCTCCGGATTCCTCCACGCTCACGCGGAACGGACGGTCGGTGCCCTCCGCCACGACATGCACGGCGGCTCCGTCCCGTACGACGCGGAAGGCTGCCGCGCGGCCGCCGGACAGGTCCGGGACCGTGACCTCGCTCTCGCCGCTGCCGGAACC
This sequence comes from Streptomyces sp. NPDC060035, assembly GCF_042736635.1. NCBI lineage: Bacteria > Bacillati > Actinomycetota > Actinomycetes > Kitasatosporales > Streptomycetaceae > Streptomyces > Streptomyces sp. NPDC060035. The sequence continues at coordinate 263,777 of NZ_JBHWVO010000001.1, forward strand.
GAACACCCGCAGGGTGAGGCCGTCCAGCCAGTCGCCGTCCGGCCGCTGGTCGTCGGCGCCCCAGGGCAGCACGGCGCCGTCCCTGACGAGCAGCGGCAGGCTGTCGAAGCCGTGGGTCTCGTGGCGCCAGGCAGGGCCGGTGATCCGCTCACCGGTGAGCAGCGACGTCCAGGTGCCCTCGGGGACGTAGTACTCGACCTCCCCGTCCTCGGTGAAGACGGGCGCGACCAGCAGGTCGGAGCCGAGCATGTACTGCCGGTCCAGGGTGCGGGAGGCCGGGTCGCCCGGGAATTCCACCAGCATGGGGCGCATCATCGGGATGCCCGTACGGTGGGCCTCCGCCGCCACGCCGTACAGGTAGGGCATCAGGCGGTGCTTGAGCAGAGTGAACTGCCGGGCCACGTCGACCGCTTCCTCGCCGAACGCCCACGGCACCCGGTAGGAGACGTTGCCGTGCAGACGGCTGTGCGAGGACAACAGGCCGAAGGCGAGCCAGCGTTTGAAGACCGCCGGGTCGGGGGTGCCCTCGAAGCCGCCGATGTCATGGCTCCAGAAGCCGAAGCCGGACAGGCTCAGCGAGAGACCGCCCCGCAGCGACTCGGCCATCGCGGTGAACGAGGCGAAGCAGTCGCCGCCCCAGTGCACCGGGAACTGCTGCCCGCCCGCCGTCGCGGAGCGGGCGAAGAGCACCGCCTCGCCCGTTCCGCGCTCCTTCTCCAGGAGCTCGAAGACGGTGCGGTTGTAGAGCTGCGCGTAGTAGTTGTGCATCCGCTCGGGGTCGGAGCCGTCGTGCCAGACCACGTCGGTCGGTATGCGCTCGCCGAAGTCCGTCTTGAAGCAGTCGACACCCTGGTCGAGCAGCGCGCGCAGCTTGCTGTTGTACCACTCGCGGGCTGCGGGGTCGGTGAAGTCGACCAGCGCCATGCCGGGCTGCCACAGGTCCCACTGCCAGATGTCGCCGTTCTCCCGCCGCACGAGGTACCCGAGCTCGGCGCCCTCCGCGAACAGCACGGACTTCTGGGCGATGTACGGGTTGATCCACATGCTGATCCGCAGTCCGCGCTCCTTGAGCCGGGCCAGCATGCCCTCCGGGTCGGGGAAGACCTCGGGGTCCCACAGAAAGTCCGACCACTGGTACTCGCGCATCCAGAAGCAGTCGAAGTGGAAGACGCTGAGCGGGATGTCGCGCTCGGCCATCCCGTCGACGAAGGAGGTGACGGTCTCCTCGTCGTACGACGTGCAGAACGAGGTCGTGAGCCAGAGACCGAACGACCAGGCCGGCGGCAGCGCGGGCCGGCCGGTCAGCGCCGTGTAGCGGGCCAGGACCTCCTTCGGGGTCGGCCCCGCGACGATGTAGTACTCCAGCGACTGGTCCTCGACGCTGAACTGCACCTGGCCGACGGACTCCGAGCCGATCTCGAAGGAGACCTTGCCGGGGTGGTTGACGAAGACGCCGTAGCCGCGCGAGGAGAGGTAGAACGGAATGTTCTTGTACGCGAGATCGCTGCTGGTGCCGCCGTCGGCCTGCCAGATGTCGACGGTCTGGCCGTTCTTCACGTACGGCGTGAAGCGCTCGCCGAGACCGTAGACGTTCTCGCCGACGCTCAGCGCGAGTTGGGCGATCATGTGGTGGGTACCGTCGGGTGTCGTGGCGAACGCCGTGCCCTTGGGATCCACGCCCGTGAGGCGCCGCCCTTCGGCGTCGAGGAAGGTCATGCCCCAGGGACCGTCGCCGTCCATGCGCAACGTCAGTGGTCCGCTGGTGAGTTCGGTGACCGCACCGTCCCGGCGGGTGCGGGCGGCCGGCGCTGTGCTGTCGCCGGGCAGGAGGGTGAAATCGGGCCCGCGCCGGGCCTTTCCGGCGTGGTGCGTGATCCGAACACCGATGACGCCCTCGGCCGGGGAGAAGCAGTCGACGGTGATCAACGGGGTGTTGAGCGTGTCGCCGCGTGCGGCAACCCGCTTGACCGCGGCGTACGCGGTGAACTGGTCGGCTTCGACGCGCAGATCGCGGATCTCGGTCGCGTAGGAGGCGCGGACGCCCTCACGCATGAGCCAGAAGCCGTCGGTGAACTTCATGAGGACTCCTTGCCGGTGGCAAAGGGAAACGGTCGGGGGACGGGGGCGTGCGGCACGGGCGTCACGCGGTGAACCCGATGGCGGCGAGGCGTACGGACCCCTGCAGGGTGACGCGCACGTCGTGCACTCCATGGACGTCGAGCGCGGCCTCGACCGTGCGGTAGTCGTACGGTCCCGTGGTGGCGGGGACCACGATCTCCGCCGTCCGCCCGTCCGCCGTCACCGTGACGGATCCGGCACCCGAGGCGGACGCGGTGACCCCACGCACGCCTTCGCCGAAGTCACAGGCCCGGAAGAGGAGTTGGCCGATGCCTTCGACGGCCGCAACGGTGTCGCCCGCCGCCTTCGTACGGTCGAGGATCTCCGTACCCTGCTGCTCGTCGTAGTCGGCGGCCTCCAGTCCGCGTTCCACGACGGGGCGCGGGCCGGACGCCTCGCCGTCGACGACCGCGGTGGCGGTGAGCCGGATGTCGGTGCTGGACGCCCCGGCCAGGATCTCGTACGCGCCCGGCTCGACGGTCCAGCGGCCGTGCGCCACGCTCCAGTGGCCCAGCTCCGCGACGGGGACGAGGAATTCGACGTGTTCGGCAGCAGCCGGCGCGAGGTGCACCCGGCGGTGGCCCACCAGCTTGCGCAGCGGCAGGTCCGCCGAGGAGCCCGCCGCCCGGACGTAGAGCTGGGCCACCTCGTCGGAGGCGACGGCGCCGTCGTTGGTGACGGTCAGCGACACCCGCAGGTCCTCCCCCTGCACCGCCGCCTTCAGGGCGGAGTAGGTGAAGTCCGTGTAGGCGAGCCCGTGTCCGAACGCGTAGAGCGGGGTGCCGTCGAAGTAGAGGTACGTCTGTCGCGAGCCGATGATGTCGTAGTCGAGCAGACCGGGGAGATCGGCGTCACCGGCGTACCAGGTCTGCGGAAGCCGTCCGGCCGGGGACACGTCACCGGCGAGGATCCGGGCGAGCGCGGTGCCTGCGGCCTGGCCGCCGTGCGCGGTCCAGAGCACGGCGGGAAGCTCGGCCGCCGCCTCGGTGACCGCGTACGGGTAGGCGGAGGTGAGGACGAGGACGGTGCGCGGGTTGGCGGCGTGCGCCGTGCGCCACAGCCGGTCCTGCTGGGCGGGGAGGGCGAGCGTCGTACGGTCCTCGGTCTCGCGGCCGTTGATGTGGGGGTCGTTGCCGGCAATGACGATCACCGTGTCGGCGGCTGCGGCGACACGGGCCACGGCGTCCTCACCGCGTTCGACGGTCTCGGTCTCGAAGACCGTGGCGCGGGCCGCGGAAATCTTTTCGCCGGACTCGGCAACCTTTGCGCCGTCGGCGGCGACAGTGACGTACCCACCGGTCCCGATGTGCAGAAGGCGGTGTCCGCCGTCATGCCCCTCCACCGCTTCCAGGCGGAACGTCTCCTGGACGACCCAGCCTCCCGGCTCGTCCGCGGATGCCCGTACGCAGCCGTCGTCCGCGACGGAGAGATACAGGCCTTCGTCGGTACGGAGGGTGAGGACCCCGTCGCCCCAGTCCACGAGGTTGAGCTCGGTGGCCGTCCCGCCGCAGGTCAGCGGGGGAAGGTCGGTACGGCCGGCGAGGAGCGCGGGGTCGAGGGCGCCCTCCGCGCCACGGGCCTCGCCGTCCGTCGTCGCACCGGCCTCGGGCACCTGCAGCCAGCCCTCTGCGCACTTCAGCCGCACCCGGTCCGCGCCTTCGGCGAAGAGGACGTTCTCGGCGCCGTACCGCTCACGGAGTGCGTCGAGCGGGGTGGAGCGGTGCAGGAGCGTGCCGCTGTACCAGTCGAGCTTGCAGGCGTCCGCGAGCAGACCGACGACGGCGACGGTCCGGCCGTCACGCGGTTCGAGCGGCAGCAGTCCGTCGTTCTGGAGCAGGACGACGGATTGTTCCGCGGCCTCCAGGGCGAGCGCCCGGTGCTCGGCCGTGTCGAAGTCGGTGACGTCCGCATAAGGATCGAGCTCGGGATCGAACTCGCCGAGCCTGAAGCGCAGTTCGAGCATCCGGCGGACCGCGTTGTCGATGTCCGCCTCGTCGAGCAGGCCCTTGGCGAGGGCATCGCGGATGCGTCCGGTCATGACGGTGGAGTCCTGGCCGTGGTCGGTGAAACTGTCGACGCCGGCCTTCAAGGAGGCAGCGGTGGCTTCCTCGTGCGTGTCGAAGTAGTGCTCGGAGTCGACCAGGTTGGAGGGCGCTCCGGCGTCCGAGCAGACGACGAGCGGCTGTTCGGTCCAGCTGCGCAGCTCCTGGGAGAGGAGCGGGGAGACGTGGTTGGGGCGGCCGTTGACCAGGTTGTAGGCGGGCATGACACCGGCCACCGCACCGGCCCGGACCGCACCGCGGAAGGCCCGCAGATCGTATTCGTGCAGGACGCGCGGCCTGACCGACGAGGAGGCGGTGTCGCGGTCGGTCTCGTTGTTGTGCGCGAGCCAGTGCTTCAGAACGGGGGCCGTGCGCCAGTAGCGGGGATCGTCGCCGCGCAGCCCCCGGGTGTAGGCGACGGCGATCGCGGAGGTGAGGGCCGGGTCCTCGGCGTATCCCTCCTCACCGCGGCCCCACAGCGGGTGGCGCAGCAGATTCACTGTCGGGGCCCAGACGTTGAGCCCGACCCGGTCGTCCTCGGCGCGCTTGGCCCGCACCTCGTTGCCGACGGCCTCGCCGACCCGCCGGACCAGCTCGTCGTTCCAGGTCGCGCCGAGCCCGACGGCCTGTGGGAAGACCGTGGCGGGGCCCATCCAGGCGACTCCGTGCAGAGCCTCTTGTCCGGTACGGAACGGCCCGAGACCCAGGCGCTCCACCGCGGGCGCGAACTGGTGCAGCATCGCGATCCGCTCGTCGAGCGTGAGCCGCCCGAGGAGATCGGCGGTGCGCCGGGCGAAGGTCAGCTGCGGGTCGCGGAAGGGAAGCGGATGGTCCGTCACGTGCGGGTCCCCTTGGAAAGGTGGGAGGTATGTGGGGCAGGCGCGTATCGAAGGATCTTCGAAGCGCTTCGATGCTCTGCGCACAATCCGCAGGTGTCAAGGGTGCAACCCGACCTCCACGGGTACGCGGGCCCTGTTCCACCAGGAAACAGTTAGGAAACAGGTCCGAGGAATCTGGAATCCGACTCTTGTGCGGCCGGTTGGCTTCACTTAATCTCGCTGCAACATCGAAGCGCTTCGACGACACATTGGGTTGACCCGCTTCGCTCAGCCGGTGCAGTGCTGCCGGCTCGGCCGGTAACGCCCGCTACCTCAGACACAGGAGCCGGACGGCACTCGCCACCGCCGGATCGTCCTGGTGCACCACGAAGGGTTGACGCAATGACGCCGAATTCCTCTCCCTCCTCCACCGCCCCGAGCCGGAGAAGCTTCCTCGCATCGGGTGCCTTCGCCGCAGTGGCCGTGGCCGGCGGAGCGCCACTGCTCGCCGCGTGCGGCGGCAGCGGTTCCGGTTCCGGGAGCAAGGAGGGCACGACGACGGGCAAGGCACTGAAGAAGGTTCTGCCGAGCTACGCCCCGTCGAATCTGGTCCAGCCCGACGTGGCGAGCGTCAACGGCTCCAGCCCGGGGTTCACCAAGCTGCCCGACCCGCTGGCCGCCTCGGTGAAGTCCGTTCCGGGCAAGGGGTCGTCGTTCCGGATCATGACCCCGCTGTGGGGCACCGTCCCGAAGAAGGACAACCCCTACTACACGGCGGTGAACAAGGCGGTCGGCGCGAAGCTCAGCTTCGACCCGCAGGACGGCAACACCTACCAGGACAAGATCGGCGCGGTCCTCGCCGGCTCCGAGATCCCGGAGGTCATGACCATCCCCGGCTGGAACATGCAGGGGCAGATCCGGAACGCGATCACCGCGAAGTTCGCCGACCTGGGGCCCTACCTGGCGGGCGACGCCGTCAAGAAGTACCCGAACCTGGCCAACATCCCGACCGGCGCGTGGCAGTACTCCGTCTTCGGCGGCAAGCTCCGCGGCTTGCCGATGCCCTCCCCGATCCTCGGCAACGCGATCTTCTACCGCAAGGACCTGATCGGCTCCGGCGCCGTGCCGGCCAGCGCGGACGACCTGCTGGCCTTCGGCAAGGAGCACACCGCCCCCAAGAGCAAGGTGTGGGCGTTCGACGACCTCTGGACCTGCATCCAGAAGATCTTCGGCGTGCTGCCCGACGCCCCGCACTACTGGCAGCTGGAGGGCGGCAAGCTCGTCCACAAGATCGAGACGCAGGAGTACCGCGAGGCACTCGCCTTCGCCCGCAAGCTGCACGACGGCGGTTACGTCCACCCGGACGCCGAGGCCAACAAGGACGCCGACGCCAAGATCCGCTTCACCAGCGGCCACATCCTCATGTACAACGACGGCACGGGCGGCTGGAAGGGCATGGTCACCGAGCAGGCCGCCGCCAACCCGAAGTTCGACATGCAGGCACTGGACTTCTTCAGCGAGGACGGCAGCAAGCCGGTCCTGTGGCAGGACGACCCGGCGTCGATCTACACCTTCCTCAGCAAGGACCTGCCCAAGGCGAAGATCGAGGAGTTCCTCGGCATCGCCGACTTCGCCGCGGCGCCGTACGGCACCAAGGAGTTCATGCTGACGAACTACGGTGTCGAGGGCACCCACTACAAGGTCGAGGGCGGGGTGCCGACCTTCACCCCGCAGGGCATCGAGGAGGCGCAGCCCTCCACCTTCCTCTTCCTCGCCTCGCCGCCGCACACCGTCGCCTTCCCCGACGAGCCGCAGCTGGTGCAGGACTACGCCGGCTGGATGGCCCGGCAGGCCCCGCACGTCAAGAAGCCGCTCTTCTTCGGTATGCAGATCGTCGAGCCGCAGCGCTACGCCTCCCTGTACACCCCCTTCGACGACCTGCAGAAGGACATCCGGCGCGGCCGCAAGAAGGTCAGCGACATCGACGCCGCGGTGACCACCTGGAAGAACAGCGGCGGCGACAAGCTCCGCGACTGGTACCAGGACATTCTCGACAAGAACGGCTCCGGCGTCTGACGCGTACGCCACACCTGCACGTACGCACAACGACAGAACAGCAGGCCGCCGGGCGCGAGGAGCCCGGCGGCCGGGGTGGAGAGCACGACATGGGGAGCACAGGGTGAAGCCTCGGGCCACGGTGGCGACCGACGCGGACCGCACGGCGGGGCGGGCGACCGCCCTCTCCGGCGAGGACAACGGCGACAACGACGGCGCGCGCGGCCGGTCGCGGGCGGGCGGGCCGCCCGCCCGGCCATCGAAGCAGGGACGGCAGAAGACGAAGGCACCGGCCGCGCCGGGAGGCATCACCTGGCGCCTGCGCTTCCGCCGGGACCGCACGCTGATCCTGATGACGGTGCCGGCCATGGTGCTGCTGCTGATCTTCAACTACATCCCGCTGTTCGGGAACGTCGTGGCCTTCCAGGACTACGACGTGTACGACCTGGGCATCACCGGCAGCCCCTTCGTCGGCTTCGACAACTTCACCCGGATCTTCGAGGACTACCGCTTCTGGGAAGTCCTGCTGAACACACTGGTCATCTTTCTGACCCAGCTGCTCCTCTTCTTTCCCATCCCGATCGCCATCGCCCTGCTGCTCAACACGATCATGAGCACCCGGTTGCGGGCCTGGGTCCAGGCGATCGTCTATCTGCCGCACTTCTTCTCCTGGGTCCTGGTCGTCACCGTCTTCCAGCAGATGTTCGGCGGGGCCGGGCTGGTCGCGCAGTGGGCGCGCGAACACGGTCACGAGGGCTTCGACCTGATGACCAACCCGGGCTTCTTCAAGTTCCTGGTGACCGCGCAGGCCGTGTGGAAGGACGCGGGCTGGGGTGTGATCGTCTTTCTCGCCGCGCTCGCCGCCGTCAACACCGACCTGTACGAGGCCGCGGCCGTCGACGGTGCGGGCCGCTGGCGCCGCATGTGGCACATCACCCTGCCCGCGCTGCGCCCGGTCATCGCCCTGCTGCTCGTGCTGCGGGTCGGTAGTGCGCTGAACCTCGACTTCGAGCAGATCCTGCTCCAGCGCGACCAGGTGGGCGCGGGCGCGTCCGAGATCCTCGACACCTACATCTGGTGGACGGGCATCAAAACCGGCGACTTCGGCTATGCGGCCGCCGCCGGAATCTTCAAGGGACTGTTCAGCGTCGCCATGGTGCTGGGAGCCAACAAGGTCGCCCACATGATGGGCGAGCAGGGGGTGTACTCCAAGAAATGACGACTCTCCTGGACATGGAAAAGAACGGCAACCCGCCGGCGCGGCCCGCAGCTGGACCCGTGGAGACCCCGCTCCAGCGCGCCCTTCGCATCGAACCGCGCCCGGTGTGGGAGGAGGAGCCCACCAAGGCGGGCCTCGCCTTCAAGGGCGTCGGACTCTTCGCGATCTGTGCGGTGATCCTCATACCCATCTGGGTCGTGGTGGTCACCAGCCTCTCCGACACCAAGGCGATCAACGACGCGGGCGGACTGGTCGTCTGGCCGCAGAGCGTCACGTTCGTCGCGTACAAGGAACTTCTCAGCGGCGGCGCCGTCACTCGGGCCGCGCTGGTGAGTATCGGCCTGACCGTCGTCGGCACGGTGTTCAGCATGGTGATCTCGGTGCTGTGCGCCTACGGGCTGAGCCGCAAGGACTCCTTCGCGCATCGGCCGCTGTTGATGACCATGATGGCGACGATGTTCTTCGGCGCGGGCCTCATCCCGACCTATCTGCTGGTCACGGGAATCGGCCTCAGCAACAGCTACTGGTCGATGATCCTGCCGAGCGCCATCAGCGTCTTCAACATCCTGGTCCTGCGCGGCTTCTTCATGGACACCGCGCCCGAACTGATCGACGCGGCACGCATCGACGGCGCGGGTGAGTGGCGGATCCTGCTTCAGATCATCATGCCGCTGTCCCGTGCGGTGATCGCGGTGATCTCGCTGTTCTACGCGGTGGGCTACTGGAGCCAGTGGTTCAACGCGATGCTCTACATCCAGGACAGCGACAAGTACCCGCTGCAGATGATTTTGCGCCAACTGGTCCTCCAGCACCAGGTGCCGCCCGGCGCCATGGGCGCGGCGGTGAGCAGCGGGCAGATCAACAGCCTGGCGGTGCAGATGGCGGTGATGGTCCTTGCGCTGATTCCGGTGGCCGTGCTGTCGCCGTTCGTCCAGAAGCACTTCCAGAAGGGCATGCTCACCGGCGCCGTCAAGGGCTGATCGCCACCACTCCCACCCCTGCTACCCACCCGAAGGTGTGTTCGTCATGCGCGCTTCGTCCGTCCCGCAGCCCGAACCCGCACAACAGAACGCGCCCCGGCGCCGCACCGTGCTCGCCGGTGCGGCCGCGGTGGCCGCCACCGCCGCCGTGCTGCCCCTGGCCGCCCCGGCCGCGGCGGTCGCGCGGCCCGGGAAGACCCAGCCGCACCGCTGGCGGACGGCGGCGATCGGCGGGACCGGTTTCGTGACGGGCATCCTGTTCCACCCGGCCGTCCGGGGCCTGGCCTACGCCCGTACGGACATCGGGGGCGCCTACCGGTGGGACGACGACCGGGCGCGCTGGACGGCTCTGACGGACCACCTCGGCTGGGACGACTGGAATCTGCTGGGCGTCGAGGCCCTGGCCGTCGACCCGGCCCACCCGGACCGGCTGTATCTGGCACTCGGTACGTACGCACAGTCGTGGGCCGGTCCGGGCGCGGTGCTCAGATCCGAGAACCGGGGTGCCAGCTGGGCGCGTACGGACCTCACGGTACGGCTGGGCGCCAACGAGGACGGCCGGGGCGCGGGTGAACGGCTCCTGGTCGACCCGCGCGACAGCGAGACGCTCTGGCTCGGCACACGGCACGACGGTCTGCTGCGCTCCACGGACCGCGGGGCGACCTGGGCCGCCGACACCTCGTTCCCGGCGACCGCGTCGGCGAGCGGCCAGGGCGTCACGCTGCTGGTGGCGGCGGGCCGCACGGTGTACGCGGGCTGGGGTGACGGCGGCACCGCTCTGTACCGTACGGACGCCTCTGGCAGCTGGGAGCCCGTCCCCGGTCAGCCGTCCGCCGATACGGCCGCGTCGAAGGTACCGATCCGTGCCGCGTACGACGCCGGCACCCGGGCCCTGTACGTGAGTTACGCGAACGGACCCGGCCCCAACAACCAGGCCGATGGCTCGGTCCATCGGCTCGACACGGTCACCGGCGCCTGGACGGACGTCACCCCGGTCGCGCCGGCCACCGGAGACGCGTTCGGCTACGGCGGGGTCGCGGTCGACGCCACCCGCCCCGGCACGGTCGTCGTCTCCACGAACAACCGCTGGGGACCGGTGGACACCCTGTTCCGCTCCACGGACGGCGGGGAGAGCTGGACCTCGCTCAAGGACACGGCGGTCCTCGACGCGTCGGAGACGCCGTATCTGAAGTGGGGCGGTGAGACTCCGAAATTCGGCTGGTGGATCCAGGCCGTGGCCGTCGACCCGTACGACTCGGAGCACCTGGTGTACGGCACCGGCGCGACGATCTTCGGGACGCGCGACCTGGTGCACTGGGCGCCGGAGATCCGAGGTCTGGAGGAGTCGGCGGTGCGGCAGCTGATCGCGCCTCCGTCGGGCGCCCGGCTGCTCAGCGGGCTCGGTGACATCGGTGTGATGTACCACGACTCCCTCAACGCGTCCCCGTCGCGCGGTATGGCGTCGAACCCGGTCTTCGGGACGGCGACGGGCCTCGCCCTGGCCGCGCTCAATCCCTCGTACGTCGTACGGACGGGCTGGCCGTCCGGCTCGGACGCCGCAGGAGCGTACTCGCACGACGGTGGCGCGAGCTGGCAGCCGTTCGCCTCCCAGCCGGCGATCGCGGCGTCCGCTCCCGGACCGGTGGCGGTATCCGCCGACGGGGCGACACTGCTGTGGTCCTTCGTCCACTGGGACGGCACGAAATACGCCGCGCACCGCTCCACGGACGGTGGCACGACCTGGGCCGAGATCTCCACGTTCCCCAAGGGCGGCACCCCGGTCGCCGACCCTCTCGACCCCACCCGCTTCTATGTCTACGACACGGACACCGGGGCCGTGTTCGTCTCCACGGACAAGGGCGTCACCTTCACCCAGGGTGCTTCCGGTCTCCCTTCGGGCGATGTGCAGTTCCGTATCGCCGCCGCGCCCGGCCGCTCCGGCGACCTGTGGCTGTCGGCCAAGGACAACGGGCTGCTGCGCTCGACCGACGGCGGGTGGACGTTCACCGCGGTGGCCGGCTGCCAGGCCTCGCACGCCCTCGGCTTCGGCAAGGCCGCCGCCGGCGCGAAGCGACGGGGCCACCGTTCCCCTTACCCCGCCGTCTTCCAGACCGGCCGGGTGTCCGCCACGCACGACGGCGTCGCGGTGCTCCGCTCGGACGACGCGGGCAGGACCTGGGTCCGCATCAACGACGACTCGCACCAGTGGGGGTGGACCGGCGAGGTCATCACCGGTGATCCCCGCATCCACGGCCGCGTCTACCTGGGCACCAACGGCCGCGGCATCCAGTACGCAGACCCCGAATGAGGAACGAGAAGTCCATGCCGTCCCTGCACGACGCCACCCGTGGCCGCATCCTCTTCGGAGGCGACTACAACCCCGAGCAGTGGCCCGAGGAGGTGTGGGCCGACGACGCCCGGCTGATGAAGGAGGCCGGGGTCAACTCCGTCACCCTCGGCGTGTTCTCCTGGGCGAAGATCGAACCGCGCCCCGGTGCACGGGAGTTCGGCTGGCTGGACCGGCTGATGGACCTGATGCACGCGCACGGCATCGGTGTCGTGCTCGCCACCCCGACGGCGTCGCCGCCGCCGTGGATGGGCGCACTGCACCCGGAGACGCTGCCGCGCGCCGAGGACGGCACGCTGGTCTCGTACGGCTCGCGGCAGCACTTCTGCCCCAGCTCGCCGGTCTACCGCCGCTACGCCGCCGCGATCACCGAGGACCTCGCGGCACGGTACGCGGATCACCCGGCGCTCACCGTGTGGCACATCAACAACGAATACTGCACGCACTGCTGGTGCGACGGGACGGCTGCCCATTTCCGCCGCTGGCTGTCCGCCCGCCACAGCGACCTCGACGCGCTCAACGAGGCGTGGGGGACGGCCTTCTGGAGCCAGCGCTACGACAGCTGGGCGGAGATCCTGCCGCCCCGCCGGGCCCAGTACATGAAGAACCCGGCGCAGGTTCTGGACTTCAAACGGTTCACCTCCGACGCCCTGATGGAGTGTTACATCGCCGAGCGGGACATCGTCGCCCGGCACAGCCCGCACATCCCGGTGACGACCAACTTCATGCCGCTGTGGTCGGGCCAGGACGGCTGGGCGTGGGCGGAGCAGGAAGACGTCGTCTCCGTGGACATCTATCCGGACCCCCAGGACCCGCAGGGCGGCCAGTACAACGCCATGCTCGCCGACATGACGCGCTCCCAGGCCGCGGGCCCGTGGATGCTGATGGAGCAGGCGGCAGGCCCGGTCAACTGGCGCGGGGTCAACCACCCCAAGCCGGCCGGTCTCAACCGGCTCTGGTCGCTGCAGGCGGTGGCCCGGGGCGCGGATGCCGTCTGCTACTTCCAGTGGCGGCAGTCCCGGCAGGGATCGGAGAAGTTCCACTCCGGGATGCTCACCCACGCGGGCGAACACGGGCGGGTGTTCCGGGAGATCAAGCAGCTCGGCGCCGAACTGGCCCTGATCGGTGCCGAGGTGAGCAGCGAACCCGTGGCGGCCGAGGTGGCGGTCCTGCACGACTGGGACGCGTGGTGGGCGAGCGCCCAGGAGGGCCGGCCGTCCTCGCTCGTGGCGTACCCGGATGTGGTGCAGGCCTGGCACCGGGGACTGTGGGAGAACGGGACCAGGACGGAGTTCGCCCGCCCCGAGGCGAACCTGACCGCCTACCGCATGGTCGTCGTCCCGCAGCTCTACCTGCTGAGCGATGCGGCGATCGACAACCTCGTCTCGTACGTGCGCGGTGGCGGCACCTTGGTCTGCGGGTTCTTCACCGGAATCGCGGACACCGACGACCGGATCAGGCCGGGCGGCATGGACAGCCGGCTGCGCGAGCTGCTCGGGATCCGCACGGTGCACGAGTGGTGGCCGCTGGATGCGGGCGCATCGGTGGAGTGCGACGGCTTCCGCGGCAGCCTGTGGTCGGAGGAGCTGGAGCCCGACAGCAGGGCGGAGACGGTCTCCGCCTACCGGGGCGGCGAACTGGACGGGTTGCCCGCGGTGCTCCGCAAGGGCACGGCCTGGTACGTGTCGACACTGCCCGAGCCGGAGGCCCTGCGCGAACTGCTGGGCCGGGTGGCGGCGAAGTCGGGCGCACGCCCCGTGCTGGAGGGGCTGCCTGCGGGGGTGGAGGCGGTGCGCCGCGGCTCCCTGCTCTTCCTGCTCCACCACGGGCGGTCCGCGGTGACGGTCATGGTTCCCGGCCGGCACACCGATCTCCTCACGGGTGCAGAGACCGATGGCAAGGTGGAACTGGGCCGTTACGGCGTGGCCGTCCTCAGAGAAGCCTCGGCATGATCGACGGTACGTGGGAGCCCAGCCCCGCCACGCGCTGGGAGGACGCCTTCCTCAGCGGCAACGGGCATCACGGGGCCATGGTGTACGGCGATCCGGCGGACGACCGGGTGATCGTCAACCACCACACCCTGGTCCGGCCCAACGGCAGCGAGGACGCACGGCCGCCCGAGCTCGCGGACCGGCTCGGCCGCCTCCAGGACGCGCTGCTCTCCGGGGACACCGCGGCGGCCGAGGAGTTCGGCGCGGGGCGTCCGCTGGTGTGGGTGCAGCCCTTCCATCCCGCGTTCCAGACCCGCGTCCGCCGAAGCCGGGGCTTGCACGAGGCCGTCGCCGGCTACCGGCGCGAGGTCGACTTCACGACGGGTGAGGCCACCGCTTCGTACGAGGCCTGGCGCAGCCGGGTCTTCGTGTCGAGGGCCGACGACGTGATCGTCCAGCACATCACCGATCTCGGGCTGACTGCCGACCTCGTCCTGGACCACGGCCTGCCGGGCGCTCCGGCGCACCTGGCGGTCGGCCGCTCGACCGTGCTGACCGGGGACGGCGCCAAGCTGGCGTTGCGGGTGGGTTATCCGGGCAGCGACGTCACCTTCACGGGGGTGACCATGGCCACGGTGGACGGCGGCAAGGTGTCCGTCGCGGGCGAGGGCATCCGGGTCGAGGGGGCGCGGAGCCTCACGCTGACGACCCGGGTCCGGCGCGGGGTCGGCCACCTGGAACTCTGCGCCCTGTGGGCGGCCCTGCCGCACGAGGACTACGCCACCCTGCTCGCCCGTCATCAGCCGTTGCACCGTGAGGCGTTCGGACGCACGTCCTTCTCGCTGCGGGACGCGGTTCAGGACCGGGAGCTGCCCGGCAGCGAGTTGCTCCGCAGCCCGAGGAGTCCGGCGCTCCTGGAGCGCCTCTTCGCGGCGGGCCGTTACCACCTGCTCTCCTCCTCGGGCCTGCTGCCGCCCCGCCTGACCGGACTGTGGACCGGCGACTGGGACACCGCGTGGTCCGGGGCGTTCACCACGAACGCCAACCTCAACCTCCAGGTCTCCTCGGCTGCCACGGCCGCCCTGCCCGAGGTCACCGAGGCCCATGCCGCCCTGGTTCACGGACAGTTGGCCCACTGGCAGGACAACGCGCGTGCGATCTTCGGCGCCCGGGGCATCGTCGCGCCGTCCCATACGGACGGCGAGTCGGGCCACGCCCGTCACTTCCAGCGCGCCTATCCGCTGCATCTGTGGACGGCGGGAGCGGACTGGCTGCTGCAGCCTCTGCTCGAACACGCCGAGGTGACGACCGGCACGACGGACCCCCGTCTGACCGCCGCTCTCGTCGAAGCGGCGCTGTTCTACGAGGACTTCCTGACCCGCGAGGACGCGGACGGCAGCATCGCGATCGTTCCGTCCTACTCCCCGGAGAACCGCCCGGCGAACGCGAGTTGGGGCACCGTCAACGCCACCATGGACATCGCCGCGGCCCGCCACGCCCTGACCACGGCCGCCGACCGCGCCTGCGACCACCCCTCCGCCGGCCGCTGGCGGGAGCTCGCCGCCCGTCTCCCCGGCTACCTGGTGAACGAGGACGGGGCACTCGCCGAGTGGGCGTGGCCGGGTCTGGAGGAGACGTACGACCACCGTCACCTCAGCCATCTCTACCCGGTGTGGCCGCTGGACGAGATCAACCCGTACGACACCCCGCAACAGGCAGCGGCCGCGCACCGCGCCCTGGAACTGCGGGGCTCGGAGAACGACTCCGCCCACGGCCATCTGCACCATGCGCTGATCGCGGCCCGGCTCCGGGACCCGTCCCGGGTGTCCGCCGCTCTGGACGCGGTGCTGGCGGGCGACTTCTTCCACGACTCGCTGATGAGCGCGCACTATCCGGCGCGCAACGTCTACAACGCGGATGCGGCGCATGCCCTGCCGGCTGCCGTCATCGAGTCGCTCGTCCAGTCGGCGCCCGGCCGCCTGGTCCTTCTTCCCGCTCTTCCCGAGACCTGTCCGGCCGGCGAACTCCGCGGCATCCGGACCCGGTTCGGAGCGGGGCTGGACCTCAGCTGGTCCGCCCTGGGTGCGACGGCGGTCCTGCACCCGACCCGCGACGCCCGTGTCGACGTACGCCCGGGACATGGGCTCGTACTCACCGAAACCTTCTCCGACGACCCCGAGGCTCCGCTGGACCTGACGGCCGGCGTGGACCGCGTCCTCACCCTGAGGAGGCGGTAGCGATTCCCCCCACCCATGGAAGGGACACCATGGCACAACGACGCACCCTCACCAGGCTTCTGCTGGCCCCCGCGACAGCGGTGGCCGCCCTGATCGGCTTTGCCGCCGCACCCGCCCACGCCGCGATCTGGTCCTCGTCGGACCAGTGGGGCAACTACACCACGTCCGACGGCTACATCCTCTACAACAACATCTGGGGCTCCGGAGCGGGCGCGCAGACGGTCTGGGCCAACTCCTCCAGCAACTGGGGTGTCTGGGCCGACCATCCGAACACCGGCGGCATCAAGTCGTACCCCAACGCCAAGAAGATCGTGAACAAGTCGATCACTTCACTCTCGTCGCTGACCAGCAGCTACAACGTCACCGTCCCGTCCTCCGGCGCCTACAACACGTCGTACGACATCTGGGACACCGACTACGACTACGAAGTGATGCTCTGGGTCAACTACAACGGTGCCGTCGGCCCGCTCGGCACCTCGCAGGGGAACGTGACCCTGGGCGGCCACACCTGGGCCGTCTACAAGGGCGACAACGGCGCCAACCAGGTCTTCTCGTTCCTGCGGACCTCGGACTCCGCCTCCGGAACCGTGAACATCCTGCCGATCCTGAAGTGGATCAAGGACACCAAGGGCTGGTGGGGCAACGAAACCATCGGCGACGTCCAGTTCGGTTACGAGATCACGTCGTCGCCGGGCGGTCTCGACTTCGTGACCAATGGATTCGGCGTCTCCTCCAGCTGATCCACCGAGGCAAGGAGCCGGTCCCCCTGGCGGGGGGCCGGCTCGCCGGTGCGCTCAGCGGGATCAGGCCGGTGCCTGCCCCGTGCGCGCCAGCCATCGGGCGGTGTCCGCCCAGCGTTCGGGCCGGCCGGCCTCCAGCACCGCCGCGAACCGCTCGGGGCGGGCGAGCAGGCGTCTGTCCCGCGGGTGCAGTTCGGTGTGCGCGAGCAGCCAGCCCGCCAGGGCGTGCCGGTCCAGCGGGCCGGGGCCGGACAGCTGTCGGGTGTACGCCGCGCCGGCCGCCTCGGCGTCTCCCGCGGTCAGCAGCTCGTCGGCCGTCGGCGTGGGCCCGTAACCGGGCTCCCGCCGCATGTACAGCCGGCCCCGGTCGTCCTGCCAGTACCCACCACCCGCGTCCGGGGCGACCAGCGGCTCACCACCCGGCGCCGGATCGGCACCCGAGCGCAGCGCCTTGACGAGGGTGTCCCGCTCGCCGTCGCCGCAGCGCAGGTTGCGCAGCCGCCACTCCACCCGGTGGCTGACCGCCGAGGCCCGGGCCCTGTCCTCGGTCGAGGGCTCCAGCGGGTCTCTCAGCCAGCCGTCGACGGTCTCGGACAGCCTGGTGACGAGGCGCCGTCCGGGGCCCGTGAGCTGTCCGCGCGTGGCCAGGGTGCGGAGCACCATACGGGTCTGGAGGCGGCGCAGCGCGAACAGGAAGGGTGCCCGTCCGTCCGGGTCGGCAGTCGTGTCCCCGATCCGGTCGCGCCAGAAACCGGTGACGCCGACGAAGGCGTAGGCACCGTGGAGGAGGCCGGGCAGGTGGCGTGGATCGGCGCGCCAGGGCGCGTAGTAGAGCTCCGACCGGTCGTCCTCCATCAGCGGGAAGAGATGGAGCAGCGCGCCGAGTTTGCTGTGCTGGAACTCGTGGACGAGGGTTTCCGCGAGGGAGAGGCCGTCCTGGGGGCGGGCCATCACCATGGAGGCGAAGGCGTCACCGGTGGAGGCGCTGAGCCCGGCGGCCGGCACCGGGAGCCCGGCAGCGCCGTCCTTGGCACGCCAGGGGACGATCCGGCTGATCTCCTCGGGCCGCAGACCGCCGGGACCTCGGCCGCCCCGGCGCAGGATCGATACGGCATCGTGGAACAGGCCCTGCCAGGCACGTAGTTCTGCGGGGTCGAGACGGCCGGGGGCGATCGGCTCGTCCAGATCGCGGTACGGGTCGAGGTCGTCGAGCTGTACGGCACGCGCTCCGGGACCGGCGGCCAGTCTGTGCACCGGCAGCCACTGCGCCGATTCCGGATCCGTGAGCGGGTGTACGACGACGTCCGGCCCGTGATCGGTGGCGACCGTGAGCGACCCGCCGGACACCACGGTCCGTACCGCGTGGAAATCGTCGCGGTCCGGGCCCGGCAGGCGTATCAGGCCCAGTGCGGGCAGGCTGACGGCCCGCCCCCGGGCGGGCAGGAGCAGCTCGGTGTCCGTGCCCGCGTGAACGGCCGCTGTCGCGGCCACCACCGCGATCTGCCCGGCGTCGGCCCACAGCGGAGGCCCGGATGCCGTTCCGTGCAGTCGGCGCAGCGTGTGGGCGAGCCAGCTGCCGACCTGAGGGCTCAGCAGCAGCTCCTCGACGGGATCGGGTGCCAGCGCGGCGGCGGCCTCCAGGGTGGGCCAGACGGCCCCTGCGTCCAGCGGGCCGAGGATGCCGGGGTCCGCGTCGAACAGGTCGAGGAGCTCACGCAGCAGCAGAAGACGGCGGGTCCGTTCGCCCTGGACCAGGAACGCGACGGCCTCCGGCGAGCCGCCGCCTGCGGCGATCTCGTCGAACAACGGGCCCGGCATACGGATCGGGGCGTACACATCGCTCCCTGTCGTGGACGGATGGTGCTCGGCAGGGCTCTATTCGGCCCGCCCTGGTTCCGATCCGCCCATCGCGTTGCTGCGCGCGCGGCGGATTTCTGCGAGCAGTCGTGGCCCCATCGCGGGGTCCGGGACCAGTCGCAGATCGGCGACGCGCACGGAGGCCAGATCCATGAGGTCCGACTCGAGGTGATCGGGTGTGCCGTCGGCGGGTACCGGCTGGTACAAGGCGCGCTCCCCCTTCGCGAGCGGTGGCACAGGATGCCACCGTTTACTCCATCATGACGATTGAGACCCCTTCCCGAAACCCGCGTGATCACGCCAGCCGATCACATTCCGGGCCCGGGTCCCGCCACGAAGTCCTGCACGGCCGACTTCAGTTCGGCTGCCCGGCCGGGTTCCTCGTCGAGCAGGGTCACCGCGTCGTACAGCTCCCACAGTCTGTCCGGCTGCGCTCTGAGTGTGCGGACGATCCCGATCACATCCGTACGTGGCATCGTGTGCCTCGGCATCCGTGCCACAACCTTCGCGGGCAACTCGTTGACCAGCGCCTGGCGTTCGTCACGGTCGCTCATCAGCGGATACGCCAGCAGGGCATCGATGAGCCGGGCCAGCAGCCGGCCTGCCGTTGTGGCACCGGGTCCGGACACGGCCGGTGGGGCCGACGGCATGCTCTCGGTCCGTTCCGGACTGATCAGGAGCAGGCTGGGGAGCTGTTCGGTGCGTCCTGCGGCCCGGAGCGCGTTCATCCTCGCCCGTACGGCCTCGAAAAGAGCGTCGGGATCGGGCAGCGGATCGGTGCGCAGAGCGTCCAGAACGATGTCCGAGAACACGCCGAGGCGGAGCTCCGGATCGTTGGCCGCCCGCTGCCCGCGGCCGGCCGCGAACATCAGGATCTGCTCGTGCGCCTCGACCCGCCGGCCGGTGGGCAGCCGCTCACCGGGCAGCGACTGAGGGAAGTTGTGCCGTTCGTCAAAGGTCCGGCATGCGTCGATCACCCACATCTGGCGTCCGAAACCCGTCACCGCGTCGCTCCTGAGCACACCGCGGGCGGACTCGACATCGATGTTGCGCCGGTCGGCAACGGTGGCGTCGGCGCAGTAGAGGCGCAGGTGCTCGTCCGTGTCCAGGACTCCGTGTCCGCCCCACCACACCCACAGCGCGTCACCGCTGCGGGCAGGGACATCGGTGACGAACGCGCGTCGCAGGGTGTCGTGGTCGGCCGGCCGGTACGGGACTCCCGGCTCGGTGCCGGGCAGCGGCGCGAGATGGAGCAGGATGTTGGCGTCGGGAACACCGCGGGCCAGCAGCCAGTCGCGGAACCGCAGCGCGTCTCGTACCGGTCCGGGGAGGTTCCAGTCCTCACCGGCCCCATACTGTTCGATTCCGATGACCAGGGCGACGACACGCTCCGGTTCCACATGCCTCCGTGTCACGGCAGGCGCTCCCCGATGGCGCGGTAGACGGCCGGATCGGTCCAGTAGGCACTGTGCGCCACGGGAAAGGGCTGGCGGCTGTCGGTGGCGATGTCGTGGGCGCGGCCGGCGAAGAGCGGTTCCGCCGCGTACCCGAGCAGATCGCGCCGGTCGTAGAGATTCAGCCACGGCGGGACATGGCCGGGGAGCGGATCCGGGTGGGCGAGCGCGGGAAGCGCACCCGTCTCGTACAGGAAAGGACCCTGCGAGCCGACGGTGACCAGAAGTTCGACGCCGGGTAGCGGGCCCGCTATCAGGGTGTCGAGACAGATGATGCCGCCGAGACTGTGGCCGAGCAGGACCACGGGGGGCTCCAGCGGGGCGACGAGCTCGCGCAGCCCTCGGCGCATGTCCTCGCCACGGGCCAGGTATTTGAGAATGTCACCGGCGGCCGGGTGCGCCGCGTCCGTGAGAGCGCGGCGGCGCCGCACCGCGTAGCGGGAGCCGAAACGTACGAGCGGCTTCCCGGCCATACGCAGCAGCGGGCCGCGGCCGGTGCCTGCCGGAGCCGCACCGAGGCGCTCGGCGACTGCCGCGACGGCAGCGTCCCGGGCATCACCGCCGCCCTGCACGGGGCTGTCGTCCTCGACAGCCCCGGCGATGACTGCGGCGACCAGCGCACGCGCCAGCACCCACGCCAGCGTCTCCGGGTCCAGCGCCTCGGCCGCGGGCGCCAGCAGGGGGTCGCGCGCAAGCCGGGCCGCCGCCTGCGGGAGTCCTGGACCGAGCAGGCCGGCCCAGGGCTCGCCGTGCGCTGCCAGGTCGAGCAGAAAGGCTCTGGGCCGCTCGTCCGGAAAGGCCGCGCCGGGCGGTGTGACGCGCGCGGTGGCTCCGGCTGCTGCCGTGGCGAGTTCGGCCGTCGGGTCGTCGTACAGCCGGGCCCACTCCTCCACCTCGTCACCCTGCTCGTCGGGGTACTCGGCGCTCCGGCCCGTCCCGCTGCCGGGGCCTTCCGGGATGCTCGCGCCGCCCGCGGCGAGCCGGGCGCCGTGCCGCTCACCCCAGCGGTAGGCGATCAGGCGCGCATCGGGGGCTGTTGCCGCCATCCCCGACGTGACCTGTGCGAGCAGGGTGGTGAGGTGTGGTTCACGCACACCTGTGCCGTGAGTGAAGACCACCGTGGTCATGTGTCCGCCCCCGTTGCCGTGTTGCCGTCGGCCCGGCCCGCCACCGCCTGGGCGGTGGTCCGGACCGACGGCCTTCTCTCAGCCGCGCTGCCTCACATCGGCAGCGGCGTGATGTCGCATTCGATGCGCTGGTGCAGCCTGGCGGCCGTGTGCCAGGGGTGGTTGTCCCCGAGAGCCCGCGAAAGGCCTGCGATCGCTGCCGAGTTGAGCCGGTCGGCTTCCGCCGACTCCCCGAGCCCGCGGTGGTCCAGTGCGAGATTGGCCGTGCAGGCGAGAGTCAGCGGGTGGTCGGCGCCCGCGGCCTCGGTGAGCGTCGGGAGAACGTCCTGGTCGGCGGCCTTGGCCTGCGCGAAGTCGAGCCGGGCATAGTGGTTGTTGGCCCGGCACAAAGCGGCCGTGAGTGTGCTGACGTGGGTCCTGCCGAGTGTGCTCTCCAGGAACTGCACCGCCTGGACATCCAGAGCTTCGGCCCTGTCGACGTCCCCCTGCGCCCGCAGCGTCGCCGCCAGATTCACCTTGACGAACTGTGTGTAGGGGTGCTGCTCCCCGAGCACCTTGCGATAGGCGGCGAGCGCCTGCTCACCGAGGTCGCGGGAGCCCGCGAGGTCAGCGTTCAGTCGCCGTTCCACCAAGGCGTGGACAGCGGCGCCCATGGCATCCGTGTTGTTGAGACCGTAGCGGGTGGTGAACCGCTCGAGGATCTGCTCCGCGAGCGCGGAGCCCCCCTCGACCACACCGGCCCTGCGCCGGCACACGGCAAGGTTGAGAGAGGCACGGAGGGTGGCGGCATTCGTCTCGCCGAAGTGAGTCACATAGGAGAGGTAGGTGGACTCCTGCAGCGCACGCGCACCCAGATAGTCACCGGCCTCGCGTACGTCGATGGCCAGCCCGTTCAAGGTATTGAGAGTGAGCCCGCTCGCCGGGCCGTACAGCAGCTCGCGCTGGCGTACCGTCTCCTCGTCGATCTCCCGCGCACCGGCGAACCGGCCGTTCAACCGCAGCGCGATGCAGTAGTCGTGCGCCGCGCTCAAGGTGGTGGGGTCCTCGGGGCCGAACAGATCGCTGGCCCGGGTGAACGCCTCCTCCGCAAGCTCACTCGCCTGCCCGAACTCCCCCCGGTGTCGTAGCGCGCCCGCCATCTGCCACATGGAGTCGATGAGTTCCTCGTCCGGGATCTGCGCACCGCGCGAGATCGCCAGAGCCCGCTCGTTGTGCACGACCGCCTCGTCGGGCCGTCCGAGGAGCCTCAGGTAGAAGCCGAGGAGCTTGGTGATCCTGATGACGTGCAGATCCTCGTCCCCGGATTCGGCGCGCCAGGCGGACCACGCCAGCCGGGCCTGGGCCGCGCCCGACTCGTGCGCGCCCCAGTAGTAGAGGAAGAACACCATGTCGTACACCAGGTCACGGACCCAGGCATCGGAACTCGTCACCGCTCCGGAGGCGATCACGTGCGGCAGGATCGCCTGATAGGCGGGCCACTGGTCGGGGGAGGCGGGCGCCCCGGGCTTGGCCGTCGTGAGCAGCAGGTGGGCCGCCCGCGTCATCCTGGCCCGCTCCTCCGGATCCATCCTGGCCACGATCACGTTCTGCATCAGCCGGTGCATCTGCAGGCTGGCGGTCTTGTGGTCCAGCCTGACCAGGGACAGCTTGCTGAGGTCACGCGTGGCACGGGCGAGCAGCAGCGGGTCGCGCAGTACCGGGTCGAGCTCCGGAGTGATCTGGACGTTGCGGCCGCCCCTGAACAGATTGAGCGGGATGGGCTCCGGTGCCATGCATGCGCAGATCTCCAGGATCTGGCGTGCCGCAGGGTTGTCCTGCGAGAGGCGCCCCAGAGAGATGTCCCAGACGGCCGCGACCGGCAGCGGATAGTCGGGGGAGGGGTCGAGTTCGAGGATCTCGGGCCGGCGCTCCTCCAGCAGGCGGATGTACTCGTCCACCGGCATACCGGTCGCGGCGTGCCAGGCGCCTGCCTGCTCGACGGCGAGCGGCAGGTCACCCAGCGCCTCGGCGAGCGTGCCCGCGTCATCGGCACTCATGCCGCGCGCGCGGCGCTGGAGGAGTGCGACGCTTTCGGCCCGGTCGAAGACGTCGACGCTGAGGGGTGTGGCGACGCGTTCCCACTCGCGGTTGCGCGAGGTGACGATGATCTTCCCCGGGCCGCCGTTGGGGAAGTAGGACCGCACCGTCTCGATGTTCTCGGCGTTGTCGAAGACCAGCAGCCAGTTGTCGAAGGGTTTACCCGTACGGAGCGCCTCACGCACGGCGGGCACCGCGGCGTTGGCCTGCGGGCCCACCTCCAGGCCGAGGCTGCGCGCCAGGTCGGCCAGAGCGCCGAGGATCAGGTTCTCCTGCTCCGCGGGGATCCACCAGATGACGTTGAACTCGCCGCTGTGCCGGTACACGTACTCCACGGCGATCTGCGACTTCCCGACGCCGCCCGTGCCGTGCAGCGCGTGCGGGAGAACGGCAGTGGTCTCGTCCTCCTGCAACTGCCTTTCGACTGCCGCCAAAAGACTTTCGCGGCCGGTGAAGTTGGGGTTCTTCGGCGGCACATTGCCCATGATCTTGGGCTGGCCGGTGCGCACGAAGCGCAGCTCCGGTGCCGAGGCTCCCCCACCCTGCTCGGCCCTCCGGGCATCCTCTTCAACGGTTACTGGTGTCTGGGGCGACACGGATCCTCCTGGTGGAACGGTCGGACGCGACCGGGGGGCGGGGGCATTGTCATTCACATCAAATGCCTCTTTATCATCTCTCGTCGCCTCCGTTGCCGGTCCCGCGCCGTGCAGCAGCTCGACGTTCAGACGCGCTGCCCGGCGCCGGTAGGGCAGGCCTCCAAGAGCGCGCAGGACGGCCAGTTCGATGCGCAGCCATGCCTGACCGCCTTCGCGGTCCGGGAGCGCCGCCTGCGCGGGGTCGCGCAGCGCCGCCCGGAGCCGGATGCCCTGCGCCTGACTGGCCCGGGACTCCGCCAGCAGGCCGACGGCGCGGGCCAGTTGGGTTCGGTTGCTGGTGGCCAGCAGTGCTTCGCGTACTCCGTCGGCGAAGTCGGGGCCGTCCTCGTCGTCCCGGTCCCAGTCGATCAGGCCGCCCATCATGATCTCGGCCAGGTGGTCGGGGCCGGACTCGGGGAAGGCCCGGTCGCGCAGCTCCTCGATGACGTCGAAGCGCATCGGTGCCACGGCCAGCAGGACGGCGAGCTGCTGTGCGAGCGGACTGGCCAGCGAGATGAATCTCCGTACGGCGTCCGCCGCCGCGCGCGGGCCGTCGATTCTGGGGGTCCGCAGACCGGGCGCGGACACGCCCTTGGCCATCGCACCGGCCAGGACCACCGGCAGGGCCCGCCGCACCCCGCGCTCGCCGGTGACGAGGTCGGCCCAGGCCCGGAACGAACCGGGACGGAGGCTCAGAACGGGTACGGCTACGGATCCGTCGCCCGTCTCGGGCAGGACGCGGCTCTGTTCGGGCCCGCCGTGCGGAGGGTGGCAGAGGAAGTGCCGGTTGAGCGCGCCGAATCCTGCGGCGTCGAGTCGCGCCCGGAAGGGGTAGACCGAGGACCGGTGCCGCAGATAGGGGGGCAGCAGATGGACGAGCGCCGTGGGGCCGGCCGCGGAGAGCCTTCCCATGAGTTCGTCGGCCCCACGCTCCGCCCAGCCCGGCGCCAGCCCGTCGGTGATGACGAGGAAGAGCCGCGCCCCGCGGCCGTCGAGCAGCTCCGCGGGGTCGGCGTGCCGGTTGCCCGGCCAGCGCAGTACGGGCGCTCCCCCGCCGGACAGGGACACCTCGACCGTACGGACGTCCCGGAAGGCGCCGCTGTGCACGGCCTCCTGGGCCAACTGGCGTACGGTGCCGCCCCAGACGGGCATGGTGGGCGCGCGATCCACGAGGAGCATCAGGTCGAAGGCGCGCTCCTGAACCGGTTCGAGATAGGGGATCCACAGACCGTCGGCCAGACCGTTCTCGGCGGTGCGTGCCTCGTCGAGCCGGTTCAGGTGACGCGACGGCACACGCCGGCCGAGCCCGCGCAGGGCCTTGGCCAGACGGAGTGGCACCGCACGCCGTGCGGGCCGCGGGGACTTCGGAAGCAGCCCCTCCGGCCGGCCGGCCCTGGTCTCCTCGATGGTGCGCAGCTCCAGGTCACGGGCGTCGACATCGGTGGCCCCGGCAGGCACGACTTCCGGCATACCGGTGTCCGAAGGAGGGGCATCGACATCGGTGAGCGATTCCGGCTCGGCGGATAAGCCCTCCGGGGTGGTCTCCGCATCCCCGTGGGAGACCCGGCCCGCCCTGCGCCACGCAGCCGCCAGCCAGACACCGTCTGCGAGGTCCCGCCAACTCGAGTCGCCGTCCGTGTCATGGGTGGCGGTACCGCTCGACGTGGCCGTCGAGTCCGGGGCGCGTTCCCGTGGCGAGCCGTGCATCAGCGGCCTTTCGAGAGGTCGCGGAGAAGCATCTCAATGAGCTTACGCCCGTCGCTGTCGGCCCGGAATCCGTGAGCGGTGGTGAGTTGCACGGCGTTGAGCAGCTGATCGACCGACTGGGTGCCGCCGCCGTCCAGACGCCTGACGAAGTCGTCCACGAGCGCCTCGATGTCTTCGGGCCGCCTGCGCAGATGGCTGACGACGATGGAGACGAGCTGCTCGCGGCTGGGCGGGCGCATCTCCAGGGGCAGGCAGCGGCGCCGGAAAGCGGCCGGGAACTCGCGTTCGCCATTGCTCGTGATCACGACGACGGGGAACTCGGAGCACTCGACGCGGCCGGACTCGATGACGGCCCGGCTGCGGGGATCGTCGGTGAAGACGGACACGTCGGCCGCACCGGCGCGCACCAGTTCCGGGATCTCGTAGCTGCCGTTCTCCAGCACGTGGAGCAGGTCGTTGGGCAGGTCGATATCACTCTTGTCCAGCTCGTCGACGAGCAGGACGCGCGGCCGTTCGTACGCGAGGAGCGCCGTTCCCAGAGGGCCGAGCGTCAGGAAGTCCCCCAGGTCGGGAGCGCTGCCCGCCTCGCCCGGCGCGCCGTCGCCGCCCGCCCGCCAGGCGGCAATGGCCTGGGCCCGTCCGATGGCGTCGTACTCGTACAGGCCGCCGCGAAGGGTCGACCGGCTCACGATGCTCCACGGCAGCACCCGGCCGAGGCCCAGTTCCCGTGCGATGAGATAGGCGAGGGTCGACTTGCCGACACCGGGCGGTCCGGTGATCAGCAGGGGACGTCGCAGCAGGAGCGCGGCGTTGACCGCGTCGATCGCCTCGTCGCGCAGCTGAGGACCCTCCTGCACGATACCCAGCCGACGCAGCGCCGACTGGGCGTCGTCGGGCGGTGCGCCCTGCAGCGGGCTTCCGGAGAACACTCTCCAGGGGGGCGGCGCCGGAAGCTCGGGCAGCTCCCCCGCAGGGGGTTGCCCCGTTGCGTGGAACACCCTCCAGGAAGGCGGCGTCACAGCCTGCGCTGCCGTGTCCTGCTCGGTCATGCTGTCAACTCCTCACAGTCGACCAGGCGGTTGGGGTCGTCCCAGAAGAACGCAATGTGCTTACCCAGCGACAGGCTGTCGCGACCCAGCCGCTCGGCGTCTTTACGCAACTGACTTATTTTCGCGGACAGTTGCGACGGAGGGTGGGCAAGCAGCAGAGTCAGCACCTCGCCCGACAGCTCGGGGCTCTCAAGCCTGCGGTCCCAGGCTGCAAGGCCCACTCCCAGTTCGATGGCCGTGATGAGTGCGTCCAGACCGCGGTCGGGCAGTGCGGGAACGTCGAGTATGACCGCGGTCAGACTTGGGTTCGCCTCGAGGTCGGCACGCCAGATGTCGAGGCGGCCGCCCTGCTCCCCGTGCCAGCGGTGAGCCTCGGCCACACCGGCCTCTTTGAGCTGCTTCCAACGAGCCCGCCAGCGCCCGTGCTCCTCGGTGTTACGGTCCCTCATACGTTCGAGGCTCCGAAGATGAATATGGTAGCGAAGACCGATCGGCAGCGGGACACGAGTCCGCGTACCCAGTTCGAGCCGCGCCATGTCGTGATTGAGGAACTGGAAGGGCAGCACGAACTCGACCTGCACGGGAGGATTGTTCTCGTCCTCCGCGAGGCCCGCCCAGTGTGAGCCACCGCGGCCGATCGCTCGTCCGACAGCGGGCGCCAGGGTGTCGAGGGTCGCTCGTTCGATGCGCCCGGCCACAGGCTCCCAGTAACCCGGGGCCGGATTGACCCAATGGCGTACGAAGATGTCGGCCGAACTGTCGTCGGCGGGCTCCACCATCACGACGAGACAACGTGCCACATCCGGATCGGACACCGGCAGAGCCGCGATCGCGCGCCTGCGGTCGGCCAAGGCGTTCACCACCTCCGGGCCTGCCTCCCGGGCCCATCGGTCCGACCACTCCCTGAGCTGTTCGCGGAGTGCGGGCTGCACCTGCAGCGCCGTGATCTCGACCAGCACCAAGGCCGGGGGTAATCCGTCGGCCTGGGCGTTCCTCTCGCACAGGTAGTCGAAACGCTGGGAGGGGGACTGCCCGTAGGGAAGTTCGACGATGCCCAGTTCGTGGACGAGGATTGCGTGCAGGCGGCTCTCGTCGGTACTCCGCACCTCGGCGAGCAGTCGCCGGATCCGCTCCACCGCGATGTCGTCGAACTCCGCCGACGCGTCCGCCACCGCTCCGTCCGGCAAGCCGCTTTCCACCAGCCTGGCCAGACCGGTCGAGTAGTCGCGGCCGGCGATGACGCTCACTCCGTCGACGAGCGCGTCGAGGCCTCTGACGCGCTTCACCACATTCATGACGAGGGACAGCATTTCCACCCGCGGGTTCCTCCGCAGGTAGGTGATCTCCACGCCGAGTTGCTTACTCACATAGGCGACGAAAAGTACGCACTGGTCAGGGTCGCGCACAAAGTCCAGCTCACATAACTGCTCGACCAGGGCCCTGATCAGAAACGCATCGGCCTCCCCCGGCCTCTGCGGCACGTGTGCCATCACCGACCATCCCCCGCCGAGCCGGATCATCATCCACAACTGATCGCGAAGCTATCACGTCGAATCTTGAGCAACCAGGTTCCTTCCCAGCACCGTCGGCCTCCATTCCGCCGCAGGCCCCGTGCGTACCGCAGAGCACCGGGAGACCGCCCACCCGAAGGGGTGAGGCGGCCCGGCGCCGCTCAGGCCGGGGCCGGCCCGGTACTCGCCCGGACCGTCAACTCCGGTACCAGTAGCTCCACTTCGTCCGTACCGCGCCCAGCAAGCTTGGCCACCACCTGCTCCACCGCACGGCGCCCCATCTCCTGCGCGGGAATGGCGACGGAGGTGAGACGCACGGAGGCCTGCGTGGCCACCTGCTCCGGGCAGATGGCCACGACGGACACGTCCTCCGGCACGGCGCGGCCCTGCTGCTGGAGCAGGTTGAGCAGCGGCTCGACGGCGGCCTCGTTCTGCACGATGAACCCTGTCGTGCCCGGCCGCTCGTCGAAGATCCGGGACAGCGTGCCGGCCATCGCCGCGTACCCGCCCTCGCAGGGCCGGTGCAGGACCCTGGCCCCGGACTTCTGCGCCTTGGCCCGTATCCCGTCCACCGTCCGCTCGGCGAAACCGGTGTGCCGCTCGTAGACGGCGGCGGCTTCGCCGATCACCGCGATCTCGCGGTGCCCGAGACCGGCGAGATGCTCCACACACAGCGCCCCGGTGGCCTCGAAGTCGAGGTCCACACAGGTCAGCCCGGCGGTGTCGGCGGGCAGGCCGATGAGGACTGCGGTCCGCCCGGACTCGCGCAGCAGCGGGAGCCGCTCGTCGTGGAGCTCGACGTCCATCAGAATCATCGCGTCCGCGAGGGAACTCCCAGCGATCCGCCGGACGGCGGCGGGCCCTTCCTCCCCCGTGAGGAGGAGGACGTCGTAGCCGTGGGTCCGTGCGCTCGTGGCGACCGCGATGGCGATTTCCATCATCACCGGCACATACATGTCGGTGCGCAGCGGCACCATGAGCGCGATGATGTTGGACCGGCTGCTGGCAAGGGCCCGCGCCCCCGCGTTGGGGTGGTAGCCGAGCTGCTGGATGCTGTGCTCCACCCGCTCCCGGGTGGAGGCGGAGATGGATCGCTTCCCACTGAGGACGTAGCTCACCGTGCTCGCGGAGACTCCGGCGTGCTGGGCGACCTCAGCAAGCGTGACCATTCAGCTCTCCATCACAAATGAGGACCGAAAGAAGACCGGTGAAGCGCTTCGACAGCGCCTACTCGTTGTCCCCTTTACGCTCTGACATGCATAGACACCGTGGAGCCTAGACTCGCTCACAGGCACTGTCCAGAGTGGAATCGAAGCGCTTCGATCACCCGGATCCGCCAGCTTCGTCCAGCACACCGTGGCTCAGGATGCCGACGGTGTCCACCCGGCCAGCCAGTCGGCGGTCTCCTGCTCCGCGGCACCGGAGTCCGAAAGCTGCGGCCGGTCGCTGCTCGCCGCTCCTGCGCCCGGCCCGGTGTTGCGGTACTCGGCGAAGCGGTCGTCCTTCCACGAGAAGCCACTCATATCGGTCCAGGGGGCGGGCTTGATCGCTGCGCCGAGTGCGGTGTCACGGAAGGTGGCCATGGGATCGAGTGAGGCATCACCGCCCGCATGCCACGGTCGTCCGAGATGGAAGGTCGATGCGGAGACATCGCCCTCGACGGTCGAATCGGTGATCAGGAAGCCCTTGCGGCCGGCGGCCGTGCTGGGCGCGGCGATGTAACCGGCGGAGCTGCCGTCCCACCTCTTCCTCAGCGTGATCACCGACCTGTCGATCACCGCGCTGGCGCGCCCGAAGATGAAGTCGACGTTGCCGATGACCGAGGAGTTGGCCATGTACACGCGGCCGAGCTCGGCCTTTGCCGCGGTGTCGAGCAACAGGGTGTCCTGGTCCCCGGTGACGACGACGGAGTCGAGGACGACCTTGTCGGCGGCGGTACGCAGGGCGACGGCCTGACGTGCGCTCATGTCCTGGTGCGCGGCCTCGTCGAAGTCGTTGGAGACGGTGAGGTTACGGGCCTGGAAGCCGTTTCCCTCGGCGGCGACGGTGGCACTGCCGCTCGTCCCGTAGGTGCCCGAGCCGTCGGGCTTCCGGGTGCCCGAGGCGTTGTTGTAGACGATCACGGTGTCGCCGCGGCCGGATCCGCTGCCCTGAAGCGTGACGTTCTGCTTGGTGGCGGGGATCTTCACCGTCTCACGGTAGGTGCCGGGCTTGATGGAGACGATCACACGTGCGGTGTTGCCCGCCGGTATCGCGTTCACGGCGGCCTGCACGGTGGTGTACCGGCCGGTGCCGTCCTTGGCGACGGTGAGGGTGGTCGCCGCAACAGCACCGGGCGCCGCTGCCGCGCCGGACGCCGCTCCGTACGCCTGCACGGGGACGACTGCCGCCAGCGCTGTCGCCGCTGCCGCTGCCACGAGTACGCTGCGCCGTCCTCGGCGGGGCACGGCATGTCGATTCGCTGCCATGGCCTGATCCGTTCAGTGGGGAAGAGGTGAGGGTTCCGGGAGGTAGTCGCCGCCGCGACCCGAAAGGTTGCCGCGACCCCAGGACTCGTGGCGGTACCGGACTCCGCGGCCGGCGCCCTGCCTCATGGCCTGCAGAACCTCGCGTCCTGTGCCCGGACCTGCCCACGGGGCCCCGCGGCCCGGAGCACCACATCGAGCGCCCCGACCGGATCGGCCGCGTACACGTTGCTGAACCAGGCCATATTGGCCTCGACCACCGCCCACCGCTCGGTGTCCCGGCCCCCCGGCCCCCACATCCGCCCGACGTCGACCACCACCCCGCTGGGCAACGTGGCCCCGCATGCCTCGGTCAGCCGTCGCGCGAAGTCCCGGACCCCGGCCTCGTCCTGGTGCCCCTCGAGCGGCGCGGCATCCAGCCGGCCGAAGGTGGCGTACTGGGAGCCGGTCCGTACCTCCCCGTCGAGCAGAAAGAGCCTGAACTCCGTCGCCCAGGTCACCACGTCGCTGACCTGTACCAGGGGGTCCTTCTGCAGCGAGGGCACCAGGAGTGCGCTGCCGTCCTCGTACACCGCGGCCGGAAAGGACTTGTCGGTGGGCGGCTTCACGAAGACGGGGCCTTTTTCGCGGCGGGCCTCCGACAGCCGGACGCGCTTGATCTCGCGCCCGGTGCATGCGTACGGCAGAGCGTCCAGCCAGCCCTCGGCCGGCTCCAGCAGTGCCACCCCCAAGGGGCCGGCAACATCCGAGGCGAAGTGCGGGCCGCCGTAGTAGTGCGCTCCTCCGCTCCCCCGCAGCCGGTCCGGGATCCCGGCTCGGGACAGGATCACGACCTCCAGCCCGCGGTCGCGCGCCGCCCCTGCCAGGAGCCCGGCCGTGGTGGAACGGTGCGGGGCGAGCGTCAGGAGAGGGGCCATACGACCGCAGCCTAGGGGTCCGGGCCGGGGCCCGGACCCGTCCCCCTCAGGCTGCCGGGGTGAGCTTCCACTGCTGGCAGGTGTTGTTCAGCCAGGACCACTGACGTACGTCCGCACCGTCGGCGGCCGAGCAGTCGGCCACATCGGCGACCTTCCCGCTCGCCCGGTTGACGATGCGCACCCAGCCGCCGGCCGCGGTGGTGACGAGGCCGAAGCGCTGGCAGGTGTTGTTCAGCCAGGACCACTGCCGCAGGTCGGCGCCATCGGCAGCGGAACAGTCCGCCGTGTCGAGCACCTTGCCCGAAGCCACGTTCACCAGGCGGCTCGTGTCGTCGCCCTGGTCCTCGATGCGCCATTTCTGCTGTGCGCCGCCGTTGCACGTCCACTGCTGGACATTCGCTCCGTCGGCCGTCGACGAACCGTTCACGTCCAGGCACTTCCCGGTGGCCCTGTTGACCACCGTGTACGCGGACGGCGTGGCCGAGCTCTCGCCGGAGGGCCCGGCCAGTGTCGTGCCGAGGGCGACGGGCGTGCCGAGGTTCGGTGTCCCGTCACTGTTCCAGGTGAACTTCTGTGCCCGCGTCGTACGCCCGTTGTCGCAGCCGTCGGACGCCGAGTCGTTGGCGTGGTAGACGATCCAGCTCTCCGTGCCGTCGGGCGAGGTGAAGAAGCCGTTGTGCCCCGGCCCGTACACCCCTGCCGCGTTGTTCCGCTGGAAGACAGGGGTGGACTTCTTCGTCCAGGAGGAAGCGGACAGCGGGTTGGAACCGGTCAGGGTGAGCTGCCCCAGCTTGTAGTCGGGGGTCCAGCAGCCGCTGGCGGAGTAGACGATGAACGTCTTGCCGCCCCGCTGCAGCACCTCGGCACCTTCGTTCACCGTGCCGCCCGACTTCTCCCAGTCGTACGTCGGCGTGGAGATCGTCGAGAACGATCCACTGAGTGTGTACGGGTTCGACATCGGCGCGATCACCAGGTTCTGTGTACCGCCGCCGCTCGCACTGCCCAGCAGGTACATCGAGCCGTTGAGGGTGAGCACGCTCGGGTCCAGCATCCAGGTGCTGCCGAGCTGGTTCCTGTACGTGTAGGGGCCCGTCGGGTCCGTACCCGCGCTCTCCAGCACATGCACCCGCTGCGTGGGGTTGTAGTCGGCGATGTTCTGCCCGGCGACGAAGTAGAGGTACCAGCGGCCGCCCGAGTAGTGCAGCTCGGGTGCCCAGATGTTGCAGCAGCGCGAGGTGGCGTCGCCCTGCCAGACCTGCACGCTCGGCGCCGTCGCGAGCCCAACCAGGGTCGGTGACTTGCGCATGGTGATGACGTCGGTCCAACTGGTCGACACCAGGTAGTAGTTGCCGTCGTGGTACGAGATCCAGGGGTCGGCTCCCTTCTGCGCCTTGATCGGGTTGGTGTACGGACGCCCCTCGGCGGCCCGCGCGGACGGCGACCGGGCCGGCTCGGCCTGTACGGAGGCCGGCTGCCCCAGCGCGAGCGCCAGCAGGAGGGTGCTCAGCAGGGTCAGTAGGCGACGGGCCATCCGCTGCTCCAGTTCAGTAGGTTGACGCCGAGCTTCGGAGTGCCGTTGTCCTGGCCGTCGTAGTAGTGGTAGACGAGCAGGTCGCCGTCGGAGTCGGCGAGGATCGACTGGCCGCCGGGGCCGATGTAGCGGCCGTGGGACTCCATGACGGGGGTGCCGCCGTTGCTGAGCATGCTGACGCCGTTGCGGTCCTTGTAGGGCCCGGTGACACCGGTCGCCCTGCCCACCTTGATCTTGTACGTGGAGCTGGTGCCCGCACAGCAGGTGTCGTACGAGGCGAAGAGGTAGTAGTAGCCGTTGCGCTTCACGATCGAGGGCGCCTCGACGGCCTTGGTCCCGGTGGGGCGGGAGGCGAGCGAGTGGCGCGCGGTGTCTCCGGCGTACTGCTTTCCGGTCGACGGGTCGATGCGGATCATCTTGATGCCGGTCCACCAGGACCCGAAGGACATCCACCACTTGCCGTCGTCGTCCACGAAGAGGTTGGGGTCGATGGCGTTGTAGTCGCTCGACGAGTTCGAGGTGTAGACGATCCCGTAGTCGCTCCAGCTGCCCGCCTGGCCGGTGGTGGAGGCCGCGAGGCCGATCGCCGACGTGTTCGACCCGAAGGACGAAACGGCGTAGTACATCAGGTACGTGCCGCCGCGGTAGGAGATGTCCGGGGCCCAGGGGTCGGACGCGGAGGAGTAGTTCTTCCACCAGCTCGGCTTCGTCGTGAAGGCGTTGCCCGATCGCCCGAAGGAGGTGCGGTCGGTGGAGGTGCGGAGCTGGAGGCCTTCGCCGGTGGAGTAGAGCAGGTACTGGCCGGACGTGCTCCGGATCATGGTGGGGTCATGGACGACGATGTCGCCGTTGACGGCACCGGGGTTGGGGTACGCGGACGCGCTCGTCGGCACGAGCGCCAGCAGAAGTGCGGCGGGCAGGGCGGCGAGGGTCCTTCGCGGAATTCTTCTCGGGATGCGGCTCATCAGGAGACCTTCTTCGGTCGTGTCGGAGGTACCCGGCAGTCGTCAACGAGGACGGAGAGGTTGCCATGTGCATGACATCGATTTGTTCGACCGGTCGAATGGTGCTCGTCACTTCGGACGGCCGGCCCGGACGGGACCGTAGAATCGAACACGTCTTGCGTCAACGGATTGAGCGCGCATTCAACGAAAACCCGGACCGTGTCCGGGATCACGAACGGGCCGGCCCACCCATATCGGGGTGGAACCGGCCGAACGCGACTATTCCGTGGACCAGTTGGCTACAGCCCGTAGGTGAAGTTCCCGCGACCGGTCTGCTGCCGATCGGGTGCGGCGGATTCACACAGCGGACCGCCCTCGGTTCCGACATTCACCAGCCCGGTCGCCTCACCGCCGAGGCCCACGAACCGCAGCGCGTGCCAGCGCGGGAGCCAGTAGACGCGCCCGCGGTGATCCGTGAGCAACTCCCGCAGATCGGCGGGGGCATGCATCCACACCTCGGGCAGGCCACCGGGGTGCTCGAAGGCGGCGCGCAGCACCAGCCAGCCGTCGTCGCGGACATCGCCCGCAGTCAGGAGCAGTTCCACAGCCTGGCCGGGTTCCTGTACGCACTTCTTGGCGTGGATCCAGTGCACGTGGTGGCCGGGCGCGTACCGCGCGCAGGCGTCGCTGTGAATGAGGTGAGGGAGCATGGCCGTTGTCGCCTTCCGGGGTCCTGGACCCCGGGGGCCCGACCCCGGTGGTCCGCTGTTCCCCGCACGATGCCGCGCGGGGCGGGTCGTCACCCGGAGCACCCGCAGCGGAGCGGGGTGCCGTCCAGCGAGCCGGGGCTTTCCACTGGAACTCATGACCCATCAAAAGCCTAACAGGAGCCGAGACGGCGTCCGGGCTTGCGTACGCCGCCCTCGCGCGTACGGGCGTGACGCAACGCCCGTACGCATCCACGCCCTTGCACACGTTCTCCTCGTCGAATTCGCCTCAGCCGTGCAGCAGGACGGGGAAGGCCTCCATGTCGTTCTGCGTCATCACCGGCAGCTTGCGGATCTCGCTGTCCGGTATCGCCGGCTTGAGCGCGGGGAACCGCGCGAAGAGGGCGGGGAGAGCGATGGCTGCCTCCACGCGTGACAGCGCGGCACCGGGGCAGATGTGGGGGCCGTGACCGAAGGTCATGTGCCGGATCGGTGTCGCGCGGGTGATGTCGAAGGAGTCGGCGTCCTCGCCGTGCTGTTCGGCATCGCGTCCGATGACCCGGTAGGAGATGACCACGCCCTCCCCCTCGGCGATCACCTGGTCGCCGACCTGGATGTCCTCCGTGGCGAAGCGCATCAGCAGATGCGTGGTGGGCGTGTCCCAGCGCAGCGTCTCCTCGACCACCGTCTCCCACGGGATCTCTCCGTCGAGCACCCTCTTCAGCTGGTCGGGGTGGGCGAGCAGAGCGCGTACGGCGTTGAGGATGAGCCCGATCGTGGTCTCGTGCCCGGCGGCCACCATGGCCTTGAGGTTGCCGACGACCTCCTCCTCCGTGAGCGGCTCGCCGCCCTCGTCGGCCAGGATCAGGGCGCTGGTGAGGTCGTCGGTGGGCCGCGCCGTCTTCTCCCGTACGAGGTCGGTGTAGAAGACGTCCAGCTCCTGCAGCAGTGCCAGGCGCTCCTCCTGCGGGGTGAGCATGGAGAAGAAGGCCTTGTACTGCTTCGTCAGCATGGGGAACTGCGCCTCGTCCACCCCCATCAGCAGTCCGACGACCCGCATCGGCAGCGGCTGGGCGAAGACGGCCTTGAGGTCGACGACACCGTCCTTGCCCTGCTCGGCGAGCGCGTCCAGCAGCTCCTCGGTGAACTTCTCGATGGCGGGGCGGATCGCCTCGAGCCTGCGCGGGGTGAGCGCCTGGGAGGTCTTGGTCCGCAGCCTCCGGTGCTCCCCGCCGTCGACCGTGAACATCGAGCGCCCGGCATCGATCATTCCGATGAGCGGCCAGGCATGGGTGACCTCCCCGCTCCGCCACAGCCCCCAGGCGTCCAGGTCCTTCACCAGCCGTGGATCGACGAGCAGGTGACGCGCCTCGGCGTGCCGGGTGACGGTCCACGCCGGGACCCCCAGCAGCTCGATGCGTGCGAGCGGGCCCGCTTGGCGCAGCTGCTCGGTCTCACCGTCGAGGTTCTGGACCATGGGATCGATGACCACGGTCGCGTGAGGGCAGTTCACAGCAGGTCTCCTGTCGAACGTGAACGTACGGGAGCGAAGCGGACGGGGAGCGCGTTCATCCCGCGCAGGAAGGCGGACGGCCGCCGGACGAGATCCTCTGCGGGGACGGCGAGTTCGAGATCGGGCAGCCGGTCGAGGATGACCTCGATGGCGGTACGGGCGATGGTCTCGGCAATCTCCTGCGCGGGGAAGGGGCAGCGGTACTCACCATGGCTGAACGCCAGATGCGCGCTGTTGCTGCTGTGCCTCGCGCCGCCGTCGGACCCCAGGTCCTGGCGTACGAGAGGGTCGGTATTGGCGGCCCCCAGCCCGAGCAGCAGCATGTCCCCGGCCCGGATCGTCCGTCCGCCGAGCCGGGTGTCGCGGACGGCCCAGCGGCCGGCGAGGATCTGGGTCGGGCTCTCCTCCCAGAGGACCTCGTTCATGGCGTCGCCGACGCTGCGCCGGCCGCCGGAGAGCGAGTCGGCGAACTGGTCCTCGGTGAGCATCAGCCGCAGGGAGTTGCTGATCCAGTCGGCGGTGGTCAGGTGGCCTGCGGCCGTGATGGCCATGAGGTCGAGCGCGTACTCCTGATCGGTGAAGGGCTCGGGGTCGGCGAGCATCCGGGACGTGACGTCGTCCCCGGGCGCGTCCCGCTTGGCCGCCACGAGCCGCTGCATGTGCTCGGCGAACCGGCCGTACGCCTCCTGCGCGCCCGGTCCCCCGTCGGCCAGGTCCTTCAGGACCCGGGCGATGTCCGCCCCTTCGGCGTCGGGGAAGCCGACGAGCCGGGCCAGGACGAGAACGGGCAGCGGTTCGGCGAATTCGGCCACGAGATCGGCCGTTCCCCGGCTGCAGATGCCGTCGACGAGCCGGTCGGCGAGCTGTTCGCAGTGCCCCCGGATCTCGAACGGATCGGCGCTCTCGAGGGCGGGCACCACCATCTCGGCATGCCGCCGGTGTTCGGCGCCCGCGGTGAAGTAGATGGACGGCATGGGCCGCCCGACCATCGGAAGCAGCGGCCAGTCCTCGGGAATGTGCTCCCACTGGTTCCACAGCCCGACATCCCTCGGGAACAACTCACCGTCGCTGGTGACCTGGTGGAGCTCCCGGTAGCCGACGATCAGCCAGGCCGGGAAGCCGCCGGGGAGCTCGACCGGCACCACGGGCCCGTACTCGTGCCGCATGGTCCGGTAGAGGGCCTGCGGCGCGGTGTGGAACTCCGGCCCGCTGAGCGGTACGGGGGCGGTGGCGGCGTGCGCGGGGCAGCCACCGCCGGATGCGGGCGCGGCGGACTGAGGAGGGGTCGTCATCGTACGGACTCCTGGGAGACGGCTTCGCGCGTTGCGGCCATACGATCAACGCGGGACCACTATAAGGAGGTTGGGTGAAGCGGTGGGCGTCAATCGCGCCGATCTTCGACCTTTGACGATCACAGGCTTCCCAGGCTCTTCCCTGAATGTTCGAAACGGACAGCTTCCCGGCCGTCACCGACGCGTGGGGGACGGCAGCGCTGCCGTCCCCCACGCTCGCTCCGAGCGTCAGAGGCACTTTCCGTTCAGCCAGGACGCGAACTCCTTCGTCCATGTGGTGGCCAGCGGCACCGAGGTGACCGGGGAGCCGTACCGGGTCAATTTGTCCTGCCACGAGGTGTAGTTGCCGGAGGCCGCCGGAGCAGGCTCCTCCCAGTCGACCGTGTCGACCCAGTTGGGGTGACCCGTGAGCGTGGCGCCGAGACCTGCTGCCTCGATGCGCCTCTCGAGCTCGGGTCTCAACTCGGTGTCACCCGTGTAGATCATGATCTTCTGCGCGGAGGCACGTTCCGAGATGGGCGCGATGACTTCGTTCCACCCGGCGTCGCGGATAGCCGAGTTGCTGCTGAGCAGCGACTGCCTGCTCGCGCCCTTGAGCTCCACCAGAGCAGCCATCTGCTGGCTCTTGGCACTGTCGAGCCATTCGCGGAAGGTGTACACGGTCTCACCGGTGTACGGACCGCGGTCGATCGTGCGGCCCTTGAGCTGGTCGGCGCCGGTAGCCCACCAGAGTTCCGAAATATCGGCGCTTGTGCCCGTCAGGCCTCTGGTCGTGCTGTTATGCCACATCACACCCTTGGTGCCGTCCTTGGTGAGCTGGAGGTCGGCCTCCACACCGCCCGCTCCCCAGCTCTTCTGCTGCGCGAGACCCTTCGGGTGGTTCGGCTGACGAACCTGGTCCCGTTCCCAAGGGTTCGCGTCGGTGGGGTAGCCGCCGTGCCCGTAGACCGTCGGGCAGATGGGCAATGGCGGGTGGCTGTTGTAGCGTTCGATCATGTGGACTCTGTCGAAGGTCCAGCCGGTGGCAGCCTCCCAACTGTGCAGAGAAGCGTTGAGGTTGCCGTCGTCCTTGGCGGTGAAGGTAATGGTCTTCACCCGTCCGTCACTGTATCCGTAGAGGGTGGCGAGGTCGTCGCGACCGTCACCGTTGTAGTCGCCGGTGACGATGTGCATCTGGTTCCGGTCGTACGAGCCCGCCACGATGTTCAGTATCTCGCGACGGTTGCCGAACTTGCCTTCGGCGTCGAGGTCGAAGCTGATCAGGGCGTCGTGACCGTCGCCGTAGTCGTACCACGCGGCGAATTCGTCGCGGCCGTCGCCGTCGAAGTCACCGGAATGCACGCTCGCCCGGCCGAACTGCCAGCCGGTGGACTCCCAGCCGTGGACGGGCTCGTTGAATCCGCCGTCGGGCTTGGCGGCGAAGGACATCAGCGTCACGGTGCCGGAGTCGTAGCCGTACAGGGCACCGAGGTCGTCGCGACCGTCACCGTTGAAGTCGCCGGTGACGAACTTCATGCGCTCGACGTGCCACCCGTCTGCGTCGACGCGGGCGAAGGACGAGAAGTGTCCGGCGAAACCGCCGTTGACATCGGCAAGGAGTGTGAAGAGCTTGTCGTCGCCGTTGCCGTAGTCGTACCAGACAGCGACGTCGTCGCGGCCGTCGCCGTCGAAGTCACCGGCCTGGGCGGTCATGGCATCGAAGGTCCAGTTACCGGGGGCCGCGGTCCAGGAGGAGAAGGGAGCGGCGAACGTACCGCTGCCTGTTCCGAGCCAGGTGAAGAGGGTGACCCGTCCGTCGTCGTAGCCGATGAAGGCGGCGACGTCACCCGTCCCGTCACCGTTGAAATCACCGGTGACACGCTTCATACGGTCGGCCGAGAAGGTGTCGCCGGCCGTTTCCCAGCCCACGCCGGGGGCAGGGAACTTGCCGTCCGCACCTGCGAGGAAGGTGCGCATGGCGTCGTGGCCGTCGCTGTAGTCGTACCAGGCGACCATGTCACTGCGGCCGTCGCCGTTGTAGTCGTGGCGGGGGGCGGTGCCACTGGCCCGTACGGCAGCTGTCCGCGTCCCGACGTCGGAGGTGGCGGAGACGGCGCTGACGTCGGGCAACTCAGTCGTGCCACCGGCGTCGGCGGTGGACGCGACAGCCACCGGCTGCTCACCGTTCACCACGGCGCTCGCACTGCCGGCACCGGCCTGCAGACCGAGCAGGGCGCACACGACAGCGGCGCTTACTATTCCAGAACGTCTCTTCATTCGGCTGTTCATCCCCCTTGTTCACTGGACGAGAGAGTGCGTCCGTGCCCCACACGGGCGCACTTCGCTCCGCCGTCCCGAAGATGTCGCACCCCCGGCCATCAGGGGGACGTATGTTCGACCCGGCAAAGTCGCCGCTGATTAGATCACCGGGGCGCCGTCCTGGACCAGCCCGAACGAGGCTGTCTTCGCCGCCGTTTCACGCGAGTCGGATGACGGGCACCGGATATGACGCGCTGCCGGCGATCAGGCTGCGCCTGGCAGGACGAGGGCGACCGTGCCGTCGAAAGCGGACAGACCCCTCCCCGGCAGCAGATATGACACGGCTCACGGGAACCCACAACGTCGTCCGGAGAGGTAGGTGGTGTGAGGTGTAACGGACAGGGAGATCGGGAGCGCATGCGCGCACAACAACGGGCACGGATCAGAGCGGGCGACCGCGAAGCCTTCGCCGAGCTCTACGAGGAACATGCGCGGACGGTCTACAACCACGCCTACCGGCTGACGGGTGACTGGTCGACGGCCGAGGAAGTGATGTCCGAGACCTTCCTGGCGGCCTGGCGCACCGGACAGAGCGTGGAGCCCGAGGGTGACTCGCTGAGACCGTGGCTGCTCGGCATCGCCACGAACAAGGCGCGCAACGCCAACCGCGGTACCGGTCGGCGGCTTGCCTTCCTGGCCCGGCGCCCGGACCCCGAACCGGTGACGGACTTCGCCGACACGGCGGCCGGCCGCATCGACGACGCGCGGCAGCTCGCCGCCGTACAGCAGGCACTGGGCCGGCTGCGCCGCCAGGAGCGTGAGGTGCTCGCACTCTGCGTCTGGTCCGGGCTGGACTACGTACAGGCGGCGCAGGCCCTGGGTGTTCCGGTCGGCACCGTACGTTCGCGCCTGTCCCGTGCCCGTACGCGACTGCGCCGCCTCACCGACGAGCAACTCGGTGCACGGCCGGGCACGTTGCGACGGGAACCGCTGTCCGGTCGCGGAGAGGTAAAGAGCGAGGCCGCATTCGTGGCCCTGCCCATCCAGGAGGAAGCCCGATGAACCCCACGCCTTCCGGTCCCGAGCGGGCCGAGCGCGAGGAACTGGCCCGGCTCCTGCCGGTCCCGGTGGAACGGGACCTGCCGCCGGGGCGCCATCTCCACCACAAGGACACCCTGATGCATCTGATCGACCAGGACACCGGCCGCGCCGCCCCCCGCCAACGACTGCTGCGCCCCGCCGTCCTGCTCCCCGCCGCCGCGATGGCCCTGACCGGAATCCTGGTCACCACCCTCGCCGTGACGGACCGCGACAGCGCGCAGGCACCGTCCGCCACCGCCCCCCGCACCGAGGCCGGGACATCGCGCGACGCGGCCGTCCTGCTCGACCGGATCGCCTCGGTCGCCGCGAGGAGCGATGAACTGCCGGTTGCCGGAGACCAGTTCGTCTACGTCAAGAGCAAGCAGACGCAGAACGATGGCGGGCTCGGCGGACCGGTGAAGCTGAGCCCGCCCCACGTACGCAAGGTCTGGATGACGCAGAAGCCGGGCCCGGTGCTCGACGTCGGCCTGATCCACGAGAACGCGCAGTACTGGCCGATCGAGGTCGGAGTACCGGACGGCGAATCCCCCGTCGGCATCCCGGCGGGCCTGGACCGGCCCACGTACGCCTGGCTGGCCTCGCTGCCCACCGACCCCGACGTCCTGCTGGACCGGCTCCGCACCGAGACCACCCGCTCGCAGGACATCAGCAACACCCCGCCGGAGGACCGGAACGCCGACCAGGACGTCTTCGACCGTGTCGGCGAGCTGCTCAGGGAGACGGTCATGCCGCCGAAGACGGCTGCGGCCCTCTACAAGGCCGCGGCCCGTATCCCCGGTGTGACCGAGGACCCCGAAGCGGTGGACGCGGCCGGCCGCCGTGGCATCGGTGTCGCACGTGAGAACACCCGGCACGAGCGCACCGCCTGGATCTTCGACCGGAACACTCTGGTGTATCTGGGCGAGCGCAGCTACCTCACCAGGGACACGGAACGGGGCAGGAAGGGCACCCTGATCCATGTCTCCGCGGTCCTGGAGCGGGCCGTGGTCGACGCACTCCGCGAGGAACCGACGACGACAGCCTGAGGGCACGGCGGGGGCACAGCGCCCCCGCCGTGCTGGTGGACCACTCCGTCCCTGAACCGTCGGCACGCCGATCAACTGGCTTAAGCTGAGATCCTGTTGCTGAGGCAGAGGACGGTGGGACATTGCGCATCCGAATTCTTGGCGAGGGTGACGACTTCGCGGTCGCGGATCTGCACAGCTGGTTGCGGCGGGACCCTGGAACGACGGACCTGCCGACCGAGCCGATCTGCCACGATGCCCGTGGTTCCGCTCGAGCCATGGGCACCCTCGATGCCCTGGACATCATTCTGGGGCATGGAACAGACCTGGCGAGCTTCGCCATCGCCTACGCCACCTGGCGAGCCACGCGGAAGGCGACAGAGCCCGACCGAGCGGTGGGCGGAGCTCGACTCCTGACCCACGGCTCGACGACCGTCGATATCGGCAATCTGTCTCCCGCCGAACTGTCCGCCGTCCTGCGCCGTCTCGAATCGGACGGGCCGAGCGACGAAGAGCCGGGGACGTGACGCCCGACGAGGCGAAGGCGTCCCGGGCGGTCCTCTTCGGCGTACATCGGTACACCCATTTCAGCGCGCTCGACGGCGTGCGTCACAACGTCCCCGCACTCGCCGAGTCACTCACCGCGCCGGGAACAGGCGGACTGTCCGAAAGCCACTGCCATACCGTCCCTGACGACGCAGGTCCCGGGGAGCTGCTGGACGCCCTCTACGAGGCATGTGACGCTGCGCAACACCTGCTGCTCTTCTATTACTCGGGCCATGGACACCTCGGCCCGCGCAGCGAGGGTCTCTACCTCAGCACGAGCGCTTCCCATCCGCAGCGAACCCACCATTCCGTCCCGTACGACGACATCCGCAGGCTCGTCTCCCGTGCCAGGGCCAGACACAAGGTCGTCATCGTCGACTCCTGTTTCAGCGGCGGCGCTCTCCACATGGGTGACTCGCCGGCTCCGGCCGACTTCTCCGTCTCCGGTGCCTGCGTACTGACCTCGGCAGCGGAGACACAGCGCTCGCTCTGCCTCCCGGAGGGCAGCGTATTCACCATCGAGTTGACGAGAATTCTGCGAGAAGGAGTCAGCGGCCCGCTCCCCGACGGAAGGCTCGGGGAACTGCAGCCGGACCTGACCATGGCCGACGTGTACGAGGCGCTGCGCGCACGACTGGCCGGCCGGGTCGTGGACGAGTACCCGGTGCCGCAACCTCGTATGAGCACGCGGGACAACGGCCACCGTATTCCGCTCTCCAGGAACAGGGCGTTCACCGGCGCCGCGCCGACGGCACCTGGGAGGCGTCGTCCCACCCGCACCGTCTTCGCACCTACTCCTTACTTCACCGGACGCGAAGGGGAAATCTCCGCGCTGGTCGAGGCGGCGAGCGGACCGCCGGCCATCTGCATCGTCCACGGCCGGGGCGGCCAGGGTAAATCCGAGCTGCTGCGGGCGACGGCGTCCCGGATGGCGCACCTGTTTCCTGCGGGATGCCTGGAGGTCGACCTGCGTGGCTGGACACCCGGGGAGCAGCCGCGTGCACCGTACGAGGTCCTTGAGGAACAGCTGCGCCATCTGGGCCACCGTCCCGACGAGATCCCGCAGGACCCGACCGCCCGGTCGGAGGCGTGGCGCTTGTTCCTCGAGGAACACCCTCTGCTGGTACTTCTCGACAATGTCCGCGATGCCCACCAGATAAGGCCTCTGCTGCCCGGGGCCGGCGCAGTCGGCACGGTCATGGTTGCCAGCCGCGAGGAACTGACCG
The DNA here is from genome assembly GCF_042736635.1 of Streptomyces sp. NPDC060035. Taxonomy (NCBI): domain Bacteria; kingdom Bacillati; phylum Actinomycetota; class Actinomycetes; order Kitasatosporales; family Streptomycetaceae; genus Streptomyces; species Streptomyces sp. NPDC060035. The sequence continues at coordinate 307,164 of NZ_JBHWVO010000001.1, forward strand.
GGGTCGCGGCGGGCCTCCGCATCGGGCTGGCTCCGCTGCCGGCCGCGGACTGCGTCAAGGTACTGCATCGGATGGGTGTGTCCGAGAAGGCGGAAGGCCTCATGCTCCTCGCAGAGGCCACCGGCGGCAGCCCGCTGGCTCTGGGCGCCATCGGTACTCGACTGCTCCGGGGAGCCTCCTCGGCAGCGGTGCTCGCGTCCTTGGCGGCGTCCTCTCCCTCTCATCGCCTCCCCGAGCTCGAAAGAGCCGAACATGCTGCCTTCATGAGCGCCTACGGGGCGCTCGAACCCGCCCTCCGCTCCTTGATCCATCACTGTGCCTGGCACCCGGGACCGGACTTCGGCCCCGACTCGGTGGCCGCCATGGCGGAGATCCCGCCGTTTCTGGCGGAAGTGCAACTGACCGATGTCGAACAGCTCCTGGTCCGCCACGGTGGCAGATACGCATTCCACGACGTGAGCCTGGAGCACGCACGCGAGATCGCGCTGCTCGATGCTTCACCCGGCGAGGCGGAGCACAGCCTTGTACGGCTCGGCGCACACCTGCTGGCTCGATTCCGGACGGCTGAGGAACAGCTCACCAGCGGTCCGGGGGGAGCAGAGGCGTCGGCGGACGAGAACGCGAGAGTCTGGCTCGACACCCATATGAAAGAACTGCACGCGACGGCGCGTGAAGTCCCCGAAGCGTGGTCCGAACGAGCACAATTCCTTCTGGCGGTAGCCGCGCGGGACATCCTTGACGGCCGATACGGCGACGCGGACCAACTGCTCCGTCTCGCTCTCGAATCCACCGATGTGAACTCACCGGAGCATGCGACGGCGGCCTGTGGGCTTGGAGACGTCCTCAGCTTTCAGGGCCGGTTCACGGAAGCCATGGGTTCCTACGAAAGGGCCCGTGCCATCGGCGAGGCGCTCGATGACCGCAAGGGATGTGCCCAGGCGATCTCGGGTCTCGCCTCGGTACTGCGCCAGCAGGGCCGCTACGACGAAGCGGTCGTCTCCTACAGGCAAGCCATGCAGACCTATGCCTCGTTGGACGAGACCGTCGGACAGGCCGACGCTTCGCTGGGCCTCGCGGGCGTTCTGCTCGCTCGAGGGGAGTACGGCCGGGCCGCCGACCTGTACCGAGACGTCCGCGAGCTCTGTGTGCGGTCCGCGCACCACGGAAGACGTGTCCGTGCGGACCAGGGTCTGGCCGACATCCACCGGTTGAGAGGTGAGAACGCCGCAGCTTTGGCACTCTACGACGAGGTCCTGAGCGAGTACACATCCCTGGGCAACCAGCTGGGCGCGGCCAACGTGGTTCGCTGCCTCGGCGTCCTGCACCTGGCCATGGGCTCCACCACCGAAGCAGCCGCCTGCTTCCGCGAGGCCGAGACGTCCTATCGCGCCATGGGTATCCGCCGCGGGGTGAGTAACACGGTGCTCAGCAGAGCGTGGGTCCATCACGCCCTGGCGGAGTACGACGTGGCGACCGCTCTGCACCGAGAGGCTCTCGACCTCTACACGAGCCTGGGCGATGAGTTGGGCATGGCCAACGCCATGCAGGGTCTCGCCGACGTGTATCTCTCCACGGAGAACTACCTCGGCGCCGCCAGGGCCTACGAGGAAGCACACGCCCGGCACAGCCGGATCAGCGACAGCCTCGGGCAGGCCAACGACCTGCGGGGGATGGCGCGCACATCACTCGAGCAGGGCTTCACGGCCGAGGCCGCAACCTCCTTCCGAGCCGCAGCGGAAATCTACGGCACCCTCGGTGTGACCCACCGGGCCGTTGAGTGTCTGCGCGGCGCCGTACTGGCGGAAGGCCAGGCGGTTCAACCGCCCGGGTAGGTGCCCCTCCGATGGGCACCTCACACACGCCAGGAGGAGGTCCGGTTGGCGGTCGACACCTTGGGCCCGTGATCCGCACCGCGCCGGCGGCAGTTCGAGGGCGTGATCCGGCGGGTCAGCGGGGGCAGGGAGGACCATGACGGCCGCCGTGGTCACGGGCCGCGGACTTTTTTCAGCCCCGGGTTACCAAGGGCCGTGGTAGAGCAGGCCCAGAGCCAGGGCGGCCGCATCGGTGGCGAGGAACACGATCCCGCCTACGACGTTGCGGGAGCCCACCCGCAGGTGGGCGATGATTGCGCCGATGAAGTACAGCACCAGGCCGGAGGCTGCGAGGGTTCCCAGAAGCGGCACGGCGAACCCGGCCAGCAGCCCCACGGTGCCCGCCGCCAGCAGCATGCCCAGCACCGGTACCCACTTCCGGGGCAGGCCCTTCATGTCCGCCTGGGTCTTGGGGTATTCGTGGCCGATCAGGTAGGTGACTGCGGCGGCGCCGTTGAAGACCGCGCCGAGGATGGTGACCGTGAGGTAGGCGGCGAACACGATTTCTCCGTTTCTGTAGGGAGTGGCATTACTCGCACTCCGTCGTGGGATGCCGTTCTCCTGGATGACGAGCCGACGACTCGATTTGTGACATCGGCCGACAGCCGGGCGCGGCCGGGGCCCTGGCAGCGGTGGCGGTGCTGCCAGCGGTCGCCGGCGGGGAGCATCCGAGACCGTCGACGACCGCACCATGACCTACGCGTACGACAAGCCAGGACACCGCACCGGTCGTACCGGCACCCTCACTCACGCCTCCGCGGCCCTGGAGCGCTCAGTGGTCGACGCACTCCGCGAGGAACCGGCGACGACGCCCTGAGCCCGGTCCGGGCCTACCGCGCACGGCGTGCGGCGCTCGCATGCCGGAAGGCATCCATGACCTACCGGCACGCGGGTACGCCGTGGGGCGAATGCCGCTGACCGCAACTCCACCGTGTGAAGGTCTGCCCATGAATGGTCGGGTTTCCTCATCCGGCCTTGCGGGTGCTGCTTACCCCCGAGTAACTAGATGATCATGAACCTCTTCAGCCGCAGTTCCACATCCCGACGCACAGCGGCACCGGCTGCCCCATCGGCCTCATCGGCCCCCACGGCTGCGGTGGTGCCGGATCCGGCCCTGGCGGCTCTCACCGGAGAGTGGATGATCGACCCCGCGCACAGCAGGATCGGGTTCTCCGTGCGGCACGCGATGGTGACGACGGTGCGCGGCTCCTTCGCGGAGTACGAGAGCCGCCTCTATTTCGACGGCCGGAACCCGGCCCGTTCCAGGGCAGAGATCGCACTGGCCACCGCCAGCGTCGACACCGGCGTGGAGCAACGCGACGCCCATCTGGTCGGCCGTGACTTCCTGAACGCCGCGAGGCACCCGCGAATCACCTTCACCAGCACCGCTGTGCACCTCGCGAGCAAGGATGTCTACCGCATGACCGGCGACCTCAACATCAGGGGAACTGCGCGCCCCGTGGTCCTGGACCTCACCTACATCGGTCATGTCACCGACCCGTTCGGGTACGAACGTGTCGGCTTCGACGGCACCACCACCATCAACCGGTCCGACTGGGGGCTGACCTACAACGCCCGGCTGGCCGAGGGCGGGGCCATGGTGAGCGAGAGGCTCCGCCTCCAGTTCGACATCGCCGCTATCCGTTCCACCGTCTGACCCGGACGTCCAGCCGCACTTGGAAGCCCGCCGCAGACCGGCGGCACGCACCACGCGCACCCGAAACCGTAGGAACGGAGGACACCGGCGATTCCCACGATGGGCAGCCTGCACAACGTCCACCACAGAAGCCACGGGGCACTCCCGCACCGCCCTTCCCGGTCGTCGCCCGCGCTGAGGGCACCGGAGGCACAGTCTTCGCCTCTGCCTGGACCTCGATAACCTGCTGGGTCAGCTGTGCATCCCGCACTGTACGGAGATCGGGCAGACCGGAGTGACGGGCATGGAAGGCGGCCGGGAGACCTTCATCCGCTCGCGGGCCCGTATGACGCTGTGACCTGCCTTCTCCAACTCGATGAACGGGTGCACCGTCACGGGCCTCTTCGCGAAGAAGACTGTGGTCCGCTTGAGGATGTCGACGTCCTCGCGCAGCCTGCGGTCCTCCCGCCGCAATACGCTAGTCCCTCGCGCTTGCTGCCAGTCGGCCCACTACGCCCACCCGCGTCGACCTCGGCCTGTTTGCCCCAGTCCCGCACCGCGGGCGCGGTCAGTTCGAAGTCCTTGGCAACCTGCCCAACTCACGGTCACGACCGACAACCTGCACACCAGCACCGCCTGCCCTGGTCTGCGCGGCACCCGCGGCATCGCCTCCCCGCACATCGCTGCGGCGTCGGTCCCCAATAGGGAATCATGCTGACTATGGCTCAGCTCGAAGCGCGCGAAGTGCCGCTGCACAAGGTCTTCTGCAGTGACTACGACTTCCGGATTCCGGACTACCAGCGCCCCTACGCGTGGCAGACCGAACAGGCCCAGCAACTCCTCGCCGACCTTGAGGAAGCGCTCCTACGGGGCAACGGGGAGCCCTACTTTCTCGGCTCCTTGGTGCTCGTCAAGGACAGTCGCGCCGCCGAGGCCGACGTCATCGACGGCCAGCAGCGGCTGACCACCTTGACTATCCTGCTCGCCGTTCTGCGAGATCTGGCTCAGCAGCCCGATGTGGTGACCAACCTGGTGGCGATGATCTCCGAGCCCGGGAACACGGTTCTGGGGCTGAAAGCCAAACCCCGGCTCACCCTGCGTCCACGTGACGCCGACTTCTTCCATCAGCACATCCAGACCTCCGGCTCCATCAGGACCCTCCTGGAACTGAACCCGCACAACTTGAGGACGGACGCGCAGAGGGCTGTCCAGGCCAACACGCGGGTTCTGCACACCACCCTGGGTTCCTGGAGCGACGAGCAGCGTCTCGCTCTGTGCAAACTGATGGGTGTCCAGACCTTCCTCGTCGCGGTAAGCACCCCTGATCTGGACAGTGCCCACCGAATCTTCAGCGTCATGAACTCCCGGGGCCTTGACCTGTCGCCTGCCGACATCTTCAAGGCGCAGATCATCGGAGAGATCGACGAGGAAGTCTCGGAGACCTACGCCAGGCGGTGGGAAGACGCGGAGGAGAGCCTCGGTCGCGAGGACTTTTCTGACCTCTTCCTCCACATCCGCATGATCTTCTCCGGCGAGCGAGCACGGCAGGAACTGCTCAAGGAGTTCCAGACTCAGGTCCTGGCTCACTACAAGGGAGGACGGGCCAAGGAGTTCGTCGACGAGGTACTTGTTCCCTATGCCGACGCGTCCGCGGTGATCCGCGACAAGACATACGCGGCCGGAGACGGGTCGGCACAGGTCAACCTGTGGTTCCGCAGACTTCTGCAGCTGGACAACAACGACTGGTGGCCGGCCGCATTGTGGGCGCTTCGGTCCCATGGCGACGATCCCGTGTGGCTGGGTTCGTTCTTACGGTTGCTGGAGCGCCTCGCGGCAAGCATGTTCGTCCGGCGCGTCTACACCACTCCCCGTGTGCTCCGTTTTGCCGAGCTGCTGACGGAACTGACCAAAGGCCGTGGCCTGGAGGCCCCGTCCCTCCAGCTGACCGAATCCGAGCGGACCGAGACTCTGACCCGGCTCGACGGCGATGTGTACTACGAGCTGAGGACGCGTCGCTACATCCTCCTACGGCTGGACGAGTTGGTGGCCGAGGACGACATCGTGACGACGTACGACGCTCCGCGCATCACCGTCGAGCACGTGCTCCCTCAGAATCCGGGGCTCGAGTCGCAGTGGCGCGCCGATTTCACGGTGGACGAGCGCAAGGAGTGGACGCACAGGCTGGCCAATCTGGTGCTGCTCAGCCGCACGAAGAACTCCCAGGTCCAGAACCTCGACTTCACGGACAAGAAGGAGCGGTACCTAAGGCGGGGCGTCGTCACCTTTCCCCTGACCACACAGGTGTTGGGCCAGGACACCTGGACTCCGGAGCACCTGGAAAAGCGGCAGGCCGAACTGCTCGAACTGCTGGCCAAGGAGTGGCGTTTGTAGTCAGCCCCGCAAACCTCGGACCCGCCCGATTTCCGAAAGGCACCAGTACGGAAACGCGTTGCGGGATGGGTGACCGCAGTCGGACCCGCGGTCACCCATCCCCAGGGGCGCGAAACGACCGCAAAAATATGGAAGGTTCCTGCCGGCCGCGCCGCCCCACTGCACGGGTACCCGGTCACTCCGCGAGATCGACGGCCTGTGACTGCGTCTACACCCTGGCGCGCGGGGCGACGCACGTGCGGTCAGTAAAGATCCACACGTCCTTCGCGTACGTGGCACCCAGCACACGTCCCTTTTCGCGGAGCCAGGGATAGCGTCCTTGCAATTCGACGAAGTTGTCGTTGGTGACGATCATCGCGTCCGACTCATCTGCGATGGCTGCAACGAGGGCGTCCCCCTTTCCTTCGGTTCCTGCGGGCGGCTGAATGACGTCGCCCTTGGCGATCGCGGCAGTCACCATTTCGCGCTCCCCCTCCGCAACCTTGTGCCGCAGACTGGCGTCGACGACGACGTGGATCTCCGCGGCGGGGTACTTCTTGGACAGTGCCGCACACGCGGCCTGGAGCTGACCGAAGCTCGGCCTGTCGTCCTCCTCGTACACTCCGGACCGGCGCGGCGAACGACCGATCCACGCGAGGTTGGAACCGTCGACGACCAAAGTGTGTGGGCTCTTTCCAACGGCCGGCTTGCCACCCGGAGGAGCGGGCACTGGACGGGCGCTCGAAGGCGTTGTCATCGGTGCCATAGGAGTCGGGTTCGCGTGCAACAGGTCGTCGAGCTCCTTGCGTACCTCCGGCGTGGGGCCGCCGGAACCGAAGCTCTTCACCTCCTCATCGACCACTACCTCCCCCGTATGCTCCAACACGGCCTTGACGTGCAACAGACCATTCGAGTCGTACATGTACTCCAGGTCGAAGCTGGACTCATCACGAACACGCGGGGTGGGGTACGTCAGGGTGAGTTCGGTGAGCTGCACGTTGTCCGGATGCGTGAGTTCCTTGTCCGGGTCCCCTTCCCAGATCTCGACCGACAGCTTCCGCGCGTGGTCTCGCTGGGGTGTGTAGCTCTTTCGCTCCTTCCAGGGCAGCGGCGAGTTCCTGGGGATGATCTGGCTGAACTTCTTGCGCCCTTGCGAGTCCTTCACCACCGTGCCGAGTGCATGGCTGGTGGCGACCTGGATCACCCCCTCGGTCTCACCAGCAAGGACTGCGGCAGCAACGGACGCCCCTCGCGCCACGGCGGTCATCGGATCACACAGCTCCGTGGGCACAGGTTCCATCTGGAGCGCCTCGGCAACAGCCGCCCGGACGCTCGGGATCTGACTTGTACCGCCGATCATGAGGATGTCGTCGACGTCGAGGGGCGCCATGTGGAGGTCGTTGAGGCACTTCGTCCGATCCCGGCGTCGCCAGCGTGTTCGCAACGCAGGCCGAGCGGTTCGGCGACGCCATCGTCGAGATCTACCCGCGCGGCGCGCTGGACGGGGTCCCGGTCCACCAGGGGTACATCGCGCGGGAGGCCGAGTGGCCGGTCGAGCTGAGCCCGGCAGAACTGTCGTCGCGCGCATCCGTGCAAGTGCCCTCGGCGGTAGCCCGGGAGATCCTCTCCGAGATGGGCATCCACGTGCCACGCAAGATCGGCAACGGGGACATCGATCCGCTCCTTGAATACGATGTTCCCAAGCTCACCCCCGAGCAGATCGCGCACTTCGTAGAGGAGGCACACCGACGTGCTTGATAACGTGCCGGAGAAGGCAGCCCTGAGCATCGAATCCATCGAGTCCGTGACACCGGGCGTTCCCTGCGCGGCGGACGCCGTGGCCGTTTGCGTCGTCCGCTGTGTTGAGGGGACCGCACGGCTGGGCATGGTGTTCCGGCACCCGGGTTCCGCAGCCTCCCCAGGCACGGCCACACCAGAGTTCTCGCTGACCGCCATTGAGTGGTACGGCAGGCAGGTGGAGCAACTGGACACCGTTCACTCCGGCAAGGTCACGCTCACGGGAGCCGGAGCGGAGACGCTGGCCAAGCGCGATGTCCTGAATTCGGCACCGCGGCACTGAACGCCCCGTCGGCACGGGCGTCTGAAGAGCTCTCCCTCCTGGAAGGCGGGGGCGATCACCGTCCCCGTCGGCGGGGGCTGCAATCTCTGCTCATGCCAGCCCGGACCGGGTCACCGGCCACAGCCCTGGCCTATCAGACGTTGCGTGCTCATTCACAGGCTTAAAGAGACAGCGATCAACGAACTCACATTCCGTGGCCAGCCATTTGCCGGTGCCGTGTCCGCAATGAACGGGAAGACCCGACGTCTGGGCCAAGCTGCGCGCGACAAGGCGCTCCTCCTCCGGTGACTGGAAAGTGACGCCCCCTCGCTGCCTCCCAGGGCTTCGCTGGACGGGAGATCGCCGCCCGGAGAGACTTGCCCCACCATGTCGGGTCCGCGCACCAACACGCGCCGGCCATCAGCACACGCACACACGGGGGCAAGGTGCCGGAGCAGCCGATCGCCGGACGGTACGAGCTTGTTGAGGAGCTCAACAGCGGTGGCATGGGCGACGTGTGGCGTGGTTACGACGCCGTGCTGGACCGGCCCGTCGCCGTGAAAGTGGTCCGGCGACAGTCCGTTGCCGGCTCACCGCAGCTGGCCGAGGAGTTCGCCAAGCGGTTCAAGCGCGAGGCCCGCATCACCGCGCGCATCCAGCACCCCGGCGTACCCCAGGTGTTCGACGCGGTACTCGACGACACGGACACCACGTACGAACGGCTTTTTCTCGTCATGGAGCTGGTCGACGGGATCCCGCTGTCCGCGTACATCCACCCCGATCGCCCGCTGCCCGTCAGCTGGGCCGTGGCTGTCGCGGCCCAGGTCGCCACCGTGTTGTCGTACGCCCACGACGTGCCCGTCATCCACCGCGACCTCAAGCCGGGGAACATCCTGGTCGCGCGGGACGGGACAGTGAAGGTCCTCGACTTCGGTATCGCGGCGATCCTGCGCACGGACGTCACCAAGCTGACCGCGACCGGCAGCCCCATAGGCAGGGTCGATCCGAACGCCGCGCTTCCGGGTCCCGTGGTCGTGCCGGAGCAACTGAGGGAGGAGATCGCGGAAGCATACGCGCACTCCGACGCGCTGCTGGAGGAGGAGCGGTTCACCCAGGCCGCTGAGGTGCTGGGCGAGATCATCGAGCCGGCCGCACATGCCCTCGGTGCCGAGAACAGGAAGGTGCTGGAACTACGGACGCAGCGTGCCGCGATCCGGCTGCTCGGCGGCGACTACCGGGCCGCGTTGCCCGAGCACGTCCGCTGGATCTCCTCGCCCAGGCTCTCCACGAGGTGGGAGAGCGAGCCGTCCTCCCCGAATCCGACCGCGACATCAATAAGCACCTTGCCGGCCAAGGCGGCGCGCCGACTCCCGCGAGCAGTGCCACGGACGCCGTCCCCGGCGTCGCGTTGACCACCACTTCCGCACCCGTCGCGGCCGTCTTCACGTCCGCGACCGGGATGTCGTCCCCCACCTCCGACGCCGGGTCCGCACCCAGTTGCGCCTTGTCCGGCCGCCTCGACCCGAGAACCACGTCGTGTCCCGCTCGGGCCCAGCCCACGGCCAGCGCCCGCCCTACATGGCCCGTTCCTAAGATGGCGATTTTCATGCTCCTGACGCTATGACGGACCGTCCCGCCGTCGCCTCGTCCCGAAGACCGGTCTGCTCTCCCTCATCGGCCCTACGTCTCCCGCCCGGCCCTGCCGGTAGGGATAACCCCCCGCCGAGGACGCCGGGTCGCCGCAATGCACAGACACCTGTGCACAGACGACTGTGTACGCATGCCACAGCAACCCGGTGCACCCCGGCCCGCGGAGCCGGAACGTCCGTCCTCAGCGCCTGTCGAGCTCGGCGATCTCGCCGCGCTCAAGGCACTCGCTCAGCCGCGCCGTCAGCGTGTGCTCGAGCACCTGACCCTGCACGGTCCCGCCACGTCGGCGACGCTCGCCCGGGCCCTTGGGCTGAACACCGGGTCGACCAGCTACCACTTGCGCGAGCTGGCCAGGTACGGCTTCGCCGAGGAGGCGGACTCCACGGACGGGGCGGGGGTGACGGCATCCGGGCGCCGCGAGCGCTGGTGGCGGGCGGTTCCCGGCGACCGCCGCTTCCCGCCGCGCAGCCGTCAGAGTCCTGAGACGCGGCACGTCATGGACGAGCTGAACCACCATGCGTACGCCGCCGACCTGGACCTCTTCGAGCGTCTCCAGCGAGACGCGGACGACGGCCCGTGGGCGGACGCGTTCCCGTACTCGCGCGGCTCCGTCCGGCTCACGCTGCCCGAACTCCACACGTTCTTCGAGGAGTACATCGCTCTCCTCAATCGGTACAAGCGGCCCGAGTCCGAGACGCCGCCCGGCGCACGCACCCTGCTCACCCGGTTCCTCGCCTTCCCCGCTCCCGAGCCCACGGATGACGGCGGCACCACAGGGGCCGGCCCGGAAGACACCCACGTACCCCACAGCGGAGACACGGACCCCTCATGATGCTGCGCTATGCCCTGAAGACCGTCCGTGCGCGCAAGGCAGGCTTCGCCGGTGCCTTCGTCGCCCTCATGTGCGCGGCAGCCATGATCACCGCGTGCGGAACCCTCCTGGAGACGGGACTGCGCGGCTCCATCCGCACCGAACGCTATGCCGCCGCTCCGGTCGTGGTCTCCGCCGACCAGAACGTCCACCGGACCACCGTCGAGCAGAAGAAGGGCAAGACCAAGGTCAAGCACAAGGCCAAACCCGTCGCCGAACGCGCCTGGCTCCCGGAAGGCATCGGGCGTACCCTCGCCGCCACCCCCGGCGTCGGCCGCGTGATCCCCGAACTCACCTTCCTGGCCCAGCCACTTACCCCGGGCGGCACCGGCGACCGAGCCGCATACGGGCACGACTGGGCGTCCGCCGAGCTGACCCCGTACCGGCTCACCGCGGGCACCGCCCCCCGGGCCGCCACCGACATCGTCATCGACCGCTACCTCGCCGAGCGCGCCCGCCTGGAACCCGGGGACCGCCTCACCGTCCAGTCGACGCGGGCCCCGCGCTCCTACCGCGTATCAGGTGTAGCCGCCCCCGCCACGGCTGTTCGGCACCAGACGTCCCTCTTCTTCTCCGCCGAAGAGGCCCGCCGCCTCGCCGACCGCCCGGGGCAGGTCACCGCCTTCGGTATCCTCCCGGACTCGGACTCGGACTCGGACTCGGTTACCGATATGGGAACACTGGGACGCGCCGTGGCCGAGGCGCTGCGTGGTACCGGCGCCCAGGTCAGCACCGGCGACGCGCGGGGGCCGGTGGAGTTCCTGGATGCCGCGGCCGGGCGCATCAAGCTGGTCAGCATGGGTGGGGCGATGGCCGGCACCTCGCTGCTCGTGGCGGTCCTCGTGGTCGTCGGGACCTTCGCGCTCACCGTCCAGCAGCGCCACCGCGAACTCGCCCTGCTCCGCGCCGTCGCCGCCACTTCCGGGCAGATCCGCAGGCTGCTCGGGCGCGAGGCCCTGATCGTCGGAGCGGCCGCGGGCATGGCCGGAGCCGTGGTGGGACTTCCCCTCGGCGGTTGGCTGCACAGCAGGTTCGTCAGCCTGGGCGCCGTGCCCGCCACACTCGAGCACACCGTCAGTGTGTTTCCGGTACTCGCCGCCGTCGCCACAACCCTGTTCGGTGCCTGGGCCGCCGCACGGATCGCGTCCCGTCGGGTTTCCCGGATCCGGCCGGCCGAGGCACTCGCCGAGGCCCAGGTCGAACCCACCCGGCCCACCTGGGGCCGCCTCCTCGCCGGCTCTCTGCTGCTCACCGGCGGCGGCGCTCTCGTCGCTCTGCTCGGGATCCTGCACACCGAGTCCGCCTCGACGCCGGTGACGTTCCTCGCGGTCGTCGTGCTGTCCACCGCTGTCGCCCTGCTCGGGCCTCTCCTGGTCAGGGCGGCAGCCTTTGTCCTCGCCGGTCCACTGCGCCTGACCGGCCACGGCGGCAGGCTCGCCACCGCCAACCTCCGTGGCAACGCCGTCCGTATGGCCGCCGTCGTCACACCGCTCACTCTGCTCGTCGGCATGACCTGCACGGTGCTCTTCGTGCAGCCCACTCTCGGCAATGCCGCCCGCACCGAGACCCGCGAGGGCGTCCGCGCCGACTGGGTTGTCGCGTCCCACGGCCCGGGTGTTCCGGCCGAGGCGGCACACCGGCTGCGTACACACCACGATGTCGTCACCGAAGTGGTCCGTACGACCGTCCGGGTCGGCCTGGACAAGTACACGGCCCAGGGCGTCACTCCGGCCGGCCTCACCCGCACCTGGGACCCGGACGTCACCGCCGGCTCTCTCGAGCGGCTCACCCAGCACACCGTCGCAGTCAGTGAACTGGCGGCCGAGCAGCTCCACTTGAAGCCGGGAAGCACCCTGGAGCTCACACTCGGGGACGGCACGCCCGCCACGCTCACCGTCGCCGCCGTCTACGCCAGAGGCCTCGGCTTCGGAGACCTCACCCTCGCGCACGACCTCGTGGCACGCCACGTCGACAACCCGCTCTCCGCCTCTCTCCTCGTCAGCACGGACCGCACGCAGGCACACGTCACGTCCACGCTGCGGCAGTTCCCGGGCCTCACAGCTCTCTCACCGGCTGCCGCCGACTCTCTGCGGGCGCAAGGCCGGCAGTCCGCATCTGAGGTCGACCTCATCGCCATGGGACTCGTCCTGGCCTTCACCGCCATCGCCGTCGTCAACACACTGGCCATGTCCGTCTCCGAACGCATCCGGGAGTTCGCACTGCTGCGGCTCGTGGGGGCGACACGCCGTCAGGTGCTGCGCATGCTGCGTATCGAGGCCCTGTCCGTCCTTCTCCTGGCCACCGCACTCGGCAGCTCCATCGCCCTGGCGGTCCTGACCGCGTTCAGCCTCGGCATGACGGGCCGTGCGGCGCCGACCGTCACCCCTCTCTTCTACGTCACGGTCGTCGCCGGAGCCGGGCTGCTCGCGCTCATCGCGACCGCCCTGCCCGGACGCGTTGCCCTGCGGGTTCCGGCCGTGACGGTGGCGACAGCCAGGGAATGACGTCCGCGAGGTCAGCCGGGGGCAGGACGGCGACCGGTCCGCCGCTGCCCCACCGGCCCTACGCCACCGACCGGCGCACCGGCTCCGACCTGAGCACGCTCTCCACATGCGCCCGGAACGTGCGGGCAGGCCGTCCGGTCATCCGCTCGACGGTCCCGGTGACACGGTTCTCCGCGCCGTCGGCGATGGCCAGGTCCATACCGGCGAGCATCACGGCAAACTCCTCGGGAATGCCCTCGGCCGCCAGGCGGTCGCGCATCTGCTCGTACGTGAGGTGCCGGTGCGCAACGGGCCGCCCGGTGACCTCGGCCAGGACCGCGGCGACCTCGCCGTAACTCAGCGCCTCGGGACCGGTGATGACCAGATCCGTATCGGGCGCCACGACATCGTCGAGGGCCCGCACGGCAACCTCCGCGATGTCGTCGGCATCCACGAAGCCGACTCTTCCGTCCCCGGTCGCACTCGACACAGCACCTTCCTTGCGGATGCTCTCGGCATGCGCATGCTGGCCGGTGAAGTTCTGCATGAACCAACTGGGCCGCAGCACGGCCCACTCACCGAACAGCCCGTCGGCCAGCCACCCGTGTACCCGCCCGACACCGGGTCCCCCCACGGGGATGGCCGAGGAACTGAGCAGCACGACCCGCCGCACCCCGGCCGCACGGGCCTGCTCCAGGAAGGGCAGCATGACGGCGGCGGGCTCCGGATCTCCGACCGGCGGTACGAGATAGGCGCGGTCGACCCCCCGCAGCGCGGGGCCGTAGGTCTCGGCGTCGTACCAGTCGAACCGGACGTCGTGCGCACCGTGCGTCCCGGCGGGCCGACGGGAGGCCAGGGTGACGGTATGGCCGAGCCCGGAGAGTCGGCCGGCAACACGGCTACCCGTATTGCCCGTTGCTCCGGTCACCAGAACTGATGCACCAGTAGTCACTGTCTTCTCCTCTTCCTCTTCCCTCACGCGCCCGCTCCCGTCGTGGGGAACTTCAGGTGGTCCGGGGAGCCGGGGATCGCGAGGGGATTCCAGTAGTCGCGGTAGTGGGTGATGCGGCCGCCCTTGACCGTGACGACGGCGACGTACGGCATCTCGTACGGAGCGCCGGAGGCGACCATGCGGCCCACGCCACGCCATTCGGCGACGAGGGTGTCCGGATCGCGCAGCAGATGGATCTCCAGATGCGGAATCTCCTGCAGGTCGATGACGTCGGGATAGTCGCGCATGTACGCGGCGACAGCCTCCTTGCCCTCCAGCCTCGGCGGGAACCCCTCAGGCGCGTACGGGAACTCGACCACCACGTCGTCGTCGCACAGCGCGACCCACCCGTCGATGTCCTTGTCCAGCAGAAGCCGCAGGCTGTGGCGGTACAGATGTTCCGGGCTCATGACTTCGCTCATTGGACGGCCACCCCTAGAATATGGACTACGAGTCCGCTTAACGATTCGAACCATACGGACTGCCAGTCCGTTTAGCAACGGAGAGGCCATGACCCAGCGCAAAGAGCGCGCCGACGCCCTGCGCAACCGCGAGGCAGTCCTTGCCGCAGCCGACGATCTCTTCGCGCGCAGCCAGCGCCCTCGCAGCGTGTCCATGGACGACGTCGCGGCAGCTGCCGGCGTCGGGAAGGGCACGCTGTTCCGCCGGTTCGGCGATCGGACGGGCCTCATCCAGGCCCTGTACGAGGCCCGCATCCAGCCCTTGCGCAACGCCGTGGATTCCGGCCCGCCCCCACTCGGCCCTTCGGCCCCGCCCCACGAGCGCGTACGGGCCCTGCTCGACGCCGTACTCCGCTTCAAACTCGACAACCGCCACCTCGCCCTGGCCCTGGAGGAGGCGTGCAGCGGCAGTCCCTACCGGGCGGAGCACTACACATGGTGGCACCGCACACTTCAGGACACGCTGCGGCAGATCCCCTCGGTCCCGTCCGGCGACTTCACCGCCCACGCCCTGCTGGCCGCGACCCGCGCAGACCTCGTCGAACACCTGGCGGGCCAGGAGCTCATGACGGCGGAGCGGATGAGGTCGGAGCTCGCCACGTACGTGTCGAAGGTTTTGGCCGGCGACCACGACAACGAGGGCTGACGTTCACCCCTGGTCCCACACTGCGGCGAATCCCGGGCTCCTCACCCCACTGGCTGCCCGGAGCACTGTCCCCACCCGTCGAACGCACCGTCCGCCGCGCTGCTCAAGGGCCTGCGGAGCGCGAGGCAGAAGAGCGTCGAAGACATGAACTGGTGTACGCATAGCCATGGTTGAGGCGTACGTTGACTGAAGTGTTCACGCCTCGGTTGAAAGACGGACGGTACCCATGACGGACCACGCGACAACGCCCGGCTCGGCGGCGCATCCGGCGATCGACACATCGATCCCGCACTCGGCCCGGATCTGGAACTACTGGCTGGGCGGGAAGGACAACTACCCCGTCGACGAGGCGGCCGGTGACGCGTACAGCGCCGTCTTCCCGGGCATCGTCACGATCGCCCGCAGCAGCCGCGCCTTCCTGAGCCGCAACATCACCCATGTGGTCACCGAGGCGGGCATCCGGCAGTTCCTGGACGTCGGTACCGGCCTGCCGACCGGGGACAACACCCACGAGGTCGCCCAGCGGCTCGCCCCCGAGACCAGGATCGTCTACGTCGACCACGACCCGATGGTGCTCACGCACGCCCGCGCCCTGCTCAGCTCCACCCCCGAGGGAGCGACCGCCTACATCGACGCCGAACTGACCGACCCCGACCGCATCCTCGCGGTCGCCGCCGAGACACTGGACCTCACCCGCCCCACCGCCCTGATCCTCAGCAACATCCTGGGCCACGTCGCAGACTACGACCAGGCACGCGCCGTCGTCACCCGGCTGATGGAAGGACTGCCGTCCGGCAGCTACCTCTCCATCAACGACGGTTCACGGGGCACCGACGCCGACTACGAACAGGCCCAGGACGCCTACAACGAAACCGGCGCGGTCCCGTACTTCCTGCGTCCCGTCGACGAGATCGCGGCGTTCTTCGACGGCCTCGAACTCCTGGACCCGGGCGTCGTCTCGGTCCCGTTCTGGCGCCCGGATCCCAACGCCCCCGCCCCGGAATCCATCGGCGAGCACGGCGGCCTCGCCCGCAAGCCCTGACACCCTGCCGTCCTGGGCCTCATCGACCCGTCGCGCCGGGCAAGCCCTCAGCCGTAGGTCAGCGAGATTCAGAACGGTCTCCCGGCTTCCGCCACATGGAGACGTGTGACCGGCTGGACGCGGCGAAAGGTGCCTCGTTCCAGTCGGCCCACCGTTCGGAAAGCTCCAGGCCGGCGAGCTCGGCCATCAGGTCGAGTTCGGAGGGCCACACATAGCGGTGGGGCGAGAGGAAGGTGGAGCCCCGGCCGTCGACGATCGTGTAGTGGTGGGAGACCACGTGCTGGTTCAGCACGTCGTACGTGTCGAAGCCGACGTGATGCTCGCCGACGTGGAACGGGCGGGCGGTCTCGCCCGGCGGCAGACGCTGGAGGTCAGGGACGAAGACCTCGATCACGAGCCGGCCGCCGGGCTCCAGATGCCTCGCGGCATTGCGGAAGCAGGCGACCTGCTCGTCCTGGGAGAGCAGGCAGGTGATGGCGTTGTAGACGAGGTAGACCAGGCTGAACGCGTCTGGCGCCTGACACGACGTCATATCGCCTACGGTCACGGCCACATGGCGGCCGTCGGGCTTCCTGGCAAGCTCGCGAGCCATGGCCTCCGACTTCTCGATCCCGGCCACTCGAATGCCACGCGCGCTCAACGGAAGCGCAACCCGCCCGGTCCCCACCGCGAACTCCAGCGCCGGCCCACGACCGGCTCGGCGCTCGAGAAAGTCAACTGTCGGACCCAGAACCTCGGGCGTGTACATGTGCGCCGATGACTCGTCGTAGGTCTGGGCCACCTGTTCGTTCCACACGTCCGCATCCATGCCGCCGAAGGCTGCCAGTGGGCACTGCATGCGAGCCACTGGATTTCGCCGTCCAGGGACCACCGCTACGACATACCGCGGCCGTCCAGGGACCACCGCTACGACATACCGCCCCCTGAGCACTGCCGTTGCAACACGGTCAGCCGGTTGCCGCCAGCAGTTCCCGAGCCAGTCTCCTCGCCGCCAGATCCGGGTGCGGTGTTCCGTCGCACAGGAACCCGGAGACGACGCGGCGCGGGGAGGAGGCGATGTGCTCGACCGCGGGGCGGGCAGCCGCCGGAAGCAGGCGCATCGCCGTCAGCGCGCGCAGCGCGCCGAGGTACGGCTCGTGCAGATCACCATGGCGCGCCAGCTGGTCCGCGATCACCGGGGCCGTGTCGTGCGTGCGGCCCGTGACACGCCAGATCGCTGCGGCCGCGTCCGCCCGGCTCTCTCGGCTCGGCGCGGCGAGCCGCTCCTCCAGCAGGGGCAACAACGCAGCCGCAGGCGGGCCGAGTTCACCTGCCACGTC
This sequence comes from Streptomyces sp. NPDC060035, assembly GCF_042736635.1. NCBI lineage: Bacteria > Bacillati > Actinomycetota > Actinomycetes > Kitasatosporales > Streptomycetaceae > Streptomyces > Streptomyces sp. NPDC060035. Next base: position 324,563 of record NZ_JBHWVO010000001.1, read on the forward strand.
GACGGCCGCCGTACGTCGCGCCACGGAGTCCGGGAGTGCCCGCACCGCGCTCACAGCAAGTTCGGCCTCACCCGTGAGCCGGGCCAGTGCCGTCGCTGCAGTCAGATTCCCGGCCTCTGCCTGTACGCGCAGGGCCCGCACCGCCGCCGGGCCGGCCGCCCGGCCCAAAGCTGCCAGCACCCCGGCCGAAGCGGGCAGAAGGCGGACCAGAGCGTCCACGCATCCGGCTGCGAGCGCGGGGAAGTACAGCAGTACGTCCAGCCATTCGGCACGCGGCCGGGCCGCGACCCGCCGGGCCACCGGCTCCGCCGCCGCGCCGAACACCTCCGCCACCACCGGCACGATCGTTCCGGGAGCGGTGAGCGGGGTGAGCTGGAGCGAGGCCGCCTCCTCCGGCAACTCGTCCATCAGGCGCAGGACGAGATCGAGCGCGTCAGGCACGCGCAGGCGCACCGCGGCATGGGTCGCCGCCACCCGTATCGAAGGGTCCTCGGATCTGAGGTGGGGCGCCAGCCACGGCGCCGGCGCACCGCCCTCCAGCGCGGCACCCACCCGCGCCACCCGGCACAGGTCCTCCGCGTCCGCGGCTGCCGGCGCGAGCCACGGCAGGACGTCCCTCTCGCGGTCGCGCCACGTCTCGGTGAGATCCCAGGCGAGCGGCAGCCCGCGCTCCACGGCGCGCAACGCCGCGTCCGGGTCGTCCATCAGCCGGTCCGTGAGTGGCCGGTAGGAGACGGGCCACAGGTGTGACGCGTCGTCGGTGGACTCCGTCCCCCGGGCGTCGAGTGCCGACTCCACCAGCGCGACAGGCAGTGGCAGCGGGGCTGTGCGCAGCAGATCCGTCGCCGCCGCCCCGCGCACGAGCGGCTCCGGCGCGGACAGCAGTGCCAGGTTGCGTGCCCTCCTGATGTCCGGTGAGACGTCGAGCAGGCCGAGCGCCGTGACGAGATCTGCCCGTACCTCGGCGTCGGTCTCCGTCTCCAACCGGGCCCGCAGCAGCGGGATCAGCGGCAGGGAGGCTTCTTCGCAGGCGGTGACGATCCACACCATCGCGCGCCGTACGTCCGGCTCCTCGTCCGCCGCCAGGCCCAACAGGTCCGGGAGTGCCGCGGCCACGGCCCGGCGCACCTGCCGGTATTCAGGGCCGGCCCCGTTGGCCGCGCCGTGCAGCAGCCACAGCAGCGCCAGTCGGTCACCGGGCCCGTCCAGGGCGAGCCGGGAGATGAACGGCACGGCTGCGGCTGTCGCCGAATAGACCGACCCCTGATGGCAGAGCGACGAGAACAACTCGTCCAACGCCTCGTCCCGAACCCTCGCGTCCTGCGAACCGGCTGCCCGCAGCAGACCGGGCACATCGTCCGCCGGTCCGTACGCGTGTTCCAACGCCGCCCAGTCGGTGTCGTCGATCCCCTCCAGCATGCGCGCAACCCTATGGGGGGAGCGATCGGCCTCGGCAGCGGCCCCATCCGGCCGGCCCGCTCCTTGCGCAGACCTCCTGCGGAACGGCCTTCCGGCCGGCTCCGGCGGCGGGCATGGGCGAGCCGAACTCCAAGGGTCCCGATGCCGCACGGCACAGAAGGACCGGCGAGGCCCTCGACCAGCTGCGTCGGGACGCGGCGGGCCTCGACTTGATAGGCAAGTGAAGGATTGCCTATCCTGGGGTCGTGGCCGACGACCTCTTCAAAGCCTTGGCCGACCCCACCCGCCGCACCATCCTCGACGAGCTCACAGAGAAGTCCGGACAGACACTGTTCGAGATCTGCTCGCGACTGAGCATGAAGCATCAGCTCGGCATATCGCGCCAGGCCGTCTCCCAGCACCTCGCCGTGCTGGAGGCCGCCGGGCTCGTCGAGACCAGGCGCGAGGGTCGCTACAAGTTCCACGACCTGAACACGGCCCCGCTGCGGCAGATCGCCGAGCGATGGCCCGTGCCCGACACATCCGGACCACAGGAGAGCACCCCATGAAGATCCATCTGACCAGCGTCTTCGTCGACGACCAGGCCAAGGCCCTGCACTTCTACACCGAGATCCTCGGCTTCGTGAAGAAGCACGACGTCCCGGTGGGCGAGAAGGACCGGTGGCTGACCGTCGTCTCGCCCGACGAGCCCGGGGGCACCGAACTCCTCCTGGAGCCCGCCGGCCACCCGGCCGTCAAGACCTACCGCGACACGCTGACCGAGGACGGCATCCCGCTTGCCCAGTTCGCCGTCGACGACGTGAACGCGGAGTACGAGCGCCTGCGCGGCCTCGGCGTCCACTTCACCCAGGAGCCCTTGGAAATGGGCCCTGTCACCACCGCCGTCTTCGACGACACCTGCGGCAACCTGATCCAGATCGCGACACAGCCGTAGCAGGCCCGGCAGCGCCAGAAATGGCGGAAGGAATCGGGAGCCGTAAACGAATACGCGTCCGCTGTCTGCTGTCCGGTCAACGGCCGCTGCCGGCGCATTCGTCGCTGTTCCCACCCCTGCGGCACTGATGCCCCGTGGAGCCTCGATCGTTCGCAGGAGGGGCGCCGGGATCCTGCGGGGCGCACGGCACTCCGGCCGCCGTCGGGCACCGCGGCAGCGGCGCCGGATGGGCCCGCTCGTACTCGGTCGTCCCCACGGCGATCGTGGCCATCAGCACGACAGCTCCGATCAGCAACTGGAACGACCCCGCGAACGGATGCCCAAAGCGCAGGAACAGCCCGGCGACCACGAGGACCGCCAGTGTGAACCCGCCGAGCCAGAGAACCGGCACCCAGTCCATCGGGGGTGGCCCGGCATGCCCCGACGGTCCCGCCTTCTCACTCGTCGACTGGGCCCAGCCTCGCATTCCCAACGACAGGGCAGCCAGGAAGGCAACGGAGATCTCGACGAGCAAGGCCAGCAGAGTCAGGCACCCGCCCTCGAACCCGTCGCCTGCCCGGCCCGGGGAACTCGACGGATGGTGCGCAACCCCCGGCAGGATCGGGGTGCCGGAACCCGGCTCCGTGGTCATGGACGCACCTTCGTACGGAACCGCTCGCTCCACGCCACCGCCGACCGATCCGAGACCGAGTCGTTGTGGGCCCTTGTCCGGCCGGCACCGAGGGGTGGTCGGCCGCGAAATTGACCCATGGTTTCAGCGATTGATTGCACCTGTTGCCATGTCATTCAGCTGCCTAGTGTGGAGATCACGAGGTTGGGGCGAACGCCCGGGACCCGGTCACCAAGCAGGGAGTGCCTGATGAACACCGCCGCGCTGAAGCCGGTACTGACTCGTTCCGCAACCGCCGAAACCACCAGCGACCCGAGCAGCGTGATGACCCTGCTCGCCGATTACGGAACCGACGGGAGCTCGCTCACCAGCTACCGCTCGTCCTTCACCAAGGGCGCGGTCGGTGCCCCCGCCCACTTCCACACGAAGGCCTCGGAGCTGTTCTTCGTCCTGGACGGGTCACTTCAGGTGCTCGTCGACGACACGGTCCAGGTCCTGGACAAGGGGGACTTCCTCCTCGTTCCACCCCACACCCCGCACGCCTTCGCCGCGGCCCCCGGCGCCGAGGCCGACGTCCTGTTCGTCTTCACCCCTGGGATGCCCCGCTTCGACTACCTTCGCCTTCTTGGCCGGGTCATGCGCGGGGAGGCCGGCTTCCAGGAGATCAAGGACTCTTCCGAGCAGTACGACAACCATTACGTCGACAGCCCCGCCTGGGACGCAGCCCTCAAGGCCACCAACTGACGTGCAAAAGCGGGACTGTCACCACAGCCGGGGTCAATGATTGCGGGCATGACCATCTCAAGCAGAAGAGCTGAAGTGTTCGTCGGCGGCGTACCCGACCGCCGGTTCAGTGGTCCTGCGACCGGCGACGAACGCCGCATGCTCCTCGGCTTCCTCGGAGATCATCGCGCGACTCTGGAGCTGAAATGCGCCGGCCTGGGAGCTGAACTGTCCCGGCGGTCCGTGGAGCCGTCCACCCTCTCCTTGCTCGGCCTGGTCCGACACCTCGCCGATGTGGAGCGCCGCTGGTTCCGGCGGGTGCTGGCCGGGCAGGACGCTCCGCCCCTCTTCTCCTCGGAGGACGACCCCGACCGGGACTTCGACGGCGCGGTGTCCGACCCGGCGGCAGTCGCGGCGGCGTGGGAGGCCTGGCGGGCCGAGGCGGCGTTCGCCGAGAGCTTTGCCAGGCAGGCGCCGCACCTCGACATCATGGGCGACGACGCGTGGCGGGGAACCGTGTCGCTGCGCTGGGTGCTCATCCACATGATTGAGGAGTACGCCCGGCACAACGGACACGCCGACCTCCTCCGCGAACGGATCGACGGCGCCAGGGGTTTGTGAGCCGAGCACGGGCCGGTGGCCCGCCCCGAAGCTCGCGGCTCGACTGCCGAGCTCCGAGCGCCGGGACCGGTCGGTTCACTCGTTCGTGGGTACGAATCAGGGGCCGGGCCCGACGCTTGAGCTTCGGGATCCGGGGGTCGGGATGCGAGCCCCGGGATTCGAGCGCTCTTGGTCAACCGGTAGGGGAAATAAAGGGATTGGGGAAAACCCCCCACCCTCCCTAACCCGTCACGGCCAGCAAGTATGACTAATCGTGACCGACTTGCGGCGCGGCGTCACGGCTGCTTACGGTGCCCTCAACGAAACGACCCCGACGCGGTGTTAGCGCACCGGCCGGGGTCTCACCCCAAGATCGTTAGGACCCGATCTCGTGGCTATCCAGAACCTTAGCCCTGCCCTGCGCGCACCCGCATCCTCGCGCCCGTACCCGAAGGCGCGCCGCGGCTACGGCAAGCGTTCCGCACCGGACCAACACCAGCACCGCGCCGACGACTTCGCACTGCTGCCGGAACGCGAGCGGCACATCGCCGGTTATATCGACCATCTCCCCGACGGCGCCGCGATGGACATCAAGTCGCTGGCCAAGCACTTGCCCCTGTACGGGCAGATGGCCGTCTCCAGCGCCCTGAAGGCCCTCGGGGTGGCCGGTCACCTGCGGCGCGTACGCTGCCTGGCCGGCGAAGGCGACCAGGTCCGCTGGGTCTCCCGCACCTTCTGGTCCCGCACAGCCCGCGACAACGAGTGGTGGGACGCCTTCCTGGCCGCCACGGACACCTGCCCCAACTCGCAGTCGACGCCGGCTCCCCCGGTGTCCGCCGGCGAACCGCAGCCCCGGGCGGCCGCCGCACCCAAACCCGCAGTGCAACCCACCCCGGCCGCTCCCGTGCCGGCCGTGCCCCAGCAACGCACCTCGGAACCGCCCGCGGCCGATCCCTCCCCCGCGTACCTCGCCCTGGCTCAACTCGGTTGCACGGATCCCCGCTTGGCCCTATCCGCCGCCGACTGCACCGTCGTGGAGAGCCTGGCCGCCGAATGGTTCGCACGCGGCGTGGACGCCGACTACCTCATCCAGGCCCTCACGGCCGGGCTCCCAGCCCAGGTCGGCTCCCCTATCGGCCTCGTACGCCGCCGCCTCACCGACAAGCTCCCGCCGCAACTCCCCAGCGCCGCTGCCCCGGCCGCAACCGGCAGCCCTGTACGCCGCCTGCTGGTCGAATGCGCCGAATGCGGCCGCCCCGGACCGCCCGAAGCGCTCCCCGACGGCCTGTGCCGCCCCTGCCACACGCCCTCAACGAACACTGCCCCGGCGGTCCCAGCGGGCCCACCCGCCGAACGTGACGTCAATGCCCTGGTCGGCCACCTCCGCGACCTGACGAGGCTGCCCTGAGGACTATGTTGCGGACGATCTGAGCAAGTCGCGATGGGCCCGAAGCCAAACAGGTGTTGTGCGGCGGCGGACTGCCCGTGCCCGCCGATCGCGGCTGCGGCGGGCGATAACGCGAGCGGGCCCCGCAAGGGGGCGGCCGGCACACGCCGAAGCCATCCCGCATCGAGAACGCAACCCTCGGACGCCCACACTTCTCGCGGTGCCCCTGCCCGGTCGGTAACCGGGAAGTTCGGCCTCGTCACTTGCTGATCGTTCCGACCAACCTCTGACTCCGGTCACTGGCTGTGCTGGTCGATCCAGGCCCGCGCCGTCGCGAGGTCGGCCTTCGTGGGTGCGGGGCGCACCTGGTCCGGGTAGCGGAACAGGTAGTGCCCACGAGCCGTATCGAGACCGATCGCGCGAGCCGACGCGGACAACGAGGCATCGTCCGCGACCTGCTGGGCACGCCTCCACCAGTCCCAGCTGCGCGCGTTCACGCTGTAGTGCCACAGCGGCTGTGCCGGGTCGGCCACGCCGATCAGCACCCGGTGGAGCACGTATGCGCTCAGGCCCGACTCGCACAGCAGTCGATCGGCGACCTGCAGCGGGGGCACACCGTCGAGCCGCGCGCGCATCAGCACCCAGGTCATCAGGTGCCCCGTGTCGTGGGCGCCCGAGGCGATGAACTCCCACAACTCCACGGCCTTGGACTCGTCCGGTGCGCCGAGGTGGGTGAGCAGCCTCAGGTCGTTCTTCCAGAGCGGCTTGGGTTTCGTCCACCAGGCCAGCAGCTCGGCAGCGACCGGATGGCCGAGATCGAGCGCCATGCACGTCCACGTGACCATCGGGTGGCGCCATTCGGTGTAGGTCGTCCTGTACTGCTTGGTGAGGACCTTCTTCCATCGCGGCAGGAGCGCGTCCACCTCGGCGTCGGTAGCCGCTCCGTGGGCGTAGAGCAGTTCGAGGCAGAACCCGAGCCCTTGCAACTCGGTCCTGGGTTCGGCCACCTGGGCCCGCAGCCAGCCGATGTCGACATCGGTCGGCATACGGTAGCGATGCCAGACGTCACGCAACGCGCCCTCGTAGGCGGTCAGGTCGGGGCCGGTCCCGGCCAGGAGTTCGGCGCGGGCGGCCTCGAACCGGTCGGCGGCCGCCAGCGCGTCCGTCGCGCTGGTCCCGGTGAGCTCGGCGTACGCCGGTCCGAGCCGAGTGGCCTCCTCCCGCAGTGCCGCGACGCGCTCACGCGCGGTGTCTGCGGCCACCACGCGGAGCCGGCGCGGAAGCCGCTCGTCGGTGCTGAACCGGACCGCCGCCAGCGCGGCACAGGACAGGTCGGCCGGGTAGGCCGCCCCCGAGCCCCGCAGCCACGCAGCCGTGACCGCTCGGCTCAGCGCGGAGAACAGCGCGCGCACCGACGCGTCCGGCGCATCATGATCGGTCATCTCCGCGGCGAGCGAACCTGCGGCAGACACCCAGTCGGGCTCGCGGATCGCCTGGTGCAACGTCAGCCAGGCAGGAATCGCTGCGCGCTCACCGGCGAGCGCCAGAGCGCGTACGACGGTCAGACCGCGCTCGGAGGGCACCTCGCCGAGGATGCCGGCCGCCTTGGGCCCGACGGCGGCGACCGTCTCCCAGACCTGCTCGTGGTCATGGCGCAGCAGCGCATGGAGCAGCGCCGACCAGCCGGCCCACTTGGTGAGCCGCCCGGCGTAGCCCTCCCGCCAGGCCGGCAGCAGCCGCACCGCCTCGTCGTACGTGAGCGCGTCCCGGCGCTCGAGGGATGTGACGAACCGGCCTGCTGCGGTCAGGTCCATCGGGGCGCGCAGTCGGTCATGGAGCCAGCCGGCCTCGCTCCCGGCCAGCGGCCGGTAGGTGTAAGGCAGCCGCCTGCGGCCGACCGGGGTGTCGATCTCCTCGAGGAACTGGCGGATCCCGGCCGGGTCCTCGGGACCTGGCATCCCTGTACTGTCCCGTTGAGTGACCCGGTCGAGGCGGAAGGCACCCTGCGGCCCGCCGTCGATCACCTGATATCCCGTCGGTCCGCCCCCCAGTCGGGCGGCAACGACCGCGTGGTCACCACCCCAGTGCAGCATCAACTCGCCGATGAGGGCACCGGAACGGTCGAAAGCCTGCTGGGACTGCCAGTGCCAGTAGACGAAGGAGGTGCCGGCGCCGAGTCCCCGCGTCCCGAACAGCTCAGCGGCGTCCTCGTGACCGTCGCTCTGCGTGTAGCGGCTCCGGGTCGGCGGCGGAAGCGCCACGAAACCCTCACCCCCGAGGGCTCGCCACCAGGCCCTGACGTCGTCGAGATCCGAACGACCCTTCGACGGCTTCCTGCCGGGTGCGACGGGGTGATCACCGGGCACGAAATGCTCCCTCGGTCAGAGATTCTCTTGGTGGTGCCTGTCCGCTTCGCGGTCCGGGCGCTGAGCTTGGCTTCCTTGGGCGCCGACGCCCCTTTCAGTCCTCGCTCGCTAGCTCTGGAACCAGTGGGTGTCGAAGTAACGGGCGGTGGAGAAGGGGTGGCGGCGGTCGGTGAGCATCCGGTAGATGAACTCGGCAGCCGTGCCGTCGAACCGTACCCAGGAGTCGGGGATGTCCTCCGTGATGAGGACGGGCCACTTGTCAGGGTCGGAGCCTTCGGTGAGCCAGAAGAACTGGTCGGCCTGCTCCGTGGCGGCCCACTGCAGCAGCCCGCCGGGGGTGGGGTAGAGCTCGTACGGCTCCCACAGTCCGCTGCGACGCGTCCGCTGCCACTCCGCCAGCCAGTCGGCATGCCGGACGAGATCTCCGCTCCGGGCCGCGGCGCCGGGTATCTGAAGCTGGAGGTAGCCGTCGAAGGCACCTTCTCCGAAGATCTCGACCAGTTGCTTGTAGTCGCCGGGCAGCGCCGTTCCGAGCAGCCCCTCGACCCCTCCCCAGTCGACCGTGCGCGTCCGGGGCGTGTCCCATCCTGTGACAGCGACGATTCCCTCCACCCAGGAGGTCCCGTCGGACATGCCGGCGGCCATGACCTCCCGTTCGGCAACGAGCACCACGAGTCGTGCGCTGTCCTCGAAACGGGCGGTGCCGCAGCCGATCCACCGCCCGCCCTGGGCCCAGGCCCGCATTTCGAGGACCCGGTCGCCGAACGGGGCCAGGAGCGCCAGCCCTGTCCGCGACGTGACGGTCGGATCGGCGTACCCGCCCGTGGCGAGGTTGCGCGGCTCCCCGTACCTGCCGCTGAGCATTTCCTGGAGTTCCCGGAGTCCCGTCACGTCCGACGGCGCCAGACACACGTGTCCTGCCGGGTGGTCGGCTTCACCGCACAGCAGATCACCTGCCTGAGGCCGGACCAGATCGTGGACAGCTGCCAGAAGTTCTTCCTGGGTACTCATGGGAGGCATTGAAGCGGATGTGACTGACATCGGCGCCGGCGGGCTGCAGGACAGATACTCCTGGCCGCGCCCGGGCCACCCGGGCAACCGCATTCGGCATCGCCGTTGATGCCAGGGAAGGTTCGGCGCCGCGCCGCCCGTCGAGATCACGTACGACGACTTCACGACGAACGTCGCTGAGAAGCGACTACTGCGTTCCGCCGTCGATCGCGTCCTTCGCCTGCCGGGGGCGCCGCGCAGCGTACGCAGCCGTCTGCTGCACCAGCGGACCCGGCTGGGCGGCGTCACCCTCTGGTCCGCGGACAACGGCTGGCGGACTGGCGCCCCAGCCGCCTCAACTCCCGCTACCACCACGCCTTGCATCTGGCCCGGGCCGTCCTGACGGGATCCTCGGCCGAGCACAGCGCGGGCGCGCTGCACATCGAAGGATTCCTCCTCGACATGACCAAGGTCTTCGAGGACTTCGTCTGTGTCGCCCTGCGCGAAGCGCTTCCTCCGTACGGTGGGTACGGATCCCTGCAAGCTCAGGGTGTGCACCTGGACGAGGCCTCTGCGATCCGGATGCTGCCCGACTTCGTCCGGTACGGCGACCGGGGCGCACCCCTGGCCGTCGCTGGGGCTGACATAACCTGGGCCGGCATCGAGCCGTTGGCTCCCGGCCAGTACGTACCGGAGACCGAGGGCAGGTCCACGAACGCTTTCCGGGCCGGTGCGACGTACCACCTGGATCCGAAGATCATCTGAGCTGTCGGTAAGCCCTCAGGCACAAGTCAGCCACAGAAGTGCCATACGATACGCACACCTGTTCGTAAGTTCTCCGTTTGAGGATGCACACGTCATGTCTTTCGGTGCCACGTCCCGTTCCCTTCGCGGTATTTCTGCTGTCGTCGCCCTTCTCGCGGTCGGTGCGACGGGATGCTCCGATGCCATCGACAGCGCCAAGGACGGCGCGAAGAAGGTTGCTCGCCAGCGGTCGGTCTTTTCGCTCAGCCCGGGCGACTGCTACAACCCGAACAGCAAGGCGACCGAGACCGAGGCATTCGCGATCGAGGTCGTGCCGTGCAAGGAGCCGCACGAGGGCCAGGTCGTCGGCGAGTTCACGATCGACGACGAGAAGGCCTTCCCGGGTGACGACGCGGTCGCCGTGATCGCCGACGAACGATGCCCGGTCGAGGCGCAGAAGTTCACCCCGGACAACTGGGCGCTGCCCCAAGGGGTCGACGTCTTCTACTACCACCCCACCAAGGAGAGCTGGGCGACGGGCGATCGCGCCGTGAGCTGTGCCTACACCAAGGATTCGGGCAAGCTTTCCGGCTCGCTGAAGAGCGCCCCCCTGAACGCCGACCAGCTCGCCTACCTCAAGGGTTCGAACGCCGTCTACGACGCCCTGTGGATGAACCAGCCCGAGGGGGACGAGATCGAGGACGACCTCCCCGGATACAAGACGCAGGCCAAGGCGGTTGCCGCCGCTCTCGACGCTCACGTCGAGGCTCTGCGGGACATCGAGCAGCCGGAGACCGGCAAGCTTCGCGCGCAGTTGGAGAAGGCCGTCGGGCAATGGAAGAAGGCCGCGTCGGCCGGCGACACCGATACCTTCTACCTCGCCTACGATGCGGCCTTCACCGGCATCGACCCGAACAAGACGGTTGCCGCCCGCAAGGAGCTGAACCTCGCCACGACCGTCCCGGCCGACGAGGCCGACGTCTGGGCAGGCTGACCTCCTGCCTCGCAACAAAGGTGACCGGCCCAGGTGCATCGTCGGCACCAGGGCCGGTCCGCGCCTCAGCTCGTAGCGCACGTGCGCAGTGGACGATGCTTACGGGCTCCGCTCACTCCGGTGCTCAGGCGGACGCCCACTGGCCGCTCATGCCGCTCTCACCGCACGACGGCTGTACGGAGCCGGGACATACGCGGCCGCGCATGGGTCCCGGCAGCAGGACTCACTCACGCTCAGCCTTCGGCAACGGTCAGTAGTCGAGGCTCGGGTACCAGTCGTCGCGGCCCTGCGGGGTCAGGTCGAGGATGTGCCACACGGGGGCCAGGAGGTCGATGCCCCGCTGGTCGATATCGTCGGCCATGCGTGGGTGGGTGGAGTAGAAATGGCGGACCGTGCCGTCGCCGTCGCGGGTGAACACGGAGACGGTGGAGTCCTGTTCGCCTTCCTTGTCCTCGCTGCCCAGGTCGTACTTGAACGTGCTGTCGCCGCAGCTCAGGAGCTGGAGCCGGTGCCAGCCGCGGTTGCGGGCGTGCTGCCGCAGGGCGGGCGGGTCGGCGGCTGCGGCAATCACGAAGTCGGCGTTACGGGCGATGTGTGGGGCAATGCCGTTGAAGCCGTCGATCCACAGGGTGCACATGGGGCAGGGCTCGGTCTGCAGCTTTCCGTACATGAGGTGGTAGACGATCAGCGGGCGGCCGGGGGCGGTGAACAGCTCGCTCAGGGCGACCTCACGGACCGGTGTGTCGCCGTCGTCGAGGTCGGCGGGGCCTTCGATGAAGACGTAGTCGTCGACGGGCGGCCCCTGCGGCAGCGCCCGCCGCTGGGCGGCGACCCTCTCGCCGTGGCGCATGAGGTCGATCTCGGCAAGGCGCAGGTCTTCGCGGGCGGCGAGGTAGTCCGCTGATTCCCCGGCCGGCCTGGCGTACCGCGACATCGCGTCCTCCTGGGGTAGCCATCCTCTCGGCGGCCCGGACCAGCTCCCGGTCCCCGCGTCTCCGAACCAGGCCATCAAGTCTATGGCCGCTCCGGGTTCGCCGACAGTTGAGCCGACGCCCGACCGGTGTGCTGTTCCCCGGGTGGGCCGACGACATGGGAGTGCCGGTGGGTGCCTGCTGTGGGTCCCACGCGGAGATCACCGGGACGATGGCCGGACCGAGCCCGGTCTGGCCCGTCTGCCCGAATCGCCGGATGGCTGAGGACGACACCGACCGCGGCTACCTGCTCGACAACAGGCAGACGGAGGCGGGTATCCGCTTCGGCGCCCTCGCAGAGCTGTTCGACCCGGTGACGTTCCGGCACGTCGACCGGATCGGGATCGGTGCCGGCATTTGGCGAATGTCGCCACCGGGCGGCTCGACCTGGCCACCGCCCCGATGATCTCCGCATGGGGGCGCCGTCGCCCGTAGCCCTCCCCCCGACTACCCATCCTGCGGCTCAGGGCGATGAAACGGGCACGGGCCGGTGGCCTGGCCCGCCCAAGGCCTCACCAGTCCTGCCCCTGGAGAAGCAGCCCACGGCAGGTGGATCTCAGTAGCCGTACTCATGCCCGCGACGGTCGGCTTGGCACAGCATGGAGGGCATGCTCACGTGGGTAGCAGATGTTGTCCTGGCAGTCGTGTTGACAGCGCTGGAGGTGACCGCCCTGGTCCTGTTGTGGTTCCTGCGAGGCATCAAACAGTGGGCGTCCGGCGGTAAGCCGGTCGCCGGCTCCGGGGTTCGGCTCTGGCTGGTACTGACGGCCGGGCCGGCCGGATTGGCAGGGGCCGGCTACGGGGCCGTCCGGGCCGGACTGCCGGCGACGGCCGTCGCTCAGACCCTCGTCGCCGTGCCACTCACGGGAGTTCTGGCACTGGGGCTCGGTACGGAGTGCTCCCGATGGGCTGCTCGGACCTTCCGCCGACACCGTGCCGGGCGTCGGCATCGGCACGCCAAGGGCTGATCGGCCGACAACGCAATGCCCGTACGACGGCATCTCCATGCTGCACAGCGGGCCGTTGGAGCACCCTACGGTTCCGTACCGGTATCGATGCCTGCTGCACGCAGGAGTTCGATGACCCTCTCGAACGCCGGCCAGGTTTCAGGGAACTTGTTGTTGCCCCACGTACGCGTGACGCGCACGGCCTTGGCCGTGGGGACGGCGCCGCGGTCGAGCAGGTGCTGCACCATCTGCGGACGTCCGGCTGCAGATGCCCATTCGAGCGGCGTCCTGTCCTTCGTCAGCAGATGGATGTCGGCGCCGTGGTCCAACAGCAGGTCCACGATCTCCGAGCCCGCGATGGACGTAACGGTGAACATCAGGGCGTTGCCGTCCCGCGACGGCGTGTCGGGGTGGACGCCGGCATCGAGCAGGGCGGCGACAATGTCCGTACGGCCGTTCGACGCGGCCATGGTCAGTGGCGTGTGCTCGCCGTAGTCGTGCACGGGCTGGCCCAGGTCCGCGCCGGCCTCGACGAGCACGCGAACCACATCCGCGTGTCCCCGCTGCACTGCGATGTCCAGGGCCGTGAGCCCGCGCCCACCCTTCCTTGCGGCATCCACCGGAACACCCTCGCCCAGGAGTCGAGCCACCTGGCTCGCATCGCCGTCCTCTGCTGCCCGAACCAGCCGGTCCGCCGCACTCTCGCTGTCCATTCCTTGATCATCCCGGGTTGATGGGCCGAGGGAAAGGTGTGCGTCCAGGCGTAACCCAGGAGGTGGACACCCTGTCGGTGAGTGGCAGCGTCCCGATCGCTGTTCCTGCGGAAGGCGTGCTCGACGCGTGAGCGGACTGCGCGATGGGCGGCGTATTCCTGTTCCTTGCCGGGCAGCAACGGCCGGCTGCGACGTTTCGGTGCGGGACGACGAGGCCGGTGCGCACAGGTGGGCATCTCTGGCCCGTCGATGTGAGGCGGTCTTCCGTCGGGCATTGATGTTGTGGCGCTCGGATGCCCGGTTCGGCGGGCGATGTGGCCTGGAGCCGTTGCGGTCTTTCGCTAGGGCGTGGGTGGCGTCACCGACGCAAGGTAGGTCGCCACCTCGCTTGCGTTGTTGGAGTAGCGGTGGGGCCGTGTGGCGTCGAAGGTCAGCGCCTCGCCCGCCTGCACTTCGAAACGCTGATCGGCGACGTGTACCGTGACCGTGCCGGTGATGACGTAGGCACACTCGACCGCCACATGGCTCCACGGCTCATGGCTCGAGGCATGGCCCGGCTCGAGCGTGCCGAGCAGGACTTCGAGCTGGCCGTTGCTCGGGGTCAGGCGTTCGTACTGGACGAGGCCCTTCGGCATGAGCAGGCGGGAACGTTCGTCGGGGCGGCTGTGGTGAGCCGTGAGCGGGGCTTGCTCATGGAGCAGCGTGGCGGCCGATGGGCCGAAGACCGTACTCAAGGCCCGGAGCGTTTTGAGACTCGGCTCACGTATGCCCCGCTCCACCTGGCTGAGCAGGGTCGCCGACAGGCCGGTCTGCGCCGCGAGATCGCGCAGGCTGAGCCCCGCCTCCGTCCGAAGCGTGCGTAGTTGGTCTCCCATCACGGCGGTCAGCCTATCCGAGCCGTACACCCTTGTGCACTCGTGTACACCCTGGGCGCGCGGGTCCTGGGAAGCGTCGGCACGTTTCTGCAGAAGAGTCAATGGTTGACAGTCGCAGCATCGTGCACTTTTGTGTACTCGTGTAAATAAGTACACATCGGCGTTAGTCTCAATGTTATGGAGAGTGGTTCACCGCCATGAGCGCTGACAGACATCTGGTCTTCCGCGGAGGAAAAGCACTGGCGTTCGTGCCGGTCCTCGTGTTCCTCGGGTTCTGCGTCGTCTTCTTTGTCGTGTTCAAGACGTTCGACATGACCGCCCTCGCTGCGGGAGGTGTCGTCTCGCTGCTCGTCGGCGCGCCGTTCGCCAAGCCGTATTCGGCGTACTGGTCCGCCGTGACCAGGGGGATCGGATCGTCCACCGCGGTCACGATCGTGATGATCCTCTTCTGCGTGGGGCTGATGTCCGCCCTGATCAAGGAGACCAACGTCTCCGGCGGGTTCGTGTGGCTCGCCGAGAACCTCGGCGTCGACGGCGGCACCTTCACCTTGTTCACGTTCGTCGCGGTGTGCATCATCTCGATGTCGACGGCGTCGTCCATCGGGACGATGTTCACGGCGTTTCCGATCTTCTACCCGGCCGGCGTGTTCCTCGGCGCCGAGCCGGCGTTCCTCGCCGCCGCGGTCATCTCCGGCGCGATCTTCGGAGACAACGTCGCCCCGATCTCCGACACGACCGTCATCTCGTCGTCGACGCAGACGTTCCGCCGGAAGGCCGGCACCGCCGATATCGCCGGTGTCGTACGGAGCCGCGCTCGCTTCGCCTTCACCGCTGCGGCGCTCGCGGCCGTCGGGTTCTTCGTGCTGGGGTCGTCGGGCCACTCGAGCGATTCTGCGCACTCGCAGGAGCTGCTGGAACAGGCCGCCGACCCGCTCGCCCTCGTGATGCTCATCCCCGTCGCGCTCATGCTCACCGTGGCGCTGCTCACCCGCGACATCTTCAAGGCGGTCACGATCGGGCTGGCGACCGGGATCGTCACCGGCCTCGCCTCGGGTCTGCTGACCCCTGAGGGCGTCATCGGCGTCCACGACGGGGCCCCGACCGGATTCCTGGTCTCAGGCATCGGCGACATGCTGAGCGTGATCGCTCTGGTGGTGGCCGTGTTCGGCATCATGGGCGTACTCACCGACGCGGGCATCCTCGACTCGCTCGTGAGCGCCCTCACCGGCAGCCGCCTGTCCCGCACCCCGCGCGGTGCGGAGTTCGCGATCGGCATCGGCGTCTCGGTCACCACGCTGCTGTTCGGCGGCGTGAACTCCGCCGCGATGCTCACGTTCGGCCCGGTCGCCGACAAGATCGGCGCCCGCGTCGGCCTGCACCCGTACCGCCGAGCGGTCGTCATGGACTGCTTCGCGATGGGGATCGCCGCCATCGTCCCCGTCCTCAGCGCCTATCTCTTCATCGGCGCGCAGCTCACGACCGGGATCAAGGGCGTTCCCGCCCTGGCCACGACGGAGATCTTCGTCGCGATGCTCTACCCACTCGTCCTCACCGTCGTCCTGGTCGTGGCGGCCGCAACGGGTTGGGGCCGCCGTTTCGAGGGCCCGGACGGCGTCGAACTGAAGCGACCCGAGCCCACGCCGGCCGCGGTCTGACCAGCACACCTCAGCAAGAACACCAACGGACGACGGGCCACTGGAGCACACATGGATCGCAACACAGTCGGGTGGCGCGGCTACATCCCCGCCATCACCACACCGTTCACCCGCGAGGGCTCGCTCGACATCGACGCGCTGCACGTGCAGGTCGCCTGGCTCGTCGACGAGGGCATCCAGGGCGCGATCCTCGCCGGCACCAGCGGCGAGTGGTTCTCCCTGTCCGCAAAGGAGCGCGCCGAGCTGTTCGCGGCGGGCGCCGAACACCGGAGCGGCGCCTTCCCGGTCCTCGGCGCCTGCAATGCGTTCACCCCGCGAGAGGCAATCGCCCACGCCCGCGCGGCGGAGGCGGCGGGCCTCGACGGCATCCTCCTCACCCCGCCGCCCTACATCGTGCCCAACGGGAAGGAGATCGTCGCGTTCTACCGGGCGGTGAGCGATGCCACCGACATCCCGATGACCGTGTACAACTGGCCGCGCGGCTGCGTCGTGGACATGGGCGTGGACCTGCTGACCGAGCTCGCGCAGATCGAGAACGTCGTCGCGATCAAGAACTCGACGGGAGACTTCGCGAGCTTCCTCGCCGGGATGTACGCGTTGGAGGGCGAGGTGCGGTACTTCGGCCTGCCCACCAACGCGCTCGGCGTCGACCTCGCGATACTCGGCCACGGCGACGGCCTGATGGGAACGGGCGGCATCCTCGGCCGCGACCAGGCCGACTTCTTGAACGCCGTCGACGCCGGGGACCGGGAGCGCGCGATCCAGCTGGGCAAGAAGGACCGCGTGTACATGGACGCGTGGTTCCGTCCCGACTACGGCGTGCAGTTCGGCAACCAGCAGGCGATCGTCAAGACCGCGCTGCGGCTGCGTGGCATCCCCGCGGGATTCGTGCGGGCGCCGCTGCTCGAGCTCACACCGGACGAGGTCGCCCGCGTCGAGGTGACCCTGCACGAGCTCGGCATCGACACGCTCCCCCTCGCCGATGACTGAGCGGTACGACGTCGTTGTCGTAGGCGGCGGGCTGCTCGGCTGCCTCACGGCATGGATGGCCGCCCGCGACGGTGCGCAGGTGCTCCTGGTCGACAAGGATCAGGTGAACCAGCACGCTTCGGGCCAGAACGCCGGGAGCCTGCACTTCCAGCTCGAGTACCGGATGATCGAGGCCGGCGTGGAGGCCGCACGCGTCGCCGCGGAGGCGATGCCGCTCCACCTCGACGCCGCCGCGATGTGGGCGCGCCTGGAGGACGAGATCGGGGAGTCGCTCGGCGTGCGCCAGACAGGCGGGCTCATGGTTGCCGAGAACGCCGACCAGGTCAGGATGCTCGAGTTCAAGGCAGAGCTGGAACGCTCCTGGGGCCTCGATGTGCGCACGCTCGATCGCGCCGAGCTCGACGGCGTCGCACCGTACCTCTCACAGGACATCGTCGCAGCCAACATCAGCCCTCTGGAAGGGAAGGCGGACGCCCGCATCGCCGCTCCCGCGGTCGGCCGCGCGGCCGTCGCGGCCGGGGCGACCGTCATCACACGCTCCCGACTGGTCGGCGCGCATCGCGTTCCGACCGGATGGGATGTCGCCCTCCGGGAGACGGACCGCGAGGGAGTCGACCGGGCCCGCACCGTCCGGACCGCCGCAGTCGTGCTCGCCGCCGGTGTGTGGACGACGGAGCTCGGCCGGGTCTTCGACTCCGAGCTCCCCACCGTCCCCCTCGCTCTCACGATGACCGTCACCTCGAAGATTCCCAAGTTCATCCCCCATCTCGTTCAGCACACAGGCGCACGCCTGTCGCTCAAGCAGTCGCTCGACAACACGGTCCTCATCGGCGGCGGGTGGCCGGCACGACTGATGAGGGATGCTCACGGCGCCCCGGCGTTCGACCGCAAGCACCAGCTGATCCCGCAGTCGATCGCCGGCAACGCGCGGGCGGCCGTGAAGACTGTTCCCGCGCTGGAGAGGGTCCCCGCCGTGCGCAGCTGGGTGGGCACGACCACGGTGGCACCCGACCAGCTTCCGCTCGTCGGCGCGGTCAAGGGTGCGCCCGGGGTGTTCGTCGCCACCGGCGGATCGGCATTCACTCTCGGGCCGAGCTTCGCCCGGGTACTGACCGGCCTCATCGCAGGGCGCTCACCCGATATCGACCTCGCACCATACGACCCGGCCCGCTTTGCGGAAGGGAGCACCTCATGACCACGGACGACGCCTGGCGTCGCACCACGCAGGAGCGCGGCGACGCCGTGACGATCTGTGTGGACGGCGAGCCGGTTCGCGTGTGTACGGGCGAGACGGTGGCCGGCGCCATGCTCACCGAAGGGGTCGCGTTCGAACGAGACCGCAACGGAGCGCCCAGGGCGCCGCTGTGCAACATGGGGACGTGCTTCGAGTGTGCCGCCACCGTCGACGGCCGGCCGCTGACCCGCACCTGCCTGGTCCCCGCGCGCGAGGGCATGGTCATCGAGACGTCAGGGAGGCTGTGATGTTCGATGTCGCGATCATCGGCGCAGGTCCGGCGGGCATGTCGGCGGCTCTCACCGCAGCCGATCAAGGTCTGTCGGTCGTCGTCATCGACGAGCAGCAGCGAGCGGGCGGGCAGATCTTCCGTCAGCCGCCCGAAGCCTTCACCGGAAGCGTCCTGCATCCCACCGCCGGCTACGGCTGGGCCACCGAGCTCATCCAGCGGTTCGAGGAAGACCCGCGACTGACGACGGAGTTCGGCTGGTCGGCGATCGGTGTGCTGCACGACGACGCAGAGCCGGGCGATCTGTGTGTGGCGATCAACCACCCGGAACACGGCACTCGCGTGATCGGCGCGCGGCGGCTGCTGATCGCCACCGGCGCCTACGACCTCCCCGTCGCATTCCCCGGCTGGACGCTGCCCGGCGTCATGACGGCCGGCGGTGTCCAGACCCTCGTCAAGGCACAGAGGATCGCACCCGTCGGCGACGTTGTGCTGGCCGGGGCGCATCCGCTGCTGCTGCTCGTGGCCGACCTGCTCGTCCGCAACGGCGTTCCGGTCCGTGAGGTCGCGTTCGCGCAGAGCATCCCGACGCCGATGGACATGCTCCGCACCCTCGGCGCCGTACCCGGTCATCTGCGGATGCTCGCAGAGACGGGCGCGATCCTGGCGCGACTGGTGCGCAAGGGCGTCCGAGTCTCCTCCCGGACCATCGTGACGGCCGCCCACGGCACGGAACGCGTCTCCCGTATCGAGCTCGCCCGGGTCGACCGGCGGTGGGAGGTGAAGGGCACACCCCGCGAGGTCGCCGCATCGCATCTCGTGCTCGGGTACGGCTTCTCCGCGTCGACGGAGCTCGCCCGCCAGATCGGATGCGAGCTCGCGTTCGACTCGCCACGGGGCGGCTGGGTGGTCGCACACGACGAACGACGGCAGACATCCGTCCCCGGAGTGTTCGTCGCCGGCGAGCCCACGGGCGTCGCCGGCGCCGACCGGTCCTGCGCCGAGGGCGCGCTCGCGGGTCTCGGGATCGCCGCCGACCTCGGCCGCCCCGTGCCCCCCGCGGCGTTCGCCGAGGCGGAACGCGGCATTCGTCACGCGACACGATTCTCCACCGTGGTGCAACGCATGTTCGAACCGGTCCGCGAGGCACTCGGCGACCTCGCGATGCGGGACACCACCATCTGCCGCTGCGAAATGGTCACGCGCGGCACCATCGACGACTTCCTCGAATCGTCACCGTTCGTCAGCGACATCAACGCCGTCAAGCTCTCCTGCCGCACAGGCATGGGCCCCTGCCAGGGACGCTACTGCGAGGGCAGTATCGGCGCGGTCCTTGCATCGGCGCGCGAGCAGCCGATCGGGCTCGGCGGACGCTTCTCCGCCCACCTGCCGATCAAACCTGTGCCTGTCGGGGATCTCCGAGGCCTCGACTCGGCCGCCGAGTAGTCCGCATCGGACGGGTACGGCGCTGCTTCCGGGATCCGAGCCTCTGCCATCCGCGCCGCTTCCTCCAGTAGCCCGGGTCGGAGGTGCGGGCCCGACCCGGTAGTCGCACGAACGCCAGCCGCCTCAGGTAGCGCTCCGCTCGCTCGCCTCGCGCAGGTTGCGGTCCACCGCACGGTCGTACGCCGGGTCCGGTGCGCCCTCCGGGCTGCCCGGACGGCCGCTGCGCAGGAGTTCGCGCCAGCGTTCCTGGCTCCAGTCGGCCGGGGCCGTGGTGCGCATGAAGTCCTCGACCAGGGTGCGGAAGCGGACCGGGTCGGCGTGGAAGGGGAAGTGGCCCGCGCCCTCGAAGATCTCCAGGCGGCTGCCGGGCATGGCCGCATGGGCGCCGTAGGCGTGCTGGACAGGGACCACGCTGTCCCGGGATCCCCACAGCAGGAGGGTGGGCATGCCCTGGGTCAGGTAGCAGCGGTCCAGCATGGTGACCACCTGGCCCCGCCAGTCGACCACCGCCCGCAAGGTGCTGATGAACGCGCTGCGGGACGTGGCGTCGGGGAGGGCGTCCACGAGGTGGAGCAGCTCTCCGGCGTCCTGGCCCAGGTCGGTGTCGAGCAGTTTGATCAGCCGGGTGAAGAGGCCGACCTGGCTGCGCATGCCGGGCAGGCGCAGCGTGGACAGCATCAGGTCGGCGCCCGGCAGGGACACCGCCCGCAGGACCGGGTTGACCTCGCGTCCCACCCCGCCCGCACTCACCAGGATCAGGCGATCGGTGCGCTCGGGGTACTGGTACGCGAACTGCATGGCCACACCGCCGCCGAGCGAGTGGCCGACCAAGGTGGCGCGTTCGATGCCGAGGACGCCCAGCAGGTCCCTGATGCCGTTCGCGTAGGCGGCCACCGAGTAGTCGGCCCTGGGCTTGTCCGAGGCGCCGTGGCCGAGGAGGTCCGGGGCGATGACTGTGTGGTTGCGGGCCAGGTCGGGGATCAGGTCCGCCCAGGTCGCGGAGGAGTCGCCGATGCCGTGGATGAGCAGGATCGCGGGGCCCGACCCGGCCATCCGGTACGCGCGACGGTAGCCGTGGATCACGCGGTGGTGCAGCCGGCCGTGGTGCTCGCCTTGTTCTGCGACCGGGTGCAGACCGTTCGCGCGGGACGGGGACAGGGACGTTGCTGGGACGGGGTGGGGTGCGCCGGCCACGGATCGCCTCCGGTTCTTCCGATCGGACGGTGTTCCGAACGGACGGTGTTCCGAACGGACGGTGTTCCGAACGCAATGGTGTTCCCAAACGGATGGTCTTCTGCTCCGACAGTCCCGGCCTTCATCGGACGTCCTTCTGCTCCGACCACTTCTGAGCGAGCGTAGAAAGCTACGGATCCCAGGCGATTTCCGGGACGTTTCAGGCAGCGATCGGAGCGGAGGCCGCGGGCGGCACCGGCGCCGTCGTCCGGGTGGTAAACCCGTAACACGCGCGTAGCAGTTGCGAGCGTCGGCGCACCCTATGATCGCCCCAGCACACACCCTCCGCCGACGACTTCCCCTCGTCAGCCGTGGTGTCGTGTGTCTCCCTCTCCCCGACCGGGTACGGCCGATCGCGCCGCCCTGCCCGCGACCCCTGGAAGGCGGCCTGAATGGTCTCTCCCGTACGTATCTGGCTCAACCGCACGTACGCGGAGAACGTCTTCTTCATCGATCAGCTCCGAGATAATCCGGAGGAACGGCCGGTCGTGGTTCATGCCACCCACGGGGATCCCGACTCACCGGTTCTCGCCGCCGCCGACACGGCCGCGCCCGAACCCGAGGGCCTCTCCCCTGCCGGCTACGTCGAGTTCGCCCTGGACCAGTGCGCCAAGCGTGCCATCGACGTCTTCGTGCCCGTCCTGCACCAGGCGGCGATCGCGGCACACCGTGCGGAGTTCGCCGCACTCGGCACGACGCTTCTCACCCCGCCCGCCGAGGCCTCCGCTCTCTTCCAGGACAAGGCGACCGCGTACGAAACGGTCGCGCCATCCGGAATACCCGTTCCCCCATGGTGGCGGGTACGTACCGAGGGAGAACTTCTCGCGGCCGTCGACGCGATCGAGGCCGACGGCGGCAAGGCCTGCTTCAAGCCGGCTGCCGGTGCGGGCGGGGTGGGTTTCCGTATCGTCACCCGGGCTCCGTTCTCCCTGCTCCACCTCGGCGGATTCCCGAGCCCGTACGTACCGCTGGATCTGATCGTCGACGCCCTGCGCAGCAGCGAGCGATCCGTGGACTGGCTCGTCATGCCGCGCCTGGACGAGCCCGAGGTGTCCGTCGACTGTCTCACCGGGCCGGACGGCGGGGTGCGGATGGCGGTGGGCCGTACGAAGAACGGGCGCCGTCGCGGATTCACGCTCCGCCCGTCGTGGATCGAGCCCGCTCGGCTGATCGCCCGGACGTTCGGGCTGCACTGGCTGACGAACATTCAGTTCCGGACGTACGAGGGCCGGCCGGTCCTGATGGACGTCAACACCCGACCGGCAGGCGGACTGCACCAGCTGTCCCAGTGCGGCCTGAACGCACCCTGGGCGGCGGTGAGTCTGGCGCTCGGCAACGACCCCGGCGATCTGACCCCGGGCTTCCTGGGCGAGGACTACTCCGTCATCGCGGGGCCGCGTGCGCTTCGTCCGGTGGTGCTGCCGGGGCAACGGTCTGAGGAGCCCACCGCCGGTTTGCCGGCAGCCGGTGAAGTCCCCGCGACACTCTGACCGTGTCCGGGACGGGCGGACGGGCGGCCTGTCGATGCTTCGCGTGGACACCCTGTGCGGGCGTTCGACGTAGCCGACCACCTACCGGCTGAGCAGGTTCGTCGTCCCTCGCCGCAGAAGCCGTCGTGGTCGCTAAGGTCACCCATGGCGAAACGGCCGTCGTTGAGCTTGTCCAGGTCCTCGGTGACCAGGCCGTAGGTGCGCAGGAACTCGGTCATGCTGGTACGGGTGCCGCGGAACGACACCGCCGGGGTGGTTCCGGGTGCTCCGGCCGCGCGGTGGTCAGGTACCGGATCTCGTCCGCGCCCTCCGGCAGGGTGAGACCCAGGAGGTCGAGCGCCGGCTGGAGTGGTTCGTCGCTGCCCGCGCACGCACGGTCGTCACCGAGGGGATGGCCGGTGCCGAAGACACCGCCCCAGAGCCATGCGCCCAGTGCGACGATCAGCGCGATCGGGATCCCGATGATGAGGAACAGCCTGGTCCGTCGCACTGTTTCCGCCACCCTGTGCTCGTACCGAACCCTGCCGACAGCGATCGGTAACCCCACCGGGACAGCTGCTGTCGGACCGGGCCCGCCCGTGGTTCAACCGGGCCCGGCACAAGGGAGTTTCGACCGGAAGTCCACCCCGCCGCCGCACCGTGGGACCAGTGATCGGTTCCACCGTCGCGACACCCACTGGGGGGTATCTCCCAGGGACTACTGGGGGATACCCCCCACCGAAGTCGGGGACTGCCCGGGTCGTTCGGATGACGCGCTGTCCCTAAGTTCTGAGGTGGAATCGAAACACCGTCCCAGAACCCCTCCGGAGGCTCCCCGTGACCGCCCCCTCGCCCCGACTCGACGATCGGCCTACGCGCACAGCCCGCTCGCTCGTCGCGGCCTTCGTGCGTTTCGTCGTCTGCGGCGGCGGTGTGGGGCTCGCCTCCAGCGGGGCGCTCGTGCTGCTCAGCGGGCCGATGCCCATGATGGTCGCCAACGCGCTGATCACCGTCGTCTCGACCGTGATCGCGACCGAGCTGCACAGCCGGGTCTCGTTCCGGAGCGACCGCAGGGGCTGGGGTGTTCACCTGCAGTCCGGGCTGACGGTAGCCGTGAGCTACGCGTTCACGACAGGGGCGCTGCTCGTTCTGCACGCCGTGCACTCCGCGCCGTCGGCGCTGGTCGAGCAGGGTGTCTATCTGTCGGCCTCCGCGCTGGCCGGAGTCGGACGGTTCGCGTTGCTGCGGGTCGTCGTCTTCGCCCAGTCCGCGGCCCCAGCGAACGATGCCACCCTCGGCAAGGCCTCCGTGGCCATGGCTGCGTGACGTCGTGCAAGGAGTGTCCAGCCGACCTGTCCCGCTGCCTGGCCATTGGCCGCCCGCGGAGCGATGACACACCCATCATGACAGGTCAGGCCGTGTTTTCGTAGGACGAACAGCACTGTCCTGGAACCTTGTTGAGCACCATGGGCAGCTCCCAGAATCACCTTCATGAATCACGCCGAGAACGTCGATCACGACGCCGTGCTGCGCGCACGGGTGCTGCTGCTCGGATCAGGCAGGATCAACATCGACGAGGAGATCGACGCGTACCGGGTACTCGCCCGGGTGAGCCCGGCCGTCTATCTGCCGCGCCTCGCCACGAAACTGCTGACGTACGGCTACCCGGAGCTGCAGGACCCGGCGGCCCTACTGGCGCTCGGGACCGAGGCCGCCGCTGCCGCCCGGGGGATGGACCGGGCGGAGCCGAATCGGACCATATTGCTCACGCGTGCACTGCAGGCATGCCGGCATGAGCTGTACATCCTCGGACGACGGAAGGAGGCCTTCGCCGTCTGCGAGGAGATGGCACGTGCGGGACGCGAGGCGTTCGAGGCGGGCCATGTGGCGAGCCCTCTGTACGCGCACGGTCCGCTGGCCGCCGCTCTGGCCGAGGAGGGACGCCACAGCGAATCGGCCCGACTGTACGGGGAGATGGTGGGGGCCTCGCGGGCGGAGGGCGATCCGTCCGACGTGTCCTTCTGGTCGATGGTCGCGTGGGCGGCCGAACTGGACGCTTCGGGGCAGCACGGCGCGGCCATCGACGCCTTCACGGAACTCGTGTCGACAGGCCGCGAAAAGCTGGACCTGGGCCGCACCTCCCTCGCCATCGTGACGTGGGAGCTGATCCGGCTCGCCCAGATGCTCGACGCGGACGGACGCCGCGGCGAAGCCCGTGCCACGCGGAAGGAGGCTCTCGGCCTCCTGACCGAGCTGGCGGAGAGCGGAGAACGTCAGAGCTGGAGCAACATCGTCTCCTGGTGGCTCGTCCTGCTGACCATGTCCGGGCGGACGGACGAAGAACCCGTACCCGGTGAGCCCGCCCCGGCGTTCGGGCTGAACGAAAGATGGTCGCCCGACATCAGGCGGGCCTACCTCGGCGGCCGCGAAGCGCTCGAGGCCGACATCGCGGCCCTGACACCCGCGGCCCAGTCCGACCCCCGTGCTCATCTCGCCGAACTGGTCGTCATGCAACGCCGGTTGACGATCCGTTCGTCCATGTACTGGGAGTCACGCACCCATGTGTTCGTCGACCCTCTGCGTCCCCTGTTCGACGAAGGGCTGGCCCTCACCCGCCGACTGGCCGATGTGGACGAGGAACAGGGCCGCGCCCCGCTCGCCGGGGCGCTGACGGACCGATCGACCCTGCTCGTCGCGGGAAAACAGTACGGCCAAGCGCTCACCGATTTCCGGGAGGCCGTCGACCTGCTCGAAAAGTAACGCAAGCGGCATACCGGGCTCCTCTACGATCAACCGCGTGTGCGCAAACGTGATAGTCGCGGAAGACGACGCGAAGCAGGCCGAACTCGTACGCCGCTACCTCGAACGTGAAGGGCACGCGGTCACGGTGGTGGCGGACGGCCTCGCGGCGCTGGAGCAGGTCCGGCAGGGCACGCCGGACCTGCTCGTCCTCGACGTCATGATGCCGAAGGCCGACGGACTGGATGTCATACGCGTACTACGTGCAGAGGAACGGGAGTTGGCGGTCCTCATGCTGACCGCCCGGGCCACGGAGGACGATCTGCTGCTCGGGCTCGACCTGGGCGCGGACGACTACATGACCAAGCCGTACAGTCCGCGCGAGTTGATGGCCCGGGTGCGTACGCTGCTGCGACGCACCCGACGGGGCGCGGTTCCGGGCGGAGGCGGTCCGGGCGAGAGCGGGGTGCTGCGGGTAGGGGCCCTGGCCGTCGATCCCGTACGTCACGAAGTGGCGGCCGACGGCGTGCAGATCGAGTGCACGCCGGGCGAGTTCCGGCTGCTGGCGGCGATGGCCGCGGAACCGGACCGCGTCTTCACGCGGGAGCAACTGCTGGCGGAACTCCACGGGTTCGACCGGTATATCAGCAGCCGAACCGTCGATGTGCACATCATGAACCTGCGGAAGAAGATCGAGCATGCACCCCGGCGGCCGGTCCGCCTGCTCACCGTCTTCGGTGTCGGTTACAAACTGACGGACCCGGCGAAGGAAGCCTCGCGTGCGCCGGCCCGGTGAGAACGACCGGCACCGGCTGCCGCTCCGCAAGAGCCTGCTGGGCCGCCTGCTGGCCGTGTCGGCACTCGTCGCGGCCTGTTCGGTCGCCGCGACCGCCTGGCTGGCCGTGCAGACCACATCCGGCGCGATCGAGCAGGAGCAGGGCCAGAACCTCACCGCCGACACCCGCATCCACGACACCCTGCTCGGTTACGCGGCGGAGCACCCCACCTGGGACGGCGTCGGGCCGACGGTGCGCGAGCTGGCCGACGAGTCGGGCCGGCGGATCACGCTGACGACGCAGAGCCGGGGGATCCTCGCCGACTCCGCAGTCGGTTCCCCTCCCCCGCCGGCCCTGCCGCCCCAGGCATCGGCGGTCGTGGACCCCATGTCCGTGGACGCCGGCCTGTCGTCCGGGGCCGGATCCGTGACGACCGACGTGGATGCAAGATCCCGCAGCGACCGTGTCGACCCCCGCGCCGTGGGACCGTTCCGTCTTCCCGACACCGAGCGTGCGTCGCTGCGACGCACCGCCGCAGAAATCACACGGTGCCTCAATCGGTCCGGCATCGCCTCGGACGTCGTGGAGGGGCCGAGCGGGCGGCCCGGTATCCAGGTCGTGGGCAACGATCCCGACCGCCTGCAGGGCACCCGGTGCACGACGGAAGCTCTGGACAGCCCGACCCCGACCGAGGTGGAGGCGCTCAGCGCTCTGAGCCGGCTGGCCAACGCCTGTCTGAGCCGTCAGAGCCGTGAGCCCGTACAGCTCGGTCTCGACCTCTCGTGGGGTACGGAGGGCGAGCCCGTCCCGGCCTCGGAAACAGCCGAGCCGTCGCCGGTGCGGAGCCACATCCCCCAGGAGGTCCGGCCGGCTCCGACTCCGACTCCGTCCCCCTCGCCCACGGCCCTCACCAGTGAGAACGACCGGGCCATCGCCTCGTGCGTCGCCGTCGCCCGCCGGGAACAGCTCAGCTCCTATGTCGCCCCGCCCGCACTGCTGTTCATCAGCGACCCTGGCGGCGGCGCCGTTCCCGGTTTCGACCTGTCACCGGCGAACACGGCAAGGATCACGGGGGTCGCCGCACTCGTGCTCGCGCTCACCGTGGGCGCTTCCGTGCTCGCCGGGGCCCGGCTGGTACGCCCGCTGCACGCGCTCACAGGAGCCGCGCAACGGATGCGCGACGGCGAGGACTCGGCGCCCGTGGTGGTCACCGCGGACAACGAGATCGGCCGGCTGGCCGCCGCCTTCAACGACATGTCGGCGCACCGCGCACGGCTGGAGGAACAGCGCAAGGTGATGGTCAGCGACGTCGCCCACGAGCTGCGCACCCCGTTGAGCAATATCCGCGGCTGGCTGGAGGGCGCACAGGACGGGATCGCCGATCCCGACGCCACGTTCATCTCCTCGCTCCTCGAGGAGGCGGTGCAACTGCAGCACATCATCGACGACCTGCAGGACCTGTCGGCGGCGGATGCGGGGGTACTGCGCCTGCACCCCGAGCCGGTACGGATCGACGAACTGCTCGCCCATGTCGCGGCGGCCCACCAGGCTCAGGCCGACGCGGCGGAGGTCGGCCTGACGGTGGCCGCCTCCGCTGCCGGGGCACCCGTTCCGGCGCTCAACGCCGATCCGGTACGGCTGCGTCAGGCCATGGGCAACCTGGTCTCCAACGCCGTACGCCACACCCCGGCGGGCGGACATGTGACGCTGCGCGCGTACGCCACCGGGTCCGGGGAAGGGGTGGCCCTGGAGGTCGCCGACACCGGCAGCGGTATCCCGCCGGAGGATCTGCGTTACGTCTTCGACCGCTTCTGGCGCGCCGAGAAGTCCCGCAGCCGACGCACCGGAGGCAGCGGACTGGGCCTGGCCATCGTCCGCAAGCTCGCCGAGGCGCATGGCGGGACGGCCGACGTGGTCAGCACCGTGGGTGAGGGATCGGTCTTCACTCTGCGGCTGCCACCGGCGGTCCCCGACGCAGGGGAATCGGCTGCGCTGCGATGAGGCCCGTCGTCGCCCGCGAGGAGCGCGGGCCTGATGCGACGAGTGCGGCCCTGATGCGATGAACACAGCGTCCTGACAGCTTCCTCATAACTTCACTCCAGTCTGTCGGCATGCCCGGCGCCCGATGCGCATTCGCGCGTGGGCCCCACCAAGGCCGAGCTGGAATCGGAGTCCTTCACATGTCCCCTCGTTCGACCCTGCGCACCGCAGTGCTCACCGCCGTCGCGGCAGGCGCGGTCATCGTCCCGTCCGCCGTGGCCGTCGCGGACGATGCCACTCCCACGCCGGTGGCACCTGCCG
The DNA here is from genome assembly GCF_042736635.1 of Streptomyces sp. NPDC060035. Lineage (NCBI taxonomy): Bacteria > Bacillati > Actinomycetota > Actinomycetes > Kitasatosporales > Streptomycetaceae > Streptomyces > Streptomyces sp. NPDC060035. The sequence goes on from NZ_JBHWVO010000001.1 coordinate 352,908, forward strand.
CCGAGCGCACCGCCACACCCAGCCCCGCGCCCGAAGAGGCCAAGCCCTCCGAGGTGCCGACTCCGGCCGAGGCGCCCGGACCCAGGGTGGCGCCGCGGGGCGGCGTCGCCGCCGGTGAGCGTACGGCCACAGAGACGGGCGGCAGCACCGCGCTGTACGGCTCGGCGGCAGGGGCGGTCCTGCTGGCCGGCGCCGGCACGTTCGTGCTGCGCCGCCGCTCCGCCGCACACCGCAACGGCTGACCTGCCACCGGGTGGCGCCGCTCCGCGTGACGGGGCGGCGCCACCCGCTGTTCCACCTGAGCCTCTACGCCCGGAGCCACCATGTCCCGTACCGCGCAAGCATTCCGGCGAGCCGCCATACCCTCTGCCGCCGCTGTTCTGATCCTGGCCCCGCTCACCGGCTGCTCGTCCTCCGGCGCATCGCAGCCCCCCGCCGACTCGACGTCGGTCTCCGCGGCGGCGGAACGACCGAAGACGACGCAATCCCCGAAAGCACCGGCTCCCGCGCAGGTCACCATTCCCTCGATCGGGGTGACGAGTCAGCTGATGCGGCTGGGGCTCAACGCGGACGGCACCGTGGAGGTTCCGCCCGCGGACAAGGGCATGACGGCGGGCTGGTACGCGGGCGGGGCCGTTCCCGGCGAGCCGGGCGCCGCCGTGGTCATCGGTCACAACGACACCCGGTTCGGCAAGGCTGTCTTCCACGACCTGAAGAAGATCGCCAAGGGTGCGGACATCGCCGTCCTCAACGGGCTCGGTGAACAGACCCACTTCACGGTCACGGGCACCGAGACCGTCAGCAAGAACGCGTTCCCCACCGAGAAGGTCTACGGAGAGACCAGCGACCGCGTGCTCCGGCTCATCACGTGCGACGGCACGTTCGACGCCGAGGGGCACCCGGTGGACAACCTCATCGTGTACGCGACCCTCCGCTGACCGGAGCGGCGAGCGCTCCGGGTGCGCCCTTGGGACCGCAGAGCAAAAGTCTCCACCCGAACTGGGGCCAGGACTACCGGGCCACGAAGGGGAAGTGTGTACCTGTGGTCATCCCCTGAGCGCCCGGGCAAGGGCGACTCATCGGCCGGCGTGAGTCGATGGTCGGCCCTGCCGCAGGGCTTCGGCGTAGCCGCGTGACGTCCGCTTCGTGATCATGCGAGTCCGAGGAGGGCAAGCGGTCGGCATGGCGTCGCGGGCGTTGCGCCGGAGGCCGGCGGCGATGCTGCTCTTCCCGGCGAGGCGAAGGGCGCCGATGGATCGGCGTGGGGGCACGTTCGCAGGTCGCGATCGTCACCCAGGACGGTGCGGTGCAGGTCGACCGGAATCCACCCAACGGGGTCGGGACGAGGTTGCGGGTGATCGGCGATCCACGTCCGTGCGGTCCACATGCCGCGTCACGGGCCGGTGGTACCAGGCGTTTTCACGCCCGCCCTGGTGTGCGTCATCCGTCCGCGGCGTCCTCGGCCTCCCAGCGCAGCAGGTCGCCCGGCTGGCACTTGAGCACCTCGCAGAGCGCGGCAAGCGTCGCAAAGCGCACCGCCTTGGCGCGGCCGTTCTTGAGTACCGCCAGGTTGGCCGGCGTGATCCCTACACGGTCCGCGAGCTCGCCCACGGACATCTTCCGCCTGGCCAGCATCACGTCGATGTCGACGGTGATCGGCATCAGATCACCTCGTCCAACTCGGCCTGCATCCGCGCCGCTTCGACATCGCGCGCGACGGCCTGGGCGAGCAGCGTCCGCAGCACGAGCACGATGAGCGCGACCCCCAGGATGGCCACGCCGATCCCGCCCATGATGACGGTGACGCCCGGGTCGGCCCGCTGGCCCGGCGCATTGAGGACCGTGACCGCGAACCACACGAGGGCAACCGCCACGATCGCGCCGATCATGACGTCCACGTGCCGGAAGGCGGTGTGGGAGAACACGGTTCCGCGTCGCACCATCGTCACCAGCCGCCATACGCAGACCAGCGCGACCTGGGCCGACACCATGCCCAGGATCATGCTCACGCGCAGCGGGGTCAGCGGGAGCGACCCGTCCTCCGGGTCGCTCCCGCTGGCCAACACCCACACCATCAACGCCTGGACAAACACGGTGCCGGCGAGCACCACCACGAGCACGGCGCGAAGCGCGCGCACTGTCAGCTTTCCCATGACCCATTCCTCCATCGAGTTGCGATGGAAATCTATCGACTTTCGATAGGTAAAGCAAGGCTTGAGGCGGAGGATGGGCGGCGGTTTCGCACCGTGGCGGGACGCAGCCGCTCCCTGCCATGGCATGACGGTTGGGCGAACCGCCTTGATCCTGCCGAAGTCGGCCTCCCCTTGAGCACACATCGGACGCCACCCGAATACGCCGAAGCCCTGGGCGCCCTGCCCGCCTTCCCGGCGAGGGCCGACGCTATCGCCTACCAGGCCGCGCTCCACCTTGCCGCGATCCTCGCCTGGACCCGACACTGACGACTCAGGCGGGCTCCCTGCGGCCTGGGGGGAATTCGTTGCCGTCGCAGTCAGAGACCGTCGCGAACCAGGACGTGGCCCAGACGGTGAGACAGTCGGTCTCGTGGATCGTCTCGAACGGGTGGTCATTCCACGTCCCGTACGAGGTGATGTACACAGCTTCCCCGGGCTTCAGCCAGTAGTCCTGCCCGAACGGCTCGAGCCACAGCTGCAAATGATCCTTACCCTCGTTTTGCACCAGTAGCGGCACCGGGTTCCCCAGCTGCTGGATCGCCTCGAAGCTGAGGTCCCCGGCCTTGGGCATGTTCGTCTTCAGCGGATCGATGATCCGGTCGTTTTCCGCCCGCTGAGCCGAGTCCTGTCCGTCCACGTGATCATTGTGGCCCCGCCCTTCGGCTGAGAACAGCCCGGCTACAAACTGGATGAGCTGCATCAAGACTCGATCAAGTCGCCCCGCACAGTGGACAGCCCCCAACTGGTCCACTCGCCAAGGAGACACGGCCCAGCAGGATCCGGCCCTCCAGCGTCAGGCTCCACGACCGGCCCTTGGTACCAGGTCCGCACCCTCACGCCGCATCGCTGTCATCAGCTTGCCGAACCGCCGCGGGCTCAGTCCGGTGAACGGGGCTTGCCAGGACGGCTCCGACGCCGTGATTGCTCTGGCCACCACAAGATCATCTCACCGTGAACAGCAGTTACGGGACAACCCTGGGCACGGCACCCGGTCCCACCACTCGATTCAGTGACATAAAGCCACGATGGACATACGTGGAGTTAAGGTGTTTCTGCCAGCGAGGCGCGGCGCAGTCGGTGTCGTGAAGCCGGCGAAGTCAATCAGCTGGTCGTCCATCGTTATGGCTCGCCGTAAGGAATGTTCGTGAAGCTCTCCCTGACCAATTCTCCTCGAGCCGCGTTCGCTGTAGCGTCAAGCGCGCTCATCGCAACTGCAATGGTGATGTCCGCGGGTCCGTCTTCCGCCGAATCCGTCGGTGCTCCGGAAGCACGGCAGGCAGGTGCGAGCTCTGCCGCACCGTGCGGCTTCTTCCGGTACAGCGTCCGAGAGTCTCGGTTCGCCGCATACAACCACTGCGGAGAGACGACGGTGCGTATCCATGTCGACGTCAGAGGGGGCGGCAGCGCGAACGACTTCCATCTCTGCGTCAGCCCCGGCCGCACGCAGCTGCCGGGTGCAGGTCCGAACTACCTCAACGCGTACTACATCGGCGGTGCCGGGTGTCGGAGCGGAGATCGCACCGGACACACACCTCACTGAGGCGGATGTGACGTGGTGCTGCGATCGGCCCGGCGGCTACCCGGGCTGGACGCAGCCCGTCCCTCCGGCAGCGCCGTCACGGAATAGTGATGGGTGGACCGGCCCAACCTGAGCGAGGCCGCCGAGCGTTGTGTCGCAGACCACCGTGAATGCCTGCGGGTCCTCACGCCGGATGCAGCCCGGCCCGTCACCGAGCCGAAGGTCGACGACCCGTTCGACAATCCCATCAGGCGTCCAGGGTGTCAGTGGTGCGCTGTACGTTCCGACCATGGGCGTATATCTGGTCAGTGTCGGCGCGGAGGAATGGTTCGGTGAGGACGAGGACGGGTGGGGGGAAGTCGCCTCAGCGCTGAACCAAGAGCTGAGGCAGCGAGGTGTTCCGCCGTACGAGTCCGTACCCGAGGAGGCCGACTTTGTTCGCGGTTCGGGGCAGGCCTTCGAGGAGAAGCTGGTCCCCTCGATGGACGGTTTTGGCGCGCTGTGTCAGGCACACCTGTCACGTGAGGAAGTGGAGACTGTCTGCGGCTGGACGGTGCTGGTGCCGCTGTCGCTCGACGAGGAGATCTGGTTGCCCATCGACACCAGCTATTCGGAGTCGTCGACCATGGTCGCCGGCGCCCCTCAAGTGTTGGCCATCGCAGAGAGATTGGCGGCGGCCATCAACCTACCGGCTGAGACCCCATCGATGTGTGACAACCTCGACCTGACCATGTGGTTCAGGGACGGAGAAGCGAAGGAACTGGCCGCTGCACGACCGGGACGGTGGAGCGACGACCTGGATACCGCCTTCTACGTCGCACTGTTTCTGCGCGCTTCCCAGCACTCGGTCCGGCGCGGCTGCCCCATCGTTTACTCCTGACGTCCGTGGAACCAACCTTCGTTTTGGTCGGCTGGTTGCGCCTTCCGTCGGCCTCTGAGCGTGACTCACGGCAACGTCGTGACGGAGTTGCGCCAGAACCCGAGAAATGACGGCGCTGCATGGTCCGCCCGCCGTCTGTGACCGCTCCTTCAAGCCTCCTCGAGGACCGAGTGGACAGCGAAAGGCTCGGTAGCCCCGCTTCTGACCGTTCGGGGACTCAGCGATGAGTTTTCGCGGCCCGTCAAGTCTCACCACCGTTGTCGGCAACACAGGAGGAGGAGCACGTGGCTCAGCTACTGAGAGTCCAGAACTTCAGCGTCTCGAGTGACGGGATCGGTGCCGGTGAGGACCAGACCCTCGAGAGGCCATTCGGTCATGTCGAGCCCGAGAGGCTGTTCGCCTGGGCCGGCGCCACGGCGAGCTGGCCCATGCGCACCGCCCCCGGGGGAAGCCGGGGCCTGGACGACTACTTCACGCGGGACTACGCCCGCAACATCGGCGCCGAGATCATGGGGCGCAACAAGTTCGGCCCCCAGCGCGGGCCCTGGCACGACCATGAGTGGCAGGGCTGGTGGGGTGACGAGCCCCCGTTCCGCACCCCGGTATTCGTCCTGACCCACCACGAGCGTCCTTCACTCACGCTTTCCGACACCACGTTCCATTTCGTCAAAGGCGACCCTGCCACGGTCCTCGAGCAGGCCCGGGAGGCGGCGCAGGGCAAGGACGTCCGACTCGGCGGTGGGGCTACCACTATCCGGCAGTTCCTCGACGCCGACCTCGTCGACACCATGCACGTGGCGGTCTCGCCGGTGAAGCTCGGATCCGGAGTACGACTCTGGGAGTCCCCCGATGAGCTGCTCGACCGGTTCCACCTGGAGGTCGTTCCCAGCCCGAGCGGGGTCGCGCACCACCTGTTCTGGCGAAAGTGACCGGTCCTCAGGGCTGGCCCCGGCCAGCTGATTTGCCTCCGGGGCTGCCCTGAGGAGGGCCGTCGAGTCGCACCTCGGGCGGTCACCCGGCCTTGGCGGTCTCCTCAGCTCGGGCCCGGATGGAGGCGAGCCGGTAAGGAGTCGGTGCCGGTCTCGACGATCGTGCCGTTGAACGTCCAGTTCCATGGAGCCGAGCTCGTCGATGCCAAAAGATCGACGCAGCCGAAGCGAGCGGCTTTGCTGAAATCCTTCGAGGTGGAGGCACGTCTTACGGGACAACCCGTACTCAAGCCTGCCCGCGCTCCGGAGCGCGGGTGGAATAGCGAGGAGAGTCCGGGGTAGTCGGGGTGGCGAACGCTTCACGTGAGTGACGGTGAGAAGGAGACTTCTGTGCTGATGGCCCACCCCGCAATGCTGCGGAACCTCATCGAACAGTACGACACCCTGCGCATTTTGCACGCAGAAAATGGGAATGAGGAAGTCCGGCAACGGATGGGTGACATCGCCTATACGCTCTGCGTGTCCACCGGCACACGCGATATCGATGCAGCTCTTGTCGCCGCACGCCACCAGTTGCCCGGCGCACGTCCTCAGGACGACTCCGTTCTCACCACCTGAGCGGACCCCGAGAATCCGGCTCTTCGACCACACCTACGCGGACCGACGCACCCATTCTGCCCCGTTGCATGTGGCGCTCTGCGGACGATCGAAGATCGCGGTGTTTCTGATCGTCGGCCGTACGCGACGCGAAGCTGAGCTTCTCGAGAGGGCGGGAACATCGCAATTCTCTCCGGAACCTACAAAATGCTGCACGGGATCGGACGCCACACATACGGCGTCCCAGCCGTCATGTCCTCGAACGGCTCCTTCACTGAGCGTTTTCAGGGTGGCCACCGATGGGGCCGGATCATCCGGATCACCCGGATCTGCGAACGCCAAGGTGTCCCTGTCCTGGCCGACCGCGCCTACCAGGACGCCGACCCCTGGGCCACGCGCACAGACGGCCGCCCGGCGGGCAGTTGCCCCTACACAGCGGACCGCCAACCGGGCACTGGCCACGTCCCGCGCACCCGTCGAACAAGGCATGGCACTGCTGAAGGGCCTGGCGGATCTTCCGAAGATTCCGGATCAGCCCGAACCACATGACGTCAATCGCCAAGGCCGTCCTCACCCTGGAGAGGCAACGCTGAAAATGCTCAAGGCGTCGCCGACCACCTTGCGTACAGCAGGCACACACAGCACCGTGACGCCCATGTACCAAGCGAACAGGCGCTGCTGCGTCTGCCGTGAACAGCTGCGGCCCTCACGGCGACGAACACCCGGCCCTGTTCACCGAGTTCTCCCAGGTCAGCGTCGGGAAGATCTGCCGCCATCGGATGTGTGCCCCGCGTCGGCTCAATGCAGTCTGTGGTCTCCGTGACCGGGTAGACCTGGTTCACCGCATCGATCAGCACCGGGCGTGCAGAATCACAGACAACCAGGTCTGCCGCGTCAGCGATCCGAGCGAACCACAACTCGCCGGCCCCGCAGCGGTTCCTGAGTCCCCTCCGGCGCGAACGAAGGTGAGCCGCAGGCCGGTAGCCACGGGTCACCTCCTGCACCGACGCCGAGCACGGGAAGCCGTCCGGGTGGACGAACGAGGTCGTGGAGGAGGACAGCGCGCTCTGGAGGGTGAGCAGTTGGGGCACTGACTACCCGTACACGAACCTTTCCGACCACCATCCGGTGGTCGCATCCGGGCGGTGGGGACACCGGGGACAATCGGGCAGGTGAGGGGAGGGCCGCGCGCAGCGCAGGGTGGCCCTCGTCCGGAACCTCTTCCCGCCTGGTCCTCCTCCCGCCAGGCCCGTCCCCCATGCACCCCGAAGGACCGTCCTCGTGAGCCCTGAGCCCCAGCCGTTCCAGCTCGTCCCCGGCACCGCCGGATCGCCGGTGCTGCTGCACGTTCCCCACTCGTCCCGTGCCGTCCCGGAGCATGTACGCGACGGAATCGTGCTCGACGACGGAGCGCTGGAGCGGGAGCTCGACCACATCACGGACTCGCACACCGCCGCGCTCGCCGCCCGGGCCCGCGACGCCTGCGCCCAGGCACCCTGGCAGTTCGTCAACGGTCTGTCCCGGCTGGTCATCGACCCCGAGCGGTTCCCGGACGACCGGGAGGAGATGCTGGCCGTCGGCATGGGTGCGGTCTACACCCACACCACCTTCCGCCAACGGCTCCGCGCGCCCGGCACGGATCCGCAGCCGCTGCTCGACCGCTACTTCCATCCGTACGCACAAGCGATGACGGCGGCGGTCGACGAACGGCTGGCCGCCACGGGGCGCGCGGTCATCATCGACGTCCACTCCTACCCGAGCACCGCTCTCCCGTACGAACTGCACGGCACCGGCCCGCGCCCGCCGATCTGCCTGGGCACCGACAGCTTTCACACACCGCCCGACCTGCTGGCCCGGGCCGAGGCGGCGTTCGCCGAATTCGGGGGCACGGGGCTCGACAGCCCGTTCCCCGGTGCCTATGTGCCGCTGAAGCACTACGGGAGGCACCGCCGGGTCAGCGCGCTCATGATCGAGATCCGCCGCGACCAGTACATGACCGAACCGGGTGGTCCGGCAGGGCCGGGCCTCACTGCCTTGGCGGCCGCGCTGGCCGGATTGGTTGACGGTCTGTAGACAGGTCCGCGAGGCCGAACCGGAAGCTGCCCGGGAAGCCGACCGCCTGTTGACCAGGTCCTTGAACCAGCGCGAGTGACGGGCTCCGGTGCCGTCCGCACCGGCACCCTGCCCCGCGCCATGGCTTCCCTGCGCAACCTTGCCGTCAGCGTCTACCGCCAGGACGGTCGGACCGACATCGCTGCCGCCCTCCGCCACACCTGCTGCGACCCCCTCCGCCCCCTACCCAAGGCGTCGATCCGGAGTCCGCGAGGTGGGAGTGCTCGCGGAAACCAACCGGTTCGGGGACGTCAGGAGCCGAAGGCCCTGGGTGCCCACCGGTCGAGGTAGGCGATGGTCGCACGGACCTCGGATGCGAGAAGCCGCTGATGGGTTGGCACCCAGGACTCGGAGAGAACGGTGGAGATCGCACCGGGGAAGGTCGAGAAGCGTGAGCACGCCATGACAGAAGCCTGTAGTTGTGGGCCGGAAAGGTGCAGGAGTGCCGTGCGGAGGATGTTCTGGAGCCACGCCTGCTCCTCCGGCCGGTAGGGCGGGAGCGTGCGGAAGCGGTGGGTGACGACGGAGTCCGGTGCGCCGAGTACGGGGTATCCCGCGCGCCACCACCGCAGTCCCAGTTCCACATCTTCGAGTCCGAATCCGGTGAAGGCTGCGAAGCCACCCGATGCCAGGAACTGGTCGCGTCCCACTGCAAGGCATCCGCCTGGCACAAGGCCGACCTCGTCGAGTGCGGCTCCGGTCGCCGGTCGCCACCGGTAGGTCAGCAGGGCGTCGACGATCTCGGCTCCGCAGCCTACGAAGCGGGTGTCCGAGGAATCCCGCACGGCGGGCCCGATCAGCGCGTCGGGAACGTGTTCGAGCGCATCGACGAGCGGTGTCAGCCACCGGCCGTCGACCGTGCAGTGAGCATCGAGGAAAACGACGATGGGTTGGCTCGCCGCCTGCGCTCCTCGGTTGCGGGCGGCGGCCACTCCGACGTGGTCCCCACGCAGGACGCGGACCCGCGGCGGCCATTCCCGCTCGCAGCTGCGGTCCGTGCTGCCGTCGTCGACGACGACGATCTCGCGTGGCAGCACGGCCGCGCTCTCCACGGATGCGATCGTCTCGGCGAGGAGGCCGCCCTCCTGGAAGGTGGAGACGATGACGGAGACGGGTGCGGACGTCCGCACGATTGCCTCACCGCCCTTGTGTGGAAGTTCCCGGCGAGGCGCGGGCGGTCAATTCCGGGGGGAGGCTGCCGGCCACCGAGGTGGGTGTCTGCGCTCGGCTCCAGAAGTTCCGGCACTCCGGCAGCAGAGGGTGCCGAGCGGCATCGACCCACAGGTACCGTTCCGGTTCCCGCGTCAGGGCGAAGCCGCGCAGGAGCGCGAACTCGCAGAACCGGCCCGCTCCGGCGGCGAACGCATAACTGCTGATCGACATGCGGTGCGCGTCCCGACAGAAGGCGCGGAGCCCTGAGTACACGCGGCGGGGGACGAGCATGGGTGGCGGCGCCGTCAGGTCCGGCCGGACCGGCTCCCCCAGGAAGGCGGTTGGGCACTGCCGCCAGCCGTCCGTTTCCGGCCGGTCGCTGCCGGAGTCGAGTGCCATGCGCGCTCTGCCCTGGTCGAACAGGCGGGCTTTCAGGTTGCACGGCGCGACGAAGACATGGTCCGAGTCGAGGTGCAGGATCGAACCGGCATTCGTGTAGAGGTCTGCGTTCAGCTTGGTGATCTGCTGTCCGAGATAGTCGTCGGCGTAGTCGCGGCAGGTGTACAGGTGGACTCTTTCCGACTCGATCGCCGACCGCTCCATGCGCGCAAGACTCGATCGGGGAACGACCACGACGACCCGGCGATGACCGGACGCGAACACGGCGATGGACCGGAGGGCGAGCGCCAGCCAGTACCGATCGCGGTGGTAGGACCGGATGAAGATGTCGATCGTTGGAGTCATCGTCGGCGCACGGCTTCAACGCGTTTGCTGGGGCCTGGAGTCCCCGTGATCCCGCTGGGCGGAGACATCATCAGGAGTTCGTCGAAGCCGGGGAATACGTCTGCCCACCGTGTGTCGCCGGCCCAGTGGGCGGCAATCCCCGCGGCGAGCGCGAGATGGAACCCCGTAAGCCGGGAAATCTGTGCCCGGTCGAGGTTGAGGGCCAGCACGTCACCGAGGCGAACGTTGTCCAGCCCGAGTCCTTGCAGCGCTGCGGACGGACTTGCCGAGTACGCCCGGAACTCGGTCTCATCGGTCAGGACCTGGGCCTGCCGAGGCACGAAGCCGACGCCGGCGAGCTCGCCGGAGACGACTGTCGATCGCTCGTTGACGAACAACGACACCCACTCCACACCCTCGCCCGCAAGGTCCTCGAAGAGGAGCTTTGTCATAGCCGCCGCCAACCCCACGTTGGTGGCGTGCCGTGCGGACAGGAACACCGGGGTGAACAGCGACTGCCCGTCCTCACCGACCACCGCGACCGCCACGGCGCGCAGGGCCCGCGACCCGATGCCGGACGGCGGCCACGGACGCTCGTCGAAAGCCACACCGGCCCTGATGCGGGTCCTGGCCGCGAGCGGGACCAGTACCTCGTCGAGGAGGTGACCGAGGCCGAGCTGCCTGAAGAACGCCGCCAGCTCCGGCCGGAACTCGCCGAGAAGATCGGTGGTGACACGCAGTTCCAGACGGTCGTTCGACTCACCGTGGAGGGTGTTCATCGCTGCTCCTCATTGTCGTCGTTGTCGTCCACGTCATGGAGCCAAGCCACCGCTGAGTACCGCACGCCTGCCCGTACCGGGCGCACCTCGTGCAGCAGATCGGAGCGGAAGGTGACGATGGATCCGGCTTCCAGCCGGATGCTCTCGGGTGCCACTGTGCCGTCGGGCTGCGGAACGTAGATGACCAGCGCTCCGCCGTCGAAGGTTGGCAGGCCGTCGTGTGACGTTGCGTCATTCAGAAGACAGACGATCGACAGGCGTCGACTGCACACCACAGCCGGATCCAGGTGATCATCGGAACGGTCCCGGTGTGCCCGGAAGAAGTCGCGTTCGGAGTAACTGCAGAACTTTGGGCCGTCCAGCGCCGCCCCTCTCCATCCCGCACCCTCAATGGCCTCCCCTGCGACCGTCCGCATGGCGGTGATGACAGGCATCGACTGATCTGCCGCCAGCTGGTGCTCCGAACATCTGCGCATGCTCGGGTCGATCATGTCGCTGCTGCGGCGTAGCACAGCGCCTGCAACGGTTGTCGAGCGAGCCATGGCCTCGGCGGCGGCGCGGCAGTCCTGCCGCGACAGTGCATTTCGCCAGATCCTCACCGGCTGCACCTCGGCGCGCTCTTCACGACGAGGAGAATCCGTTCGCTTCATTCATTTCCTCTCGGTCGTTGCACGGACTCCGAGACGAGAACCGAGCAGGCACGGCTAGACGACGGCCCTGCCCGGTCGTTCTCCATGCCCGCGTGCGGCACGTTCGCCGGCCGGGGGTGCGGAAGATCCGTGCCGTCCCGGTGGGCTGCCCTCGGCTTGTGGAAGGGCACCCAGCCTTGGTCACTCAGGAGCCACCGACCTGGCACGGTGGTGATCGGGCTCGAGCGCGAAGCCGCCGGTGAGCGCGGACAGCGCGGCAGCCATGGTCATTGCACTCCTCCAAAGCCCGGCAGGCTCCCCGAGGCCGAGCCGTACGGTCAAGACTCTCGATCACGCTATGTGATCGAACCCGTCGAGCCCGGCACCACAAGCGCGTAGTCACCCGGTCGGCCCAGGCCCTCCGGCGGCCCCGGCCCGGCGCCCCGTGACCTGCGAGATGCGGAGCGGTTCACACGGCAGCCGGCTGGTTCAGCCCGCTGCAGAACAGCAGACGTCCTTCGGTATCCGTGAGGACCCATGGACTTGACGGTGTTCTGCTTGTTCTTGCCGGAGAGTCACTTCTCCTGGTCCCTCCGCCCGGCGGCGGGCCTCGGACGCGAATCTCGGTGCCGTCGATGTTCCCGGTCCGGCCGCTCGCACCGAGGTGGTCGTTGATCTCGGTGATCGAGCGCAGCCGCAGATCGGCCGCGCCGGTGCAGCTCCGCTGCGCCGGCAGGGGCGCACTTCACCGATTGCACGCGTGGTGGTGGAGCGATCTACGCCGAACCAGCAGGCCGGCACGTCGTGGGTTGCGCCGTGGCGGAGATTGCCGCAGGCGTTCGATGACGACCAGTTTGTGCTTCGCGTCGCGCCCGCGGCTCGGTGACGGGGCCCTCGAGGCCAGTGCGGCCTGATGTCACTCGTGGCACAACGGGCCGATCCCTGCGCTGAGTTCAGCAATCACGTATCGGAGGTCATCCCGGTGATCCGCCGGATTCGGACAATGGCTGCACGCGCCCGGTTCCCCCACCATAAAGAACGTGATCAACAATCAACGACTCGACGCGCCACCGCCAACCATGCACGAGCTCTTTGGATGGAGTTTGATGCAGTCTCAGGACTCGCAGTCGGCGTCCCGTCGGTAGAAGTCGTCGTTCATAAGCGGGCATCGATGGCCTGCGTGCCGTCATCTCGCTGTGAATGAACACGCCATCGCGCTTCACCCGCTTCCGGCGGGGCTCGGGGTGCAACCTGCTGCTCAATCTCTGGACATCACGCCGCCCCGCCGCCCGCTGCCCAACTGGGCATCGGAACCAGGCCCTATGAGCGTGACGAGGCATGTCTTTCGAACAGCCACGCGGTCGGCCGCGGCGGAACTGGAAGCCCGCGCTCGCAGTGGCGCGCCGCGCATACGGGAGCGATGATGAGAGATGAAACACGACAGTGCCTGGCTGTGAAGAGGTACGGATGCGGGCATGTGGATGTCTGCTCCGAAACACCGCTACAGCGCATGCATAGCCATTCATCCTCTCGCTGACGAAGTCGAGTTCACCGCTACCTCAGTGCGGCGGTGGGGCCGCTGCGGGTGCGAGAGATTTCGGAAGGTCGAGCCATGGCCGTTTTTGACATCGGGTGGACCTCGATAGCGTCCAATGGAACCTTCAACTGGTTCATTCACGGGTTCAACAGCAAGCAGGCGGTTGCGTTCAGTATCGTCGTATTTCCAGGGACCGGAGCGGGAGTTCCCTACCCAGTAGGGCATGCGACTCTCACGCAGGGCGAGTCGTTCGAGCATGTCGACGGAACGAAAGCCTACAAGGTTTACATGCGGAACAACGCGCCGTTCAACTCCTGCAACGTGCATCTCCTCGCACAGGTCGAGTCGCTCTAGAAAGAGAGCCGGTGGGTGAAATGGCCAAGGTGAGCGTCTCCATCGTTCACGACGAGATCGGCCGCATAGTCGCGGTGGCGCGACCCTCGAAGGATGTGAAGGCAGTGGTCTCAGTCGGAGAAGGCCAGTCGGTCTTCGAGACAGAAGTCGAAGAGGGAAGCATTCCTGAACTGGCAAGCGGTAACCACCGGGTGGACGTCGCGAACAACTCGGTCGTCGCCTACTGAGAACCGGTTCCCAGCGGGAAAGACCCGCGCCCCGGCGGCCCGCGCCGCTTCGACCGGACCAGCGACTCTTCCTGAGCGGCCACAACGAGGCCCTGTTTGGCCGAGCTGGCGAAGGCAGAACGCGGGAAAGCCGACGGAGACCGCCCATCAGTGGCCTCCGCCGGCATTGCCGGGTGTCTCCGCCCCACCACCCAGGCCATCCGCACCTGGAGAGATCGCCGCGAGCAGCAACGGCCGGCCCAGCCCCTGCTCCGACGCCGCTTACGAACTGTGCTCGGTCGCAGTTCACTACGGCGGCCGCACCGAACCCAGCAACGCCAAAGCAGGCGGCAGCTCCTGCCTCATCCGCTTCCAGTGCGCAGGTTGCGGCTACTACCGCCGCGACCCGGTCCTGGGACGCGGAACGTGAACGGCACCCGCAGGGCGCCGTGGAGCCGGTTGTCGATGACGGAGGCTTCCACACCCCGCCGCCAGTGCTCGTGTTCGGGGTTGAGGACGCGCAGGTGGTTGAACCCAGTCGGCGCGGCGGGCCGCGGGGCGTGGAGAACTTCAGCGCAGCCCCTTGCCCGCGCCGCTCACGCCCTCCCACGCTGCGCCCGGCTCCTCGCCTTCATCTCCAAGCTCGCGGCTCTTGGGGATGGCTTGGGGCCTGCTGCTCCGCCAACTGCTCGACGATGCGGGTGTCGTGCGCGCGGAGCGCCTCCAAGAGCTTTGCCAGCCCGCCGTACGTCCGGCTGGTGAGCATGTTGCCCGCCGTCTCACCGGGCCCGAGAGCACCGGTACGACGAGTGAGACGATCTTGCCCTCGCCGGGCTGCATTCCCAGTGGGCCCGTCCGACGGCTTGAACGAGGTCGGGCACGTTCCCGGGCCTCGGCCCTCAGCCGGCGGTGTCGGGGGCGGGCCGGTGGTCGGCGGCCCAGGAGGCGAGGATGCGCAGTCCGTCGTGGGAGGGTGTGCCGGGCTCCGCGGTCCAGACGACGAGTTGCTGGTCGGGGTCGGTGGTGGCGGTGAGCGTGTCCCAGTCCAGTGACAGCTCACCGGCGATCGGGTGGTGGAACGCCTTGGTGCCCACGCTGAGGGTGGCGACCTGGTGGGCGGCCCACCACTGCCGGAAGTCCGGATCCTGGACGGAGAGCTCCCCCACGAGGGCGGTGAGCCGGGGGTCGTCGGGATACTTGGCGGCCTCCATACGCAGCTGGGCGACGCAGGTGCGGGCCACGGTCTCCCAGTCGGCGTACAGCGTCCGCATGGCGGGATCCGTAAAGAGAATCCGGACGTAGTTCCGCTGCTTTTCCGGAACCTTGCCGAAATCCGTGACCAGGGTGGCGGCCAGTGAATTCCATGCGATGACGTCCATACGGCGTCCCATGACAATGGCCGGCGTGGCACTGAGGTCGTCCAGGAGCCGCCGCAGTTGCGGTTGCACCTTCTGTCGCGCACGCCGTCGCGGCCGCGAGGATTCCTTTCCTGCGAGGCCGAAGAGATAGTCGCGCTGGTCGTCGTCGAGATGCAGGGCCTGGGCGAGAGCGCCCAGCACAGGGGTGGACGCCTGGATGCGCCCCTGCTCCAGACGGGTGTAGTAGTCGGTGGAGATCGAGGCCAGCTGGGCGACCTCCTCCCTGCGCAGTCCAGCGACCCTGCGGGGGCCACCGCTCTCGGGCAGACCCACGGTGCGAGGGCTGAGCTCGCTGCGGCGGGCCTTGAGGAACTCGCCCAGCTCGTTCAGATGCGCGTCGGACGTCATGTGCTCCAGTCTGGCACCGGTCGGCCGCTGTGAGAGGGGGAGAGTTTCTTCCCAGGATGTTTCTCTCCCAGGAGGAAACTCTCCCCTTTGCGAGCGCGCAGCCGCGTGCAAACCTTGGTCGAACGGCCGGCAGCATCGGTCGGCAGTCTCGTTCCGAAGGAGAAGGCACCCATGGAAATGGTGACGCAGCAGCCCACCACAAAGGCCCCGGCCGAATGGTTCACCGGCGACGTGTGGTTCGACGTCATTCACACCGGCCAGGAGCCTTCCCGGATGCGTGCCAACATGGTCCGCTTCTCCCCCGGCGCCCACACAGCCTGGCACCACCACGCCGTCGGCCAGACCCTGCACATCGTGTCGGGGATCGCGCTGATCGGTACCCGGGACGGCACGGTCATCGAGGCGCACCCCGGGGACACCGTGACCTGCCCGCCCGGTGAGGAGCACTGGCACGGCTCCACCCCGGACCGTTTCATGGAGCACCTGGCGCTGTGGGAGGGCCTCGGGGACGACCGTCCGGAGACCACGTGGCTGGAGAAGGTCACCGACGAGCAGTACGGCGGCTCGCGCACCAGCAACCGCTGACACCGGACGGCGCCCGGCACCTGTCCCGGGATCTCGTGCCCTCCCCTTGAGCATCACGCGAAAAGAGAGACCCCCCTCATGCGAGCAACATTCCTGTACGGCGCCGGTGACGTGCGCGTGGAGAACGCGCCGGACCCGGCCCTCCAGCAGCCGACCGACGCGGTCGTACGCATCGTTCGGTCCTGCGTCTGCGGCAGCGACCTGCACCCCTTCCGCACCATGACCGCCTCCGACGGTCCGGCCCCGATGGGCCACGAGTTCCTCGGCGTCGTGGAGGACCTGGGCGCGGACGTCTCCGGCCTCCGGCGCGGCGACCTCGTCGTGGCACCGTTCGCCTACGCGGACAACACGTGTGACCTGTGCCAGGAGGGCCTGCACACCTCCTGCCCGCACGGCGGGTTCTTCGCTTCCGGTGGCGTCGGCGGCGCCCAGGCGGAGGCGGTACGTGTCCCGCAGGCCCAGGGCACCCTGGTCAGGCTGCCCGTCGGCGAGGACTCCCCGCTCCTGCCGTCCCTGCTGACTCTGGCGGACGTGTACGGCACCGGCTACCACGCCGCCAAGCAGGCCCGCGTCAACCCGCGCACCACCGTCACGGTGATCGGCGACGGCGCGGTCGGCCTGATGGCCGTCCTGTCCGCGAAGCAGCTGGGTGCCGAGCGGATCATCCTGATGGGCCGGCACAAGGACCGCACCGACCTCGGCCGCTTCTTCGGCGCCACGGACGTGGTCGCCGAGCGCGGTGAGGAGGGCATCGAGAAGGTGCGCGAGCTGACCCGAGGCCAGGGCACCCACACGGTGCTGGAGGCTGTGGGCCACATGCCCGCCTATGACATGGCCGTCGGCGCCGTCCGGCCGGGCGGCGTGATCAGCCGGGTCGGCGTACCGCAGTACGAGGACGCGGCGGTCGGCTTCGGCAGCCTGTTCGGCCCGAACGTCACCCTCACCGGCGGCCCGGCCCCGGTGCGCGCCTACATCGACGAGCTGCTGCCCGCCGTGCTGGACGGCACGGTGGACCCCGGGCGGGTCTTCGACCGTACGGTGTCCCTGGACCAGGTGGCCGAGGGTTACCGCGCCATGGACCGGCGGGAGTCGCTCAAGGTGCTCGTCACTCCCTGACGGTTCGCCGCGCTGTGCCGCCGACTACGGTCCACGGGACCAGCAGAAGCAGGAAGGCTCCGCAGTGAGCCAGTCCTACGACATGGGCGACGGGACTCTGTGGAACCCGTCGAACGGGCCCTCCCGGCTGTTCATGCGTCATGTCGCGGTCCACGAAGCCGAACTGGACCTGCCGTCCGGCATCGACGCCGTACAGGCCGACGAATCCCGGATCGACCCCGACGGCTTCGCGGCGTTCGTCCACGCCCGGCCGCAATGGCACCGCAGAAACAGCCACGGCGTCATGCTCGCCCTGTCGGACGGCTTTGCCGCCACGGCGCCGGCACTCGCGGAGAGGGCCGGCATCGAAGTGGACCGGGAATCTGCCGACTTCGCGGACCGCGCCCACGAGGGCGGCCATATCCGGCCCCGCACCCGGCACAGGACGCGTGGGCAGCCGCCCTGCGCCGGGAGTCACGCGAGATGGTCCGCTTCATGGTCGACCGGGCCCCGCCCTGCGTCGGAGCGACGGAACATGGCCCGCGGTCTCCTACGGCCGGGCGTAGGGCCGGGTCATGATCTCCATGTTGTGGCCGTCGGGGTCGTCGAAGTACGCACCACGACCTCCGAAGAGCCGGTTGATATGGCCGGGTTCGGTGTGGTTGGGATCCGCGTAGTAGGTGACGTCGAGCGTCTGGAGGCGGCCGATCATGGAGTCGAACTGCGCGTCGGGCACGAGGAAGGCATAGTGCTGTGCCTGGACCGGCTCGTCCCGCTTCTCGTAGTAGTCGAGCGTCACGCCGTTGCCGAGATCGACGGGCAGGAACGGGCCGAACGGGGCGCCCACCTCCAGGCCCAGGATCGCGGCCATGAACTCGGCCGACAGGCTCCGGTCCGTCGCGTACACGGCGGTGTGGTTCAGCTGGACGGTGGTGACACCCTGCTCGGGTGTGTGCTGGCTAAGCATCTGCGGCAACTCCGGGTCATCGGTTCCGTTGGGACGGTGGCGCGCGGGCGCCGGACGGACGACACGGAGGAGGGGCGGGGCTCGCGCCCGCCACGCGGTCATGCCAAGGCCGGGCGCCTCTCTCGTACATGGCCCATGGCCGACCCGGCAGTCACACGCCGACCCTAGCGCGTATCACCCCGCCCTTCCCGGGCGACGGATATCTTCGCGTCCATGGACGACCTGGCCTCACTCCGGCGTACACACGGCCCCGTCACCCGCGGTCGGCTCGTCGGGGACCTGACCGCGCTCGGCCTCACCGACGGCGACATCGTGATGTTCCATACGCGGATGTCCGCCATCGGATACGTGGCAGGCGGCCCTCAGTCGATCATCGACGCACTCGGCGAGGTCGTCGGGGACCGCGGAACCCTGATGGTGACCTGTGGCTGGAACGACGCCCCGCCCTACGGTTTCACCGACTGGCCGCAGGCGTGGCAGGACGCGGTTCGCGCGGAGCATCCCGCGTACGACCCCGAACTGAGCGAGGCGGACCACGGCTTCGGCCGTCTGCCGGAGGCACTGCGCCGCCGCCCGGGCGCCGTCCGCAGCCGCCACCCCGACGCGAGCTTCGCCGCACTCGGCGCCGCTGCAACGGCGTTGATGGCCGACCACCCCTGGGACGACCCGCACGGACCCGGCAGCCCGTTGGCGAAGCTGGTCACCCTGGGTGGCCGGGTCCTTCTCCTGGGCGCCCCGCTGGACACCCTCACGCTCCTGCACCATGCCGAGGCGCTCGCCGTGGCACCGGGCAAGCGGTTCGTGGACTACGAGCAGCCCATCCGCTTCGGCGGGCAGCGGGTCTGGCGGCGGTTCCGCGACATCGACTCGGAGCACGGCGCCTTCGACTACTCCTCCGTCGTGTCCGAGGGCCAGGATCCGTTCGAGGCCATGATCGAGGACATGCTGGCCGCCGGGATCGGCCGCCGGGGCCAGGTCGGCGCGGCCGGCAGCTACCTGTTCGAAGCCGACGATGTCGTGCGCTTCGGGGTCAGGTGGATCGAGTCGAGGCTGGGTGCGGCCCCGTAGCCCGACGGCCCCGCGACGGCCGCATCCGAAGGGGTGTCCAGCCACGGCAGGAGGCCCCGGTACGGCCCGGCCCCACGGGTATGCGGCAGGGGGACGGAGCGCCATCCGCGGGCGTAGGCGGGTGGCTCGGTACGGCCTGTCACGAGGACGGCCACCGGCATCCGGCGGGCGGCGGCCCGGATGGCCCCGGGGGCGATGCTCGCGTCGTGCCCGCTGGTCTGACGCGAGGAGCAGCCTGCGTAGTACGCGATCGGGACCGCCTGTTCCCCGCTGACCACGCACGGCGGACGGACCCCCAGCCGGTTCAGCGCACCGGCGACGGCCGCGTAGTCGGCGCTCGTGGAGTGGCTGCTGGCCGCCACCCTGCTGAGGACCTGGAGCTGAACGGCGAGGTGACCGGCGAGGACCAGGGCCAGCACCGTGACTCCCACCCGCCTTCGCGGGTCCCGCGCACGCGCCCGTGTGAACAGGT
This sequence comes from Streptomyces sp. NPDC060035, assembly GCF_042736635.1. Lineage (NCBI taxonomy): Bacteria > Bacillati > Actinomycetota > Actinomycetes > Kitasatosporales > Streptomycetaceae > Streptomyces > Streptomyces sp. NPDC060035. Next base: position 372,470 of record NZ_JBHWVO010000001.1, read on the forward strand.
GGATGACGCATTCGGCCACGGGCACAGCCAGCAGCGCATAGGCCGGAAGGAGGAACCGCGGTGCGGCGTACTCGATAAGAAACAGGTACGGCACGGCCGCCGACCCCGCGGTCGCGGTTGCCACCAGGGCGACAGTGCCCCGGCCCGCGCGGCGAGCGACCACCGTGCCCCAGACGGTGAGAACAGGAACTGCGGCCCACCACACGGCCGTTCCCGGGCGTGCGAACGGAATGCCGCAGGGGCGGCAGAGGGTGCGCCCCTCCAGGGATCTCACCTGGTCGTCGACGGCCAGGTTCCAGCCCAGGCCGCCCTGGATGTCGCTGGCCCGGTGCAGGCGGGCACGCACGCCTCCGTAGTGTGCGTACGCCTCAACTACCCAGGGTGCGCAGCCCACCAGTAACCCGACCACGAGCGCGGCGCACATGTCGGGCCGCCGCCGACCGGGCACCACCACCGCCGCAAGGACCAGCGGCAGCGTCAGCCAGACCCCGTCGGCGGGGCGCATCAGCGCGACCAGAGCTACGGCGGTCCCCGCCCCGACGAGCTCCGCGCGGCCACCGGCGCCGTGCACGGCTCTCACGACCCAGCCGGCAGCGGCCAGGGCTCCCAGGGCGCACCAGAGATTCGGCATCGCCATCGAGCCGTAGAACAGAGTGGGCCACAACCCGGCGAACAAGGCGCCCGCGCACACGAGTACGGGCGTGGGAAGCACCTTCCGCCAGATCCACAGGGCGACGACCAGCGCGGCGGCGGAGAGCAGGGCGAGGTAGATCCGCAGCACGGTCGTGGAGGTGGTGAGGGCGGCCGCCGGAGCCACCAAGTAGGAGATCCCGCGCGCACGGGGCGCGCTGAAGAACGCAGGAGGAGCGTTGCCTCCGACCTGGCTGACATAGACGGTCTCGTCCCAGGCCAGTCCCGACCCCGGTACGACAACGGCCAGTTGAACGACGACGAAGACCACAGCAAGGGTGATCAGCCACGGCAATGGACCGGCGGACCGCCTGCGGAGCCGACCGGATACGGACCTCGGCGTCGGGCGCAGTGGCCGACACTCCTGCATGACCGCTCCCCATGGTGACAGATGCATCCAAACGCGACAGGGGCCACCCTGCCCGAAGCCGGGGTCCGGACCACCGGGGCGCGCCGTTGCGGAACAACCGGGGACGGGAGATTCCCGCTTGCGTCTCCCGTGGGGGGAGACAGCAAGGTGAGGACATGAACATGAACGGTGACGCGCTCCACGCGATCGGTGACCTCGCCCGGCGAACCGGGCTGACGGTGAAGACCGTTCGCTTCTGCTCCGACGCGGGCATCGTGCCGCCGACCGGCCGAAGTCCCGGCCGGCTACCGGCTGTACGACCTCGAAGCGGCAACCCGTCTCGATCTCGTGCGTACCCTGCGCGATCTCGGACCGGACCTTGCTGTCATCAGGAAGGTCCTCGACCGGGAGGTCTCCGTACGGTGGCCGGTGCCGCCGAGCCTGGCACCGGTCTTCTCCTGGTTCATTGCCGCCTTGCGCACCGGTACACGAGGGTCGACGGGGTGATCGTTAGGGTTCGGTCTCATGACCGACCGCATGCTGGAGCTCTTGCGCGCCCGCCCGGATCTGGCCGAACTGGCCGCCTTACCCTTCAACTTCGACGTGGGCCGGGCTTACCACGTCGAAGCGGTGCACCTGGCGTCCGGCGCGTCGCTGGAGCCGATCGCCGGTGACGACACCGGCGGCACGTTCTTCCTGTGCGGCGGAACGGCCGTGCTCCATGCCTCCTCCGAGGGGGACGCCGTACTGCTCGCCGACAGTGTCGGCGAGGCGCTCGAGATGCTCGTACGGCTGCCCTGGTGGTGCGAGGACCTCTCCGCCGAACTGGACGAGGTGGGCCTGCTCGCCCTGGTGCGGGCGGCGGACGACGCGGCACGGGAGGAGTTCGCCCCCGAACTGGACGCGCAGCGGGCGGCGTTGCTCAGCGGTCTGGGCCTGCCGGACCGGCCTTTGCCCGAGCTCGTCGCCCGGTCGGCTTCGGCCGCCCGGCGCACCGAACCCGACCACGTCCTGCTCAACTCCCTGGAGCTCTGCGCGTACCGGCTGGACGAGTCCCTGCGCCGGCCCCTGCGCGATGTCGTCCTGGGCCCGGGACGGGCGGCGCTGGAGCGGATGCGCTCCGGCGCCCCCGGCGCGCGGGTGGAGGTGGCCGAGGATCCCGTGCTGCGAGCGGGCGTACTGCGGGCGGCCCAGTACGACCGCCGGGACGGTGACGTGCCGCTGCTGCGACTCCTGCTGGAGTGCGAGGACGCCGAGCGTACCGAGTGGTACTCGGAGCGGCGGCTCGCTGCGGTGCTGGTGGCACTGTACGGCCGGGACGAGGACGTCGCGCTGCTGCGGTCTGCCACTGCAGGGCAGGTCACCGACGGCGCCCGGGCCGTGGAGTGGGCCCGTGCCGAGGAGACGCGGCGGCACGGGCGGGACATGGAGGCGGAGAGCGAGTTCACCTGGATCGAGCTGGCCCGCCGGCAAGGCCGCGTCGAGCACGCCCGGGTTGCGCTCATCCGCATCCTGGACGACACGGGCCCGGACGCGGAACGGCTACGCGAGCTGAGCCGCGCGCTGGAACGTCTCGGCGACCACCCGCAGGCGGCCCGCGCCCAGTTCAACCTCCTCTCTCTCCAGGACACGGCACGGGGCCGGGCCTCGGAGGCCTACGTCCTCGCCCGGCTGGAACGGTGCAAGGGCGACCTCGCGGCGGCAGCGCGGGCACTGGAGCGGGCACGGGCAGCGGTCGGCGCCGATGGCCGCGGGCCGGACGAAGCGGTGCCCCAGTGGCACCGTCAGGGGCTCGGGCGGCTGATCACGGAACAGCATCTGGAGCTGACGCTCGCCGCGGTCGAGGCGGGTGATGCGGACCTCGCGCGGGCGACGGCGGTCCACGCCCGGTTCCTGCTGGACACGATCGGCAAGGAGTCGGCGAAGGCGCTCAGCCCGCTGTCCACGCGGGCGAGATGGGCAGTGGCAGGGCTGCGCCCGCCGAGCGCCTGATACCCGTACGTCAGGCAGGTGAGCGTCGCCCCGGACACATCCGTGCGCCGAACCCCTGGCCGTCCTCCGGCCGCTTCTCGGACTCCCCGGCTGCGCCGAGAGGCCGAGGTCGCCTCCGAAGGTGGTCCTGGCGATCTGGGGACGGTCCCGGAGGGCGAGGAGTTCGTTGGCGATGGTCACGACCGAAAGGGGGTGCTGATTGCTGCGCACCTCGATGGAGGCGGCCGACAGGCTGCGTGGAACGGCGCCTGCGTCCATGTCGCGAGTTGCTGGACGCCCGGATCGTCGGCCGGGACACCCTGTACGACGCCGACCCCGGCTTCAACGCGGACGGCGCCCACACGGTGCGGATCCTTGCCGGCCACTTCGGGCTTCCCTCACCACCGCTGGATCTGAGGCCCGTGAACCCACAGCCGTGAGGCGATGACCGCAGCCGGACGGTGCGGTGACTGCGGCTACGGCCGTGGTGGTGTCACCGGCCGGCGGGTGCCCTACCCGATGTCGACCACTCGGGCCCACGCAGGCGGCGAGTCCGGTACGTAGTCGGGATCGTCCTCGTCCCAACCGCCGCCGCCCGAGTCCCGCCGGGGGAACAGGCCCACCACCGTCCGGCACTGGGGTGGTGAACTCGGCCAGGGTGTCTGCCCGTCGGTCAGGACCACGATGACGTCGGGTCGGGGGTGGGTTCTGAGTGCCTTGGCGAAACCCGTGCGCAGATCCGTACCGCCACCGCCGATCAGCGGGATGCCCTCGGCACGGCACAGCGGGTGCACGACCCGGGCCGACGCGTCGCAGGGCAGAACCCTGACCAGGTCACGACGGCCGCCCACGGCGCGGGAGATCGCGGCAACTTCCAGGAGCGCGCTGCCCAGTTCGGTGTCGCTGACCGATCCGGAGGTGTCGATGACCACGGAGACCCGGGGCGGCTTGCGCCGCAGGCTCGGCAGGACGACGCCGGGCATCCCGGCCGAGCGCCGTGCCGGGCGGCCGTAGGTGTAGTCCTCGCCCGCACCTGCGCCGGAGGCTGCGGAGCGGACCGCCGCCCCCAGCAGATCCCGCCACGGCTGGGGCGGGTGGAATGCCTCCTCCGCCCACCGCTGCCAGCCCTGCGGGGTGTCCCCCGGACGGCCGGTGATGCCCTGCGCCACCCGGAACCGCACCGCGTCCCGCTCCTGTGCACTGAGGCCGTACGCGCCGTCCGGACCCAGGTCCCACTCCCGTTCCAGCCCGTCGGCGCCGCTACCGCAGTCCAGCCAGGCCAGACCCTCCGTGTACGGCCCGAGCCGGAACCGGCGCAGGTAGTCCTCCATGAGCTGCCCCACGGGGAGTCCCAAGGTCCCCGGCCCGACGGCGCCTTCGGGCCGGACCAGTCCGTCGCCGAACACGTCGTCGTTGATCTCGCAGTCGGCGGCGATGTTCATCCGCAGCCGTTCACCGGGGCCGGTCAGTCCCCGTTCCCTCGCGACCCGGTCGCTGCGCCCGTGGTGGTCACGCAGCAGGTGCGACACCTCGTGCACCCACACCCCGGCCAGTTCCTCCTCCGAGGTGCGCGCCACGAACGCCGGCGAGACGTAGCAGCGCCAGTGCCGGTCGACGGACATCGTCGGTACGCGCCGCGACTCCACGGTGTGCAGGGCGAACAGCGCCGTCGCCAGGTAGGGACGGACCCGGGCGGCGTGCAGCCGTGCGGCGAAGAGCTTGTCGAGGTCCAGCGCCCCCGTTGCCCCCGGGGTCATCGGCGGGCCTTCGTGGCGAGCACGGCCCGGGCCGCCGCGTGGTCGGCGCGCCGGGACATGGACACCACTCCGGCAAGCCGTTCGATCGAAGCCGGAACGTCCCAGTTCTCCTGACGCAACGAGGCCAGCGTGGTCGCGGGGACCACCACCAGGTCCGGGGCTCCGGTCTCCAGCGCCCGGACGAGGAGCGCCCACGCCGCGTCCCAGCGGGACCGCTCCGGGCGGTTGCGGACCGCCGCCACGACACCGTCGAGCACGGCCTGGCGCAGATCCCCCCGCTCGGGGAGGACGGCACCCGCCGGGTCGGCGAGGAGTTCCTCGGGGTCGGGGAGGTCCATCCGGTCCAGGCTCGCCAGCAGCTCCAGCCCCGGCCCGTCCCCGACCGCACCCCTGACCAGCAGGGACAGTACGTCGCGGGAGGAGCCCGCCGCAGTCGCGAAGGCGATCAGGCACAGGGTCATGTCCCAGCTCCGGGGCGACGGCCAGGGGCCGCCGCGCCGCGTTTCGCTGCTGGGAAGCTGGTGTACGAGCTTGGGGCGGGCGGCGAGGAGCCCGCACACCGCCCGGCGGGCGAAGTCCACGGCCTCCGAGAGCCTCCCGGGGTCGAGCTGCGGCAGGGTGGCGCGGGGCCATGTGCCGCCGAGACCGCGCACCACGACCTCGTGGTCGTGATGCCACTGGAGGTGAACGAACCGGTTGGCCAGTGGCGGGCTCAGCTCCCAGCCGTCGGCCGCCGAGGACCGCGGGTTCGCGGCGGCCACGATACGGACGCCGGGCGGCAGTTGCAGGGCGCCGATCCGCCGTTCGAGCACGAGGCGGAGCAGGGCGGCCTGAACGGCCGGCGGCGCGGTGGACAGCTCGTCCAGGAACAGCAGCCCTCGGCCGGCCCGTACGAGGCGCACCGCCCAGTCCGGCGGGGCCATCGGGACGCCGTTCGCCGCGGGATCGTCTCCGACGATGGGCAGCCCCGAGAAGTCGGACGGTTCGTGGACACTGGCGATGACCGTGGTCAGCGGAAGGTCCAGGGACGCGGCAAGTTGGGTGATGGCTGCGGTCTTTCCGATCCCGGGCTCACCCCACAGGAGCACGGGCAGATCAGCTGCCACGGCCAGAGTCAGGGCCTCGAGCTGTTCGTCGGGGCGCGATTCGGTGGTGGTGTCGCGCAGCAGGGCCATCAGACCGTCGGCGACGGCGAGTTGGGAGAGACGGGCTCGGTCGGAGGGGGTGGTGTTCGTGACGGGCGGCGTGCAAGTGGACATGTGTGATCACCTTTTGGGTTCGTGGTGGGGTACGGCGAGGGGCCGGGGAGCGAAGGAGGAAGGGGTGAAGGCGGACGGGGGCGACGCTGTGTGCGGGGACGACGAAGGGCGGCGCAGGGCGCCGGGACGGAGGTCCCCCGGGTCAGCGGGGGGTCAGGTGGCGCGGGCGCGAGCGGGGGTCGCGGAGCAGGACGTGGTCCGGGCGGTAGCGGACCGGGCCCGGTCCGACGAGGTCCGCCCTGAACAGCCCGTAGGTGATCCGCCGTTGGGCGGCCGCCTCCAGCTCGTCCCGCAGAGCACCGCTGCGCAGCACCGCGCCGGGACCCAGCAGGCCCTCGACGACGGCCAGCGCACCGGAGGTGTCGCCGTGGTCCAGCCGTTCGCGGACGCCGGTGAGGCAGTCCGGATGACGGTGCGCCTCGTCGATGGCCTGCAGGCAGGGAAGCGGAGTGCCGGTCAGTGCGACCAGCAGTTCCTCCCGGCGGATCTCGACCGGCTCGTGGTCCAGCGGGGCGAGTACCCCGTCCACCAGGCCGATCCGGTGCTGAGCCCCGCGGCAGTCCACGAGCCGCGGCTGTCCTGCCGTGTGCGGGGTCGGCGACGGCCCGGCCGGCACATGGTCCGGTACGAGTGCCGCGACGACCAGCGGGTGCAGCCGGTCGGCCTCGACCGCGCCGGTACGCAGGAGCTCGAGGTCGGGCAGTACCCAGGTCGCCGCGTCCGGGAGGACCGGCACCAGGACGCCGCCGTCGGTCGCCTCCGCGATCCGCAGGGAGGGCGGGCCGGGACCGTCAGCATCCGCGAGAACGTGCAGGTGGAGCCGGTGCCGGCCCCCCAGACGCACGGTGACGGTTCCGGACGTCCGCCCTTCGGCGTGGAGCAGCATCCCGGCCTCTGCCGCCCACCGGTCGACGGCGCAGGGGCGCCCCTGCTGCACCAGGTCCAGCACGTCCGGGTCCACCGCGGGGCGGCCGAGTGGCTGGCGGCCGGCCCCGGACCGGATCCGCAGCTCGCCGGTTCTGCGCGCGTCCCACAGGTGGCGGTGCAGGTCGAGGCGGAACCGCCGGTTCGGATGAGGATGCGGATGGCGGCGGGCGCCCGCCCCGGCGTGGGATCCGTCCCACAGGGTGAGGCTCATCCGTTGACCCGCATCCGCCCAGGCCGGCGGGGTCCGGACCACGAGGTGCAACGGGCGTACGCCGTCGTTCCCCACAGCCTCGTACCGGGCCAGGGCGATCGTCACGCCCGGTCGCAGCAAGCCGTGCGGACCGATCCTCGGCATGTGCCAGCGCAGCAGGTCGGGTGCCAGATGACGGAGGTCGGCCCGGATCCGGGCCGCGAGTTCCTGACCGTGGAGACGCGCCACGGATCGTAGGTCGAGATCGATGTCGACGCCTGCGGCGGCGCACGCTCCTGCCCAGTCCCCGGCACGACGGCGGGCGGTCGCAGTCTCGATCATGGAGGGCGGCACGGCGAACTCGCGCACGCGCGGCCAGAAGGACGGGAGGGATTCCCCATTCGCGGTCTGAGTGAGCATCAGCACTCACCTTGCGCGGACGGGTCCCCCAATCTGTGACTGGAGTAGGTCTTCATCGCGGGGCAGCCTAGCGCCCTCACCGCCGGGCCGCCAGAACATTTCCGTCCTCGGCCCGACGCCCGTGCTCCGCGCCACCCGGCTGCGGGGACACCTCGGCCGAAATCTGTAGGGGCCTGAGCCGAAGTGCGTACGGGCATCGCCCGAAGTCGTACGGCCATCGGACGGGTGGTCCTAGGCCTTCCGCCCGTTACGCCGCGGACGTGCCTCGCCTAGCGTCCTCGCCATGGATACGACGGGCATTCTCGACGAGGCGCTCCAACGGCTGCACAGTTCGGGGCCGGAGCGGCTCGGGCGGCTCACCAATCACGCGCCGATGGCCGTCGAGGCCCTGGCCGCGCACGGTCAGTCCGGGTCGGTGCACCGGTGGCTCGACCTGTACACACCCAAGCTCGAGGAGTTCCCTGCCCGGGTCGAGGCCGTCACGGCCGGCACCTGGCAGTCGGCACTGGGCGATCCGCGCCGTGCCGCCGACTGGATCGACCACTTCGGCCGCGAGATCGCCGATCGTCCCTGGCGTGACGTACTCACCGAGTGGTGGCCCCGTCTCCTGCCGGGCATGTACGGCGGTTCGACGCACCCGGTGATCCGGGTGGGCCACGCCGTGCGCACGCTTCTGGTCGCCGAAAGCACCGAGGCGGGTGAGTCCGGCGGGGTCACCGGGCCGCGGCTGGCCGAGCTCGCCCACGGCCTCGGCTACTGGGCCGCCCGCTTCCAGCCCGTCGCGGGCCTCACCCCGCTGCCCGGCACGGACACCGCAGCCGCCGCCCTCGACGCGGTGGCCCCGATCGCCGAACGGGACGGCGGCTTCACCGCCAGGCTCGGCCGCGTCACGGGGCTGCCGGTGTGGGCGGCAGCGGTCACGGACCCGGACGAGGCGCACGGCCGCCTCACCGAACTCGTGCGCGCCGCCACCCACCGGTACGCCACGCACGGGCACGGCGAGGAGACGATGCTGGTCCACGCGGCCACGGCCCCCAACGCCGTACTGCGTACCCTGCCCGCACTCCCGCGTGTCCTGTGGGTACCGAGCCTGCGGGCCGCCTGGACGGCATCTGCGGCGGTGACCGCCATGTACGCGCCCGACGCCCCCGTCGCGTACGGCCCGCCGGGCACCTTCACCCCCGAAGAGGTCTTCGAATGGGCCATGAGGCACGGCGACGAACACGTCATCAAGCTGACCGACACCGCTCTCGACGTCGGCGACGAGCGGGCACTGGCGGCGGCTCTGCGCTCCATCGAGCTGAGCGAACCGCTGGTCGGGCCGCGGTGATCCGTCCGTTCAGAAGAAGACCCCGCATCGCAGCAGCACGTTCGCGTAGGGCCGGGCCTCTCCTGTCCGCACCACCAGCCGGGCCTTTGCCGAGAGCGCCTTGAGCTCGTCGTGCGGGACGTGGGTGAGAGCCGGGAGGCGGGCGGTGAGCAGGCGGGCCGCCTCCGGGTTCGCGTCGCGTACCTCCTCCGCGGCCGTCGCGCCTTCCACCACGAGCTCGTCCAGCAGTCCGTCGAGCACGTCGGCGAACGACGGGACACCGGCCCGGAAGGCCAGGTCGACGACGCGGGGGCCCGACGGGATCGGCATGCCCGCATCGCAGACCAGTACACCGTCGCCGTGTCCCAACTCGGCGATGGCGCCGGCGAGATGGCGGTTGAGGATGCCTGACTTCTTCACAGCGCGGCGACCTCCGCGACGGTCGGGAAGGACGCCTGCGCGCCCTGCCCGGTGACGGCCGCCGCGCCCACGCGGACGGCGAACGCGGCAGCCGCCGCGAGCTCCTCGCCGAGGCCGAGGCGCCAGGCCAGGGCGGCGGTGAACGCGTCGCCCGCGCCGGTGGTGTCGACCGCGTCGACCTCGGGGCTCGGTACGCGGACGCAGTCGCCCGTCCGGCTGTCGGCAACCAGCGCGCCAGCCGCGCCCAGCGTGACGACGACCGAACGCGGGCCGTGCGTGAGCAGGGTTCGTGCCCAGTCCTCCGGTGCGGCGCCCGCCGTGTCGTCCCCCAGGATGCCCAGGATGTATCGCGCCTCGTGCTCGTTGACCACGAGCGGGTCGCAGGCCGTCAGTACGTCCTCGGGCAGGGGCGCGGGCGGGGAGGGGTTGAGGACGAGACGGGTGCCGGGGGCGAGAGCGCGCGCCGTCTCCGCGACCGTTTCCAGGGGGATTTCCAGTTGCACGGAGACGACCCGGGCCGCACCGAACAGGGCTGCGGCCGCCCTGATGTCCTGGGGGGTCAGGCGTGCGTTGGCCCCCGGGGAGACGACGATGCTGTTGTCGCCCGAGGGGTCCACCGTGATCAGGGCGACCCCCGTGGGCGCCCCGCCGACGAGGACTCCGCCGGTGTCGACTCCCGCCGCCTGCTGCGATTCCAGCAGGAGCCGGCCGTGGGCGTCGTCGCCGACCCGGGCCAGCAGCGCCGTACGCGCGCCGAGTCGGGCTGCGGCGACGGCCTGGTTGGCCCCTTTGCCGCCCGGGTGGACAGCGAGGTCGGAGCCGAGCACCGTTTCCCCGGGTGCGGGGCGGCGGTCGACGCCGATCACCAGGTCGGCGTTGGCCGAGCCGACGACCAAGAGGTCGTACAGGGCGGAGTCCTCGTTCTCGTGCATTCTGTGCTGCTGCCTTCCTTGGGCCTGCGGGGTCAGGAGAAGTCGGCGACGTTCTGCCGCGTGACGACCTTGACCGGCACCTTCACCATGCTGTCGACCTTCTTGTCCTCGGCAGCCCTCACCGCGTTCCGTACGGCAATCTTCCCGAGTTCCTTCGGCTGCTGGGCCACGGAGGCGTACAGCGTTCCGGCCTCGACGGCCTTCAGGCCGTCCGGAGTTCCGTCGAAGCCGACCACCGAGACAGACTTTCCTGCCTTGCTGCCGAGGGCCTTGACCGCACCGAGCGCCATCTCGTCGTTCTCGGCGAACACACCGGTGATCCCGGGGTGCGACTGGAGCAGGTTGGTCATCACGTCCAGCCCCTTGGTCCGGTCGAAGTCGGCCGGCTGCGTGGCCACGACCTTGATGCCCGGGTACGCCTTGAGGCCTGCGGTGAAGCCCGCCCCGCGCTCACGGCTGGCGGAGGTGCCGGCGGTGCCCTGGAGGACGACGATGCTGCCCTTGCCGCGGAGCTTGTCGGCGAGCGCCTTGGCGGCGAGCTTTCCGCCTGCCACGTTGTCCGAGGCCACCAGGGTCGCGGTCCGTGCCTTGCTGACACCGCGGTCTGCCGCGATCACCGGGATGTCGGCCGTGTTGGCACTGCGGACGCCGGGCCCGACCGCGTCGGAGTCCACCGGGTTGACGATGATGGAGTCCACCCCGGAACTGGTGAAGTTCTGCAGCTGGTTGGCCTGCTGCGAAGCGTCGTTCTGGGCGTCGGTGACCGTGAGATCGACCCCGGCCGCCTTGGCCTCCGCCTGCGCGCCCTCCTTCATCTGCACGAAGAAGGGGTTGTTCAGGGTGGAGAGCGACATACCCACCTTCGTGGTGCCGCCGGAGGATCCGGAGTTGAAGAAGGTCGCCGCGGCCACGACGGATGCCACGCATATCACCGCGATGCCGAGCTTCATGACTCCCTTGCGGCCCGATCCCGGTGATCCGGGTGCCGCCGAGGAACCGGACGCGGACGCGGTGCCCGATCCGGCCTTGCGGCGCAGGGTGTCCAGCAGTACGGCGAGGGCGATGACGACACCGATGACGACCTGCTGCCAGAAGGCGGACACGGACAGGAGGTTGAGGCCGTTGCGCAGCACGGCGAGGATGAGCGCGCCGATCAGGGTGCCGGACGCCTTGCCGACACCGCCCGCGAGGCTGGCGCCGCCGATGACGACTGCGGCGATCGCGTCGAGTTCGTATCCCTGCGCGGCCTGCGGCTGTGCGGAGACGAGGCGGGAGGCGAGGACGATGCCGGCGACCGCGGCGAAGAGGCCGGACAGGGCGTAGATGGCCAGCTTCTGCTTCTTGACGCGCAGGCCGGAGAGCCTCGCCGCCTCCTCGTTGCCGCCGATCGCGTACATGGAACGGCCGATGTAGGTACGGGCCAGGATGAGGGCCGTGATCAGGCCCATTGCGATCATCACGAGGACCGGGACGGGGAGCCAGCCGCCGAGCGTGTCGCCGAGGACGGAAACGGAGTCGGGGAAGGCGATCGGGCTGCCCTGGGAGATCACCAGGGACAGGCCACGGGCGATCGAGAGCATGGCCAGCGTCGCGATGAACGGCGGCAGTTTGCCGTACGAGACGAGGGCGCCGTTCACGAAGCCGCAGGCGATGCCGGTGGCGACGGCGAGGATGACGGCCAGCCAGACGGGGACGCCCGCGGAGGTTGCCGACCAGGCGAGGACCGTCGCGGAGAGCGCGGCGACCGAGCCGACGGAGAGGTCGATGCCCGCGGAGACGATGACGAAGGTGACGCCGAACGCGAGGATCGCGGTGACAGCGGCCTGCACACCGACGTTCAGCAGGTTCTGGGTGGTGAGGAAGTCGCCGGAGAGCAGCGACATCGCCACCAGCAGGACGACCAGCGCGCTGAGGGCGCCGTTGTCCAGCAGAAGGCGGCGGACCGTGCGTCCTGCGGCGCCGCCCGCGCCCGTTGTGCTCTTGAGCGTGTCAGTGGCCACGGGGGCTCTCCTTCTCGATCTCTGCGTTCGCTGCGTCTTCTGCGGGCGCTGCTATGGGGGCGGCGCTGACGGCGAGTGCCATCACGGCGTCCTGGGTGGCTTCGTGTGCGGGGAGTTCACCGGCGATGCGGCCCTGGGCCATGACCAGCACCCGGTCGCTCATGCCGAGGACCTCGGGCAGGTCGCTGGAGATCATCAGCACCGCGTGGCCGGAGGCCGTCAGTTCGTTGATGAGCTGGTAGATCTCGACCTTGGCGCCGACGTCGATGCCACGGGTCGGCTCGTCGAGGATGAGTACGCGGGTGTCGGCGAGCAGCCACTTGCCGATGACGACCTTCTGCTGGTTGCCGCCCGAGAGGGTACGGACGTGCTGGCCGAGGCCTGCCATGCGTACGCCGAGCTGTTCGGCGATCCGGGCGGTGGCCGTGCGCTGGCCCTTGAGGTCCACGAGGCCGGACCGGCTCGCCGCGCGCAGGGTGACCAGACCGAGGTTCTCCTGCACGGAGGCGTCGAGCACCAGGCCCTGGCCCTTTCGGTCCTCGGGGACGAGACCGATCCCTGCCGCCATCGCAGCCGTCACATCGTGCCTGCCGAGCCGCTTGCCGAGAACGTCGACGCTGCCGCCGTCGTAGGGGTCGGCCCCGAAGACGGCGCGGGCGACTTCGGTACGGCCTGCGCCGACGAGTCCGGCGAGGCCGACGACCTCACCGGCCTTCAGTTCGAAGCTGATGTCGTGGAAGACACCGTTGCGGGTGAGCCCGCGCACGGAGAGCAACGGCTCCCCGGTTTCGGGGCGTTCACGGGGGTACTGCTGGTCGATGCTGCGGCCCACCATCAGCTGGACGAGCTCGGCCTCGGGGGTCGAGGCCGGCACCTGGTCGATGCTGCGACCGTCGCGCAGGACGGTGACCCGGTCGCCGAGCGCGGCGATCTCGTCGAGGTGGTGGGTGATGAAGACGACGCCGACCCCGTCCGCGCGCAGCTGCCGCACGATCCGGAAGAGCTTGTCGACCTCCTCGGAGGTGAGGACTGCGGTCGGTTCGTCCATGATCAGAACCCGTGCGTCCAGGCTGAGCGCCTTGGCGATCTCGACCATCTGCAGCCGGGCGATGCCCAGTTCGCGCACCTTGGCCCGCGGCGAGATGTGCAGGCCGACGCGGCGGAGGAGCACCTCGGCATCGGCTTCCATGCGCCGCCTGTCGATCATTGCGAAACGGCGCGGCTGGCGGCCCAGGAAGATGTTCTCGGCGACCGTCAGGTCGGGTACCAGGTTGAACTCCTGGTAGATCGTGGCGATCCCGAGCTTCTCGGCGTCCTGCGCGCCGTGGATGCGGACCTCCTGGCCGCGGGCGAAGATCCGGCCGCTGTCCGGGCGGTAGGCACCGGAGAGCATCTTGATGAGGGTGCTCTTTCCTGCCCCGTTCTCGCCGAGCAGGACGTGCACTTCGCCGCTGCGCAGGTCGAAGTCGACGCTGTCCAGGGCGACCACGCCGGGGAAGGTCTTGCGTACGCCTTCGATGCGCAGCAACTCGATTGAATCGCTCACAAGTTGCTCCTCCGGTCCGAACGGTTCGGGGTGGGCTCGCCGCAGGAGCTGCGTACGACGAGGCGGGCGGGCAGAGTGACGGACTGCGGGGGACGGCCTTCGACGATGTCGACCAGCGCCCGCACGGCGGCGCGGCCGAGCTCGCCGGTCGGCTGGGCGATCGCGGTGATCGGCGGGCCGGTGTGCACGAACCACGGGATGTCGTCGAAGGCCGCGAGCCCGATGTCCTCGGGGACCCGCAGGCCGCGCGCACGGATGGCGTCCAGTGCGCCGAGCGCCATCAGGTTGTCGGCGGCGAACACGATCTCGGGCGGTTCGGGGAGCGAGAGGAACTGCTCGGTGGCGCGCCGACCGCTGTCCGCCTGGAAGTCACCCTGGCCGATGTACGCGTCGGGCAGGGCCAGTCCGTGCGTGCGCATCGCTTCCCGGAAGGCTTCGACGCGCTCGTTGCCGGTGGTCGTCGCGGCGGGGCCCGCGATGATGGCGAGCCTGCGGTGGCCCAGCCCGTGCAGGTGGGCGACCAGGTCCTGGATCGCCCGGTGCCCGTCGGCACGCACGACGGGAACATCGACGCCGGGCATCCAGCGGTCCACGAAGACCATCGGGGTACCGGTCCGCGCGACGTCCAGCAGCAGCGGGGATTCGCCGTCGGCCGGCGAGACGAGGAGGCCGTCGATCCTTCGGTCCAGGAGCGTACGGACGTGGTGGTCCTGCTGCTCGGGCTGCTCGTCGGCGTTACCGATGATCACGCTGTACCCGAGCGCGCGGGCCTCCTCCTCGACGGAGCGGGCCAGGGCGGTGAAGTACGGATTGAGTACGTCACTGATGACCAGGCCGAGTGTGCGCGTCTGGTCGGTGCGCAGCGAGCGGGCCACGGCGTTGGGCCGGTAGCCGAGGGCGTCGACGGCGGCGAGAACGCGTCTGCGCGCGTCCGGACTGACCGAGGGATGGCTGTTGAGGACGCGGGAGACCGTGGCGACAGAGACTCCTGCCTGGGCCGCGACATCCTTGATGCTCGCCATTTCCGGACCACCTCCTTGTGGTTCCGTGGGCCTCGAAACCAGCGGCCGAGGGACCGTGGAATCGATTACACGGATGATTGGAATCGATTACATGACTGAAAACAACCCCCTGAATGCCGTCCGAGACCGGATCGTGACGCGAAGGTGCCCCGGGCGATGCGCAGGCGCGGAGGGCAGCTGAGCTGCCGTGCCCGCGGGCACGGTCCGCGAGGAACCGGACACGCAGAAGACCCCAGGTGACTGGGGTCTCAACTGGTGGGCACCGGTCAAAGGTGCCGACACATCGGCCTCGAGACATGCTGCCCGGGCTGCATGGGGGCACAGGGACAGGCGGTACCCAGGTTCATTCCACTGGCCGAACTCCCGTGCCAGGACCGGTTCGCCTCCCGCCTGCCGCGGATGCCGCACCGGCCTCCGGCCCACCCTTGCTGTCAGGACGGACGATGACCACCGGCCGGTGGCACGCAGGGCGCACTGCTGACTCACCGAGCCGAGAAGCAGGCCGGCGAAGCCGCCCCGGCCCCGGCTGCCCGCGACCAGCACCTCTGCCGGGTTCCCGCGGGTGAGGTGCTCCCGTACCTCGACGGTCGTTCGTCGCCGAGCACCTTCTGGATCTCGTCGGTGACTCGTTGCCCAGCAGGCTCTTCGTCGAAGTCGGTGTCCACGGCGGGTGCCGACCATCCCCGTACCCCCGGGCAGCTCCCACGCGCAGATCGCGTCCACGACGCCTCCGACCAAACGGCGTGACGTACTGCCCGACGAAGCGCTGCATGCGACGACGGCGCCCCGTCGACGCCGACCCCAGCCCGCGGTGGCGAGTCACTGCCGCCCGTTCCTGTCACCTCCAGCTTGGCGACCCAGCGATCCACGTCGCGCCCCTCACGGACAGTGCGCCGGGCGGGGATCAATGATCCCGCAGAGTCAGCCGACATGATTCCCCGGGTTCGACGGAGACCGCCCGGTCGGGGAGCTCGACGGCGATCGATGAACGGTCGGAGGGCGGGACGCTGACGTCGAGCTGTCCGGGCCGCATGCGCAGCCGTACGCCCCAGTGGCCTCGATAGCGCAGGGCGAAGCTGTATTCACTGAGTTCGGGGAGCGGTACGGGGTCCAGCCGCAGGGCCCCGGCCCCTGTCTCGAGACCTGTCAGTCCGCGTTGGACAAGGTCGAGGGTGCCCGCCATGGCGCCGAGGTGGATCCCTTCCCCCGTGGTTCCGCCCTGCAGATCGGCGATGTCGCCCTCGAGAGCCTCCCGGCAGAACGTCCAGGCCTCGGCTCTGCGCACGCGTGCAAGCACCCAGCCGTGGACCAGTCCGCTGAGCGTGGAGCCGTGGCTGGTGCGCTGCAGGTAGTAGTCGACGGTGCGGCACCAGGTCTGCTCGTCCAGATCGTGCCCGAGCCGGCGGAACAGCTCCCGGAGGTCGCCGGGCGGGAAGAGATAGCCGAGCATCAGCACATCGGCCTGCTTCGACGCCTGATAGCGATTGACCGTGTCTCCCTCGGCTTCGAGGATCCGGTCGAGGCGGCGGATGTCTCCGTGCCGAGCCCGGTAGCCCTCCCAGTCCAGCTCCGCGAGGTCGCCGTATCCGTCGAACTGGCTGATGACACCGGCGTGGAAAGGGACCCGAAGCTTGCGGGAGACGTCCTCCCAGCGGTCCAGTTCACCGGCTTCGAGCCCGGTGCGTTCGAACAGCTCCCGGCGACGCGGCTCGGGAAGGGTGCGCAGCACGTCGAGGGTGCGGGCGAGCACCCAGGCCGCCGTGACATTGGTGTACGCGTTGTCGTCGAGCCCCGGCTCCTTCGCGCCCGGGTAGGCGTCGTGATATTCGTCCGGGCCGACGACACCACGGATCCGGTAGCGGCCCAGGCTCTCGTCGTAGACGGCGGACGACGCCCAGAACCGGGCGATCTGGAGCAGCATCTCCGCACCCTTGGTGTGCAGGAACTCCGTGTCCCCGCTGGCCTCGCAGTACTGCCATACGTTGTACGCGACGGCGGAGCCGACATGGTGCTGGAGCCGGGAGTAATCGGGCAGCCATCGTCCCGAACGCGGGTTGAGATGCAACTGCTGGGTCTCCTCACGGCCGTCGCTGCCGCTCTGCCACGGATAGAGCGCACCCTTGCGCCCGATGTCGCGGGCGGCGATACAGGCCTGTTCGAGCCGCCGGTGGCGATAGCGCAGGAGCGCCTGCGAGACCTCGGGGAAATGCAGGTTGAGATACGGCAGGACGAACAGCTCGTCCCAGAAGACATGACCGCGGTAGGCCTCGCCGTGCAGCCCCCGGGCCGGGACGCCGACATCCAGGTCCGCGGTGTGCGGGGAGAGGGTCTGCAGAACGTGGAAGAGGTGGAGCCGCAGAATACGGCCGGCCTCACCGGCCACATCCAGTGCCGCTCCGCGCCAGAGCTGCCGCCACGCCGTTCGGTGCGAGGCGAGCATTGCGTCGAAGCCGGGGGCGCGGATCACCCGGTCGACCGCGGCCCGGAGCGGGTCACTGATCGCCGGGTCCCTGGAGGTGTGCAGGGCCACGGTCTTGTCGACGGTGGTGGGACGTCCCTGCAGCAGCGGGAGTTCCAGGAGTTGCGCGGCGCGCAGTTCGGTGTGGCAGTCGGAGGTCTGCGTGAGGGGCCCGTTCACCGTGGTGCGTGCCGCCATACCGATGTGGATGTCGGAGGTACTGGTGCGGCAGCGCAGCCACACGGTGTCCGCGGCGGCACTGCCGATGCTGACGTGGTCCAGGTGGCTGCCGTTCAGCTGCCGGTAGCGGTCCACTCCGGAGTTCGTCACGCCACCGTCGATCGCGGCCTCGACTTCGAGGCCGCCGGACCAGTTCTCAGCGGTGAACTCGGTGCGCAGGGCCGCCAGATGAGGATGTGCCATATGGACCAGGCGCAGTTGCCGCACGAGCGTCCGGCGCCCCTGGTCGTCCTCGTACCGCACGTGTCGCTCCAGGGTTCCGGAGCGCAGGTCCAGGGAGAGACGGTGGTCGAGGAGCGTCGCCGTGTCAGGTGCGAGCCACGGGGCGGGGTCGTCGTCGATGGCCGAACGGAAGTGCAGCGGAAGCCAGTTGGGCAGATTGACCATGTCCTCGTTCTCGACGCGCCGCCCGGCCACGTCGGAGGTGAGGCGGTTGTAGCAGCCCGCCACGTAGGTACCTGGGTAGTGCACGGAATCCGCCGCGCATTCCGGGGCAGCTCCGCGCGTGGCGAAATAGCCGTTTCCCAGGGTGCACAAGGATTCCCTGAGCCGCTCGGCATCAGGATCGTAGCCCTCGTACGTCCACGTCCAGTCCGGCATCGTCAGTCCTTCCCGTCCGCGCGGTCGTCGAGCAGCTCGGCCAGGTCGCGGACCACCAGGTCCGCGCCGTGCCGGAGCAGTGCTGCTCCGGTGTCCGGCCCCGCGGCGCGGTCCACGCCGATCACCAGGCCGAATCCCCCGCGTCGGCCCGCCTCCACCCCGGCCAGGGCATCCTCGACGACCGCGGTGCGGGACGCGGGCTTCCCGAGCCGCTGGGCGGCTTCCAGGAAGAGCGCCGGGTCCGGCTTGCCGGGCAGGCCGAGGCGGGCGGCTTCGCCGCCGTCGACGAGCGCGTCGAAGAGGTCCAGCACCCCGGCGCCCGCAAGGAGCTCACCGGCGTGCCGGGACGCGGAGGCGGCGGCGAGAGGAATCCCTTCGTGGCGCAGCGCGTGCAGCAGCGTCACCGTTCCCGGGTAGGCGTCGATGCCGCCCACCCGCAACCGCTCGGTGAAAAGCCGCTCCTTGACCGCGGCGACGGATTGCACGGTGGCGTCGGGCAGCCGCAGACCCCGTGACGCGAGGAACCCGGTGGCGCCGTCCAGCCGCGACCTGCCGTCCACGTACAGCAGATAATCCTCGCCCGTGTCGAAAGGGCGCCTCAGCTCAGGATCCGCGGGCGGGTGCTCCCGCAGACATGCGTCGAAGGCCCTCTTCCACGCCGCGGCGTGGACCCGCGCGGAGTCGGTGATCACTCCGTCGGTGTCGAGGACCACTGCGTCCATGGCCCGCAGGGCGGCGATCATCGCCGACACACCTTGCGTACGACGGCAACGGCGCAGGCAGAGGCAGAGGCAGTCCGATGGAGTGAGGCATGGGTGGGTGGGCCGGCCGTGCACCACGGGGCGGCCGAGGCCGCACGAAGGCGCCTCCCCCGCACAGCGCCCCGGAGGGCCCAGTAGGCACCCCGCCGGGGAGCCTTGCGGCGAGCGGCCTCTTCCGGCCCGGGCACAGCCCCCAGGCCCGGTTCCGACGCATCCATGCCCAGGACGAAGGGCATCTGCATCTTCCCCACCACCTTTCGGCCGCGGCTGATCGGAGACCGGCCCCGCTGTCTCCGTCCCATCGTGCGCGGCGAGGCGCGGATGGGCGCGTCGGCCGGGACGTTCGGTCCGAACGGTTCACCCGTCGCGCAGGGCAGCCCTGTCTCCCGACCGGTCGCATGGCCCCGGTCCGCCCATGGGGCCGATGAGGTCCAGCCGGGGAGCACCGGCCGACGGGCGATCCGGCCACGCCCCGGAGTCCTCCCACGTGGCTCCAGCGGTCGTATGGATCGGGGTGATTTATGGTGACTCAAGGAATACGCCCCTACCGGAGGTGCAATGAAGCGCACCGCGGCAGCGATCGTCTCTCTGGCCGTCAGCGGGGCGCTGATCGTGGCGACATCGGCGTGCGACCAGGGCGGGTCGGAGTCGTCGAACGCCCACTACGGCGACTGCCAGGTCTCGGGACGTTACGGGGAGTTCCAGCTGTCGCCCGTGACGGCGGGCGCCCTCACGGTCAAGACGACTCTGCCCGCGCCCGGCTGGTGGAACGGCAGGACGCCGGACTCCGTCAAGAGCGGCTACGAGTACTGCATGGCCGCCAACATCGCCCACCGGGCAGGACTCGACCGGGTGAAGGTGGAGAACGCACCCTTCCCGGAGGTCGTGTCCGGCCGGGCCAAGGACTTCGACCTGGCCCTGGCGCAGATCACGATCACCCCGGAACGGAGTAAGGTCGCCGCATTTTCCCCGCCCTACCTCTCCTCGACCCTGGGAGTGCTGATCAGGGACGGGGAGAAGATCAACGAGGACAATATCCGCGACGTCCGCATCGGAGTGGCCGAGGGCACCACGGGTGAGGAGTTCGTCAGGGACCGCCTCAAGCCGGCCAAGCCCCTCACCGTCTTCGCCAACGATCCGGAGATGGTCACGGCGCTGGAGGAGGACCGGATCGACACGGTCGTCCACGACACGACGATTCTGCTGGCGTATCCCCAGAAGCGGAAGGGAAGGGTGCGACTCGTGGGCCAGTACAGGACCGACCAGGGCTATGGCGCCCTGTACCCGAAGGGGTCACCCGACAAGGACGAGCTGGACCGGATCATCAGGCAGCTGATCGACGACGGGACGCTCGCCAAACTGTCGGCCGTCTATCTCGGGGCCGCTTTCAACCAGGACCCGGCCAAAATCCCGTACTTCACGGCCGGCGACGGCTCCTGAACGTTCCGGGCGTGCGCACACCCCGATGCGCGGCGGCCCGGTTTCCGGCCCGCTTCACAGGTCCGCCATCAGGAGACCGCTCAGGTCCCCGGCGCCTCCGGCGTCGAGCGCCTGTTCAGCCCAGATGATCTTGCCTCGGTCGGTGTACCGGGTCCCCCAGCGCCGGGACAACTGCGCGACGAGGAACAGACCACGGCCTCCCTCGTCGGTGATGGCCGCGCGGCGCAGGTGCGGGGAGGTGCTGGTGCCGTCGCCGACCTCGCAGATCAGGCTGTCGCGGTCGCGCAGCAGCCGCAGGCTGATGGGGCTGTCCCCGTACCGGATGGCGTTCGTCACCAGTTCGCTGAGGATCAGCTCGGTCGTGAAGGTGGCCTCGCCGAGCCCCCAGGCTTCCAGCTTGCGGGTGGCCTCGGTGCGGATCCGGGAGACGGCTGCGGGGTCGTGGGGCACCTCCCACTCCCCGACCTGCTCCGGGTCGAGCAGTCGGGTGCGCGCGACGAGCAGGGCGACATCGTCACTCGGCCTGGTGTGCAGCATCGCGTCGAGCACCACCCGGCAGGTGTCGTCCGGGGTGGTGCCGTCCGTACGCGCGAGCGCGTCCCTCAGCATGCCGAGCCCGGTGTCGATGTCACGGCCGCGGGCCTCGACCAGGCCGTCGGTGTAGAGGACCAGCCGGCTGTCGGCGGCCAGCCGGAGTTCGGCGGTCTCGACCGGCAGACCTCCTCCCACGCCGAGTGGCGGGGAGACCGGGATGTCAGGGAAGGTCACGGAGCCGTCGGGCGAGACCAGCGCCGGACCGGGATGGCCGGCCCGGGCGAGAACGCACCGCCCGGAGACCGGGTCGTAGACCGCATACAGGCAGGTGGCACCGGTGATGGCCTCGGTGTTGCCCTCGGCTGTCGCATCCTGGTCGATACGGGTGATCAGGTCGTCCAGGTGTGCGAGAAGCTCGTCCGGAGGCAGGTCCAGGGCGGCGAAGTTGTGCACCGCGGTCCTCAGGCGGCCCATCGTCGCGGCGGCGTGCAGGCCGTGTCCGACGACGTCGCCGACCACCAGGGCCACCCGGGCACCGGGCAGCGGGATGACGTCGTACCAGTCGCCGCCCACCCCCGCCTGGGCGGGCAGGTACCGGTGCCCGACCTCCAGGGCGGACAGCTCGGGGAACACTCCGGGCAGCAGGCTGCGCTGGAGAGTGACGGCCGTGATGTGCTCGCGGGTGTAACGGCGTGCGTTGTCGATGCACACGGCCGCCCGGGCGGTGAGCTCCTCGGCAGGGGACAGGTCGTCCGACTCGAAGGGCTCCTGCTCCGAACGCCAGAACTCCACGACCCCCAGCAGTTGGCCTCGAGCCTGCAGCGGCACCGAGATCATGGAGTGGATACCGAATGCGATGACCCTCTGGGCCCGCTCCGGGTCCTGGGTCCTCCATGCGTCGGTCATGGCGAGGTGCTCCACCAGGACCGGCCGGTCGGTGGCCATACCGAGGGCCGCGGGGTTGCGCGTCCCGACGGGGTCGAGGGGCGCGTCGTCCCGAATGCCCGCAGCGGCGACGCGGCACATTTCGATACTCGCCCCCGTCGGTTCACTACCGCGCAGCACGGGCTCCAACAGCTCGATGGTGGCGAAGTCGGCGAAGCGCGGGACCGCCACCTCGGTCAGCTCCTCAGCGGTGCGCTTCACGTCGAGGGTGGTACCGATCCGTGTGCTGGCCTCGTAGATCAGTTGCAGGCGTCCGCCCGCCACGTCCGCCCGGCCCGCGAGGGCGCGCAGCTCCGTGGTGTCCCGCAGGGTGGCCACGCTGCCCCCCTTCGGGCCCACCGGCCGCACGTTGACCGCGAGCAGGATGCCCCCGGCCAGGAAGACCTTGTCCGTGGCCGCCCTGCCCGATCCCAGCAGCCCGGCCAGGGCCGGGCTCAGCCCCAGTCCGGTGACCGCCTTGCCCTCGGCCTCCGGCGGCAGGGCGAGCAGTCGGCGCGCCTCGTCGTTGACCAGCTGCAGCCGTCCGTCACCGTCCAGAATGATCACGCCTTCACGGACCGCGTGCAGCACCGCGTCGTGGTGCTCGTACATGCGGGTCATCTCCACCGGCCCCAGGCCTCCGGTCTGGCGCCGCAAACGCCCGCTGACCAGTGCCGACCCGCCCGCGGCCAGCAGCAGGGCGACACCGCCTGCGGCGAAGATCACCGGCAGTTGGTGCTCCACCACACTGGTCACCTTGTCCACCGTGACCCCCACGGTGACGAGGCCGACCGCGGTCCCCTTCGCGTCGAAGACGGCCACCGTCGAGTCGACAGCCTTCCCCAGACTGCTGTCGAACGTGGTCTGGTGGGGCTCGCCTTCGAGCGCTTCGCCGTAGGAGGTGGAGACGTGCTTCCCGATCTGGTCCGGATCCGGGTGGGTCCACCGGAAGCCGTAGGGGCTCAGCGCCACGACGTAGTCGACGCCGGTCTTCATCCTCAACGCCTCGGCATGTGGCTGGAGTGCCGCTGTCGGGTCATCGCTCTTCATCGCCGCCGCGGTGCCCGGGGCGTTCGCGAACGACTCGGCCGCCACCAGTGACCGGTCGCCGGCCTCCTGGATCGCGCGGTTGCGGTCCTGGATCACGAGCGCCACCACGGCCGTGGCGATGAGCAGCAGGACGACCCCCAGCTGCAGCAGGAAGACCTGACTGGCGACGCTGCGCCGCTTCAGCAACGACAGCACACGCCGCCCGGCCGAATGGCGACGGGTATCCGGGCGGGCTTCCGGCGGCCGGGCCTTCGGCGGCACACGGTCGCGCCGACGGGCCGCCGGGACGTATCGCCCAAGTTTGCCCATTTTCTCAGTATCAGTGACCGGCCCGTCGGGCGCGGCTCAGGACGGGCCCAGGCTGGTCCGGTCGGGCCCGGTGCCGCGGCGATAGGCCCGGCTACGGGGAGGGCAAGCTTCAGGCGAGAGGTGCAGCACCCGAACTGCCACCGCCCCGCCCCTCACCTGGCCGATTCACGCGACCCGAAGGCCTCGGGAACGACGAAAAACCGGTGAGCCATATGACTCGACCGGTAATTCGTGAACGCATCGCGGACGATCTCGTGAACATCCCCGTTTACGCCTGGTGGTTCTGGTGGACGATCTCGTGAACGTCCCGCTCTGGTGTCCGAGGGGGGACTTGAACCCCCACGCCCGATAAAGGGCACTAGCACCTCAAGCTAGCGCGTCTGCCATTCCGCCACCCGGACAAGGTGTCTGTCGTTCACGGCGTGTTCCCCGTGGCGACAAAGAAAACAATACCAGGGGTTTGGGGTGCCTCTCACCTGCATTTTCAGTGGTCAGTGCGGTGCGGGTGGGTACGGAGCGCCGACCGGTGACCGGCACACGCCGACGCGCGTACGGTCTGTCGCCTGCCGTGTACGAGGAGTCGTCCGGGCTACCTTCGCGGGCATGAGCGGCACGAGTGGCACGAGCGGCACGAATCAGCGCACCCGGTTGCTGCCCCGTGCATCACCGCCCCGCGCTCTGGCCTCCCTGCGTGAGCGTCTGCGCGACACGTTCTGGTTCGCACCGGTCGTCGGACTGACGTGCGCCTTCGCGCTGTGGTGGGTCCTCGCCGAGGTGGACACGAAGATCGTCGCCCACCTGCAGGAGGAGCAGGCGTACGAGGAGCTCGGGGACCTCCTCGCGTTCGCCCAGGACACCAGGCTGATCGTCACCACGATCAGCGCGGCCATGATGACCTTCATCGGGGTCGTCTTCAGCATCTCGCTGGTGGCCGTACAGATGGCCAGCGGGCAGCTCACGCCGCGCGTGGTCCGGATCTTCGTACGGAGCCGGATCAGCAAGCTCACTCTGACGGTGTTCCTGGCGACCTTCGCGTTCTCGCTGCTGGTGCTGACGTCGTACGAAGGCGGGGGCGCCGCGGATCCGCGGCGCATCACCTCCGTACCCGTTCTGCAGAGCACGCTGACGCTGGGCATGGTCGGCCTGAGCCTGCTGTTGTTCGTCGCCTTCGTCTCCTCCACGCTGCGGCTGATGCGGGTCGGGCCCGTCCTCGACCACATCGCCCGCGAGTCGTTCCGGGCTCTGGAGCGCCAGCCCGGAGGCGAGCCCGGAAAGGCACCGCTCGGGCCCGAGACGGCGCGGGTCGTGCACCGGGAGCGGGCGGGAGTAGTAAGGGATGTGTATGTGGCCCGGCTGGTGCGGGCCGCGCGCCGGCGCGGAGTGGTGCTGCGGCTGATCCCGCGGATCGGGGACTTCATCGTGCCCGGTATGCCGGTGCTGGCCGTGCACGGTGGGGCCGCGCCTCCTTCGTCCGCCCTGAGGTCCGCGGTCTCCGTCGGGGTCGAGCGGACGGTGCGCCAGGATCCGGCGTTCGGGCTGCGTCAGTTGTCGGACATCGCGCTGCGGGCCCTGTCGGGGTCCGTGAACGATCCGACCACCGCCGTGCAGTGTCTGGACCGGATCGTGCAGTTCCTCGCCGTCGCCGTGCGCCTGCCGCTCGGGCCGCTGCACCACCGGGACCGGCGGGGTGCGGTGCGGCTTGTCCAGGAGGTGCCGGGGTGGTCGGATCTGGTGGATCTCGCGTTCGAGGAGATCCGGGGGTGCGCGGCCGGCAGTCCGCAGGTCACGCGGCGGCTGCTGGCCGGGCTCGACGATCTGCTGCTTCTCGCGTCCGAAGAACGGAGGAAGCCGCTGCTCAGGCACTGTGCGCTCCTGGTGGAGGCGGTGGAGCGCACAGTGCCTGAGGCTGCCGGGCGGGCGTTCGCCCTGCACCCGGACCGTCAGGGGATCGGCTGACGCCTCCCACCGGTCACGGCATGAGGTGGTAGTCCGGGAAGTTGCCCGGCAGCCGCTCCCCCGCCGGGCCCTCGGTCACGGCTCTCACGAGCAGCTCGCCGCCCACGAAGGCACCGCGCCAGGAGGCGCCGAAGCCGCCGAAGAGCTCGTCGCGGTCGCCGCGCGATCGGGGCTTGCCGTGGCCGGTCTTGAAGGCGCGGATCTGCGGGGCCAAGCGGTCGTACGTGGCCGGGTCGTCGGTGGACAGCGTGGCCACCAGTGCCCCGTTGGAGGCGTTCATGGCGGCCAGGAGCTCCGCCTCCGTGTCGACCAGGACGATCGTGTCGACCGGACCGAAGGGTTCCGCGTGGTGCAGCGGGGAGGAGGGGGGAGGGTTGAGCAGGGTGACGGGGTGGAAGTAGGCGCTGGTGTCCTGGCCGGGGAGGAACTGGGCGTCCGAGGCGGATCCCCGATGGAGGGGGACCGCTCCCCGGTCGATCGCTTCGGCCACCTGGTCGGCGAGCTCCTTGGCCTTCGTGGCGTTGATGAGCGGGCCGAGGTCCAGCGTGGGCAGCGGGTCGGAGGGGTGCTCCACCGCGAGGGGGTGGCCGGTGCGCAGGGAGCGGACGGCGGGCAGGTAGGCCGCCAGGAAGTCCGCGAAGAGGGTGCGCTGGACGACGAAGCGCGGGTAGGCCGTGCAGCGCTGCTTGCCGTAGTCGAAGAGTTTCGGGATGACGGCGGTGAGGGACGCCCAGTCCGAGTAGTTCCAGATGCCCCAGGTGTTGAGGCCCTCCTGTTCGAGGATGTGCCGCTTGCCCAGGTCGGCGACCGCGGTGGCGATACGGGCCCCGGTGTCGCGGCCTCCGACGAAGGAGACGCAGCCGATCTCGGGCGAGCGGACGAGCGGAGCGGACAGGTCACTGCCGCTGCCGCTGACAAGGGTGAGCGGGATGCCCTCGCGGGCGGCGAGTGCGCAGGCCAGGGTGAGGCAGGCGACACCTCCGTCGGTGGGTGTCTTGGCGATCACCGCGTTGCCCGCAAGAGCCTGCACGAGCATCGCGTGGACCAGCACGGACATGGGGTAGTTCCAGCTGGCGATGTTGGAGACAGGGCCGGGGAGGGGTGTACGGGTGGCCAGGAGCCGGTCGATGTTGTCGACGTACCAGCGGACCCCGTCGATGGCGCGGTCGACGTCCGCCTGGGCGAGGCGCCAGGGTTTACCGATCTCCCAGACCAGGAGGAGTGCGAGGAGCTCACGGTGCTCGGTGAGGGCGTCGAGGGCGGCGCCCACACGGGCGCGGCGTTCGGGGAGCGGGATGTGGCGCCAGGCGCGGTGCTGGTCGAGGGAGGCCCGTACGGCCTGTTGGGCGGTCGTCGCGTCCAGGCGGGGCGGGCCGACGACGGGGGTGTTGTCGATGGGGCTGGTGGCGGTGAGCGTACGGCCGTCCTGGTGCCAGGTGGCGGCCCAGAGATTGCGGACCCGGTCGTCCAGGAAGGCCTCGGGGGCCGTCGCGCGTGCGCGTTGCCAGGCTTCGGGCCAGGTGGTGTGGGGTTTGAGGGTGAGGGTGGTTGCTGGGGGTTTCATGGATCTCCGCTCTCGGTGCGCGTGCGTGGGCGGGGGGCGGTTGACGAGGTGGCAGGGCGGTTGAGGTGCGGGAGCCGGAACGGGCGGGGCGCCTGCGCTGGGATTTGTCCCCTACCCGCTCCTTCCCGTAACCGGGGCTCCGCCCGGACCCCGCTCCTCGATCGCCGGACGGGCCCGGTGTATGCCCTCACACGTGGGGTCAGGCTGCTCGCAGCCGGTCCTCCACCAGCCGTGCCGTCTCCGTCGGTGTGGCGCCGACCGCTACCCCTGCCGCCTCCAGCGCCTGCTTCTTGGCGGCCGCCGTGCCCGAGGAGCCCGAGACGATCGCTCCCGCGTGGCCCATCGTCCTGCCCTCGGGGGCGGTGAAGCCGGCGATGTAGCCGATCACCGGCTTGGTGATGTGTTGCGCGATGTGTGCCGCGGCCCGTTCCTCCGCGTCGCCGCCTATCTCGCCGATGAGAACGATCAGCTCGGTGTCGGGGTCGTTCTCGAAGGCTGTCAGACAGTCGATGTGCGTCGTCCCGATCACCGGGTCGCCGCCGATTCCCACCGCCGACGAGAAGCCGGTCTCCCGGAGTTCGTGCATCAACTGATACGTGAGGGTCCCCGACTTGGAGACCAGACCGATGCGGCCGGGCTTCGTCGCGATGTCGGCCGGGATGATGCCCGCGTTCGACTGGCCGGGGCTGATCACTCCGGGGCAGTTGGGGCCGAGGATGCGCGTGCCGCGTGAGCGCGCATGGGTGTGGAAGGCCACCGCGTCGTGGACGGGGATGCCCTCCGTGATGACCACGGCCAGGGCGATACCTGCGTCGGCCGCCTCGATGACCGCCGCCTTGGCGAACGGTGGCGGGACGAAGACGACCGTGACGTCCGCCCCGGTGGCGTCCATCCCGTCGCGTACGGATCCGAAGACCGGGACCGTGCGGTCGTCGAAGTCCACGGTCAGGCCGGCCTTGCGCGGATTGACGCCCCCGACGATCTGGGTGCCCGCGGCGAGCATCCGCCGGGTGTGCTTCATGCCCTCGGCGCCGGTCATGCCCTGGACGAGGACCTTGCTCTCCTTGGTGAGGAAGATTGCCATGATCAGTGCCCTCCCAGGGCCAGTTGGGCTGCTCGGTCGGCTGCGCCGTCCATCGTGGTCGCCTGCTGGACCAGGGGGTGCGCGCGGTCGTCGAGGATCGCGCGGCCGCGGGCCGCGTTGTTGCCGTCGAGGCGTACGACCAGTGGTTTCGTCAGGTGGACTGCGTCCAGCGCCTGGACGATGCCGTCGGCGACCGCGTCGCAGGCGGTGATGCCGCCGAAGACGTTGACGAAGACGGACTTCACCGAGGGGTCGGAGAGGATGACGGTGAGGCCGTCCGCCATGACGCGGGCCGAGGCACCGCCCCCGATGTCGAGGAAGTTGGCGGGTCGTGCCCCGCAGCCGGCGACCACGTCGAGGGTGGACATGACGAGTCCGGCGCCGTTGCCGATGATGCCGACCTCGCCGTCGAGCTTGACGTAGTTGAGGCCCTTGGCGGCGGCAGCGGCCTCCAGCGGGTCCCCGTGCGGGTCCACCGCGTCCGTACCCCAACGGGACTGCCGGAAAGCGGCGTTGTCGTCGAGCGTCACCTTGCCGTCCAGGGCGAGGATCCGGCCGTCCGTGGTGCGGACCAGCGGGTTGACCTCGACCAGCAGGGCGTCCTCCTGGACGAGGACCTGCCACAGCGCCTGGAGTACGGGGGCTGCGGCCGACGGCAGAGCGGCGGCCTCGGCCATCTCGGCCGCCTTGGCCGCCGTGACTCCCTCGACCGGGTCGACGGGGATACGGGCCACCGCCTCCGGACGGGTGGCCGCGACCTCCTCGATGTCCATGCCGCCCTCCGCCGAGGCGATGGCCAGGAAGGTGCCTGAGGCCCGGTCCAGGACGTAGCTCACGTAGAACTCCGCCTCGATGGCGACCGGTTGGGCGAGCATCACCGTCCGTACCCGGTGGCCCTTGATGTCCATGCCGAGGATCTGGCGTGCGGTGACGACGGCGGCCCCGGGGTCCGCCGCGATTTTCACCCCGCCCGCCTTGCCCCGGCCGCCGGTCTTCACCTGCGCCTTGACGACGACGCGCCCGCCGAGCCGTTCGGCTGCCGCATGGGCCTCGGACGGGTCGTCCACGACCTCGGCGTCCGGTACGGCGATGCCGTGATCCGCGAAGAGTTGCCTTGCCTGGTGCTCGTACAGATCCATAGCCACTCCCGATCGTGCCGATTGTGAAAGTGCCGCACGCCCCCTGGACACCACCCACCGGATGCGGGATAACAATCTTCATACAGTATTCGTCGACTGTATGCAATGTACCGCGAGAGCGGCGGACCGGCTCCCGCGATCCCCTACGAAGGGACAGGACATCGCCATGCCCGAGGACAGCCACGACAGCCAGAACCTCGTCTCCGGTGGGCACTTGGTCGCCAAGGCACTCAAGGCGGAGGGGGTGGAGCGCATCTACACCCTCTGCGGCGGCCACATCATCGACATCTACGACGGCTGCGTCGACGAGGGCATCGAGGTCGTCGACGTACGCCACGAGCAGGTCGCCGCCCACGCAGCCGACGGCTACGCCCGCATCACCGGGAAGCCCGGGTGCGCCGTCGTCACCGCGGGGCCGGGGACGACCGACGCCGTCACCGGTGTCGCCAACGCCTTCCGCGCGGAGTCACCGATGCTGCTGATAGGCGGTCAGGGGGCGCACACCCAGCACAAGATGGGCTCGCTCCAGGATCTTCCGCACGTCGACATGATGACGCCCATCACCAAGTTCGCGGCCACCGTGCCGGACACCGCGCGGGCGGCGGACATGGTGTCGATGGCGTTCCGGGAGTGCTACCACGGCGCACCCGGACCCTCCTTCCTGGAGATCCCGCGCGATGTGCTCGACGCCAAGGTGCCGGTGAGCAAAGCGCGGGTGCCCGAGGCCGGGCAGTACCGGGCCTCCACACGAGCGGCCGGCGACCCGGCCGACATCGAGAAACTGGCCGATCTCCTCGTCCACGCCGACAAGCCCGCGATCCTGCTGGGCAGCCAGGTCTGGACGACGCGCGCCACGGACTCCGCCACGGAGCTGGTCCGGACCCTCAACATCCCCGCGTACATGAACGGCGCGGGCCGCGGCACCCTGCCTCCCGGCGACCCGCACCACTTCCAGCTCTCGCGGCGGTACGCGTTCTCCAACGCCGACCTCATCGTGATCGTGGGGACGCCCTTCGACTTCAGGATGGGCTACGGCAAACGGCTCTCGCAGGATGCGACCGTCGTCCAGATCGACCTCGACTACCGCACCGTGGGCAAGAACCGCGACATCGACCTCGGGATCGTCGGGGACGCCTCGGTCGTCCTGAAGGCGGTCACGGAGGCGGCGAGCGGGCGGCTCAACGGCGGTTCGGTCAGGCGGAAGGCCTGGCTGGAGGAGCTCCGGGCCGCCGAGCAGACCGCGATCGAGAAGCGGCTGCCCCAGCTCAAGTCGGACGCCTCGCCCATCCACCCGTACCGGCTGGTGAGCGAGATCAACGACTTCCTGACCGAGGACTCCATCTACATCGGGGACGGCGGCGACATCGTCACCTTCTCCGGCCAGGTCGTCCAGCCCCGCACACCGGGCCACTGGATGGACCCGGGCCCGCTCGGCACGCTCGGCGTCGGCGTGCCGTTCGTCCTGGCCGCCAAACAGGCCAGGCCCGACAAGGAGGTCGTGGCACTCTTCGGCGACGGCGCGTTCTCCCTGACCGGGTGGGACTTCGAGACGCTCGTCCGCTACAACCTCCCGTTCGTCGGCATCGTCGGCAAC
Source organism: Streptomyces sp. NPDC060035 (assembly GCF_042736635.1). NCBI lineage: Bacteria > Bacillati > Actinomycetota > Actinomycetes > Kitasatosporales > Streptomycetaceae > Streptomyces > Streptomyces sp. NPDC060035. The sequence continues at coordinate 402,915 of NZ_JBHWVO010000001.1, forward strand.
AACTCCTCGATGAACCAGATCCGTTACGGCCAGAAGGCCAAGTACGGCGACGAGCGCGAGCGGGTCGGCAACACCCTCGGTGACGTCCACTACGACAAGTTCGCCCAGATGCTGGGTGGTTACGGCGAAGAGGTGCGCGACCCCGCGGACATCGCCCCCGCGTTGCAGCGGGCGCGCGAGTCGGGGCTGCCCTCGCTCATCAACGTCTGGGTCGACCCCGACGCGTACGCCCCCGGAACGATGAACCAGACCATGTACAAGTAGCAGAGGAGCCGTTGGCATGACCAAAGCTCTTGAGGGCGTGCGCGTCCTCGACATGACACACGTACAGTCCGGTCCCTCCGCCACCCAGCTGCTCGCCTGGCTCGGTGCGGACGTGGTCAAGCTGGAGGCGCCGAGCGGCGACATCACCCGCAAGCAGTTGCGCGATCTGCCCGACGTCGACTCCCTCTACTTCACGATGCTCAACTGCAACAAACGGAGCATCACCCTCAACACGAAGAGCGAGCGCGGCAAGGAGATCCTGACCGAGCTCATCCGGCGCAGCGACGTGATGGTGGAGAACTTCGGCCCCGGCGCCGTGGACCGCATGGGGTTCACCTGGGAGAGGATCCAGGAGATCAACCCTCGGATCATCTATGCCTCCATCAAGGGCTTCGGCGATGGCCCGTACACCAATTTCAAGGCGTACGAGGTCGTCGCGCAGGCCATGGGCGGCTCCATGTCGACCACCGGTTTCGAGGACGGGCCACCGCTCGCCACCGGTGCGCAGATCGGCGACTCGGGCACCGGAGTCCATGCGGTGGCCGGCATCCTCGCCGCACTGTTCCAGCGCGAGAACACGGGGCGCGGACAGCGGGTGAACGTGGCGATGCAGCACGCCGTGCTCAACCTCTGCCGGGTGAAGCTGCGTGACCAGCAGCGCCTGGCGCACGGACCGCTCGCCGAGTACCCCAACGCCCAGGACACCGCCGAGGCCGACGAGGTGCCGCGCAGCGGAAACGCCAGCGGCGGCGGCCAGCCGGGCTGGGCGGTGAAGTGCGCACCGGGCGGGCCCAACGACTACGTGTACGTCATCGTGCAGCCCGTCGGCTGGAAGCCCTTGTCCGCGCTGATCGGCCGGCCCGAGCTGGCGGAGGATCCCGAGTGGGCGTCGCCCCAGGCGCGGCTGCCGAAGCTCGGCAAGATGTTCCAGCTGATCGAGGAGTGGTCGGCCACGCTCCCCAAGTGGGACGTCCTGGAGCAGCTGAACACGCACAACATCCCGTGCGGCCCGATCCTCTCCACGAAGGAGATCGTCGAGGACGAGTCCCTGGCCGCCAACGAGATGGTGGTGCGTGTCGACCATCCGGAGCGCGGCACCTTCACGACGGTCGGCAGTCCGCTGAAGCTGTCCGACTCCCCCGTCGAGATCCTCACGTCGCCGCTGCTCGGTGAGCACAACGCCGAGGTGTACGTCGGCGAACTCGGGCTGGGCGACGAGGAACTGCTGTTGCTGAAGACGAACGGAGTCATCTGAGCATGGCCGGAACAGTCGAAGAGAAGGAACAGCAGCGGGTACGGGAACTGCTCGACGCCGTCCGGGGCGAGGGTCGCAGCGCGCTCACCGCCCCGGAGGGAAAGGTCGTCGCCGATGCGTACGGCATCGCCGTGCCGGGCGAGGAGCTGGCCCGGGACGTCGAGGAGGCCGTGGCGTTCGCGGACCGGCTCGGCGGGTCCGTCGTACTGAAGATCGTCTCCCCCGACATCCTGCACAAGACGGATGCGGGCGGAGTCGTGGTCGGGGTCGCGGGCGCCGCCGAGGTGCGGGCCGCCTTCTGCCGGATCGTCGAGAACGCGAAGGCGTACGCGCCCGATGCGCGGATCGACGGGGTGCAGGTGCAGCAGCTGGTACCACCGGGGCAGGAGGTGATCATCGGAGCGGTCACCGACCCGACGTTCGGGAAGGTGGTGGCGTTCGGTCTCGGCGGCGTCCTGGTGGAGGTCCTGAAGGACATCACGTTCCGGCTGGCGCCCGTCACCGCGGACGAGGCGCAGTCGATGCTCGACTCGATCGGCGCGGCGGAGATCCTGCGGGGTGTGCGCGGGGCGCCGGCGGTCGACCGCTGGGCACTGGCGGAGCAGATCCGGCGTGTCTCCCAACTGGTCACGGATTTTCCGGAGATCGCGGAGGTGGACCTCAATCCCGTGATCGCGTCGCCGGACGGTGCGATCGCCGCGGACATCCGCGTTCTGCTGGCCACCGAGGAGGTGAAGGCACGGCGCACCTACGGCCGCGAGGAGATCCTCGTGTCGATGCGCCGGCTGATGGAGCCCCGTTCGGTCGCCGTCATCGGCGCTTCCAACGAGCAGGGGAAGATCGGCAATTCGGTGATGCGCAACCTCATCGACGGCGGCTTCACGGGCGAGATCCATCCGGTGAACCCCAGGGCCGATGACATTCTGGGCCGCAAGGCGTACAAGAGTGTCACCGACGTTCCCGGTGAGGTGGATGTGGCGGTCTTCGCGATCCCCGCCACGTTCGTGGCAGCGGCGCTGGACGAGGTGGGGCGCAAAGGGATTCCCAATGCCGTGCTCATCCCGTCGGGGTTCGCCGAGACCGGCGAACAGGGTCTGCAGGACGAGATCGTGGCGATCGGCGAGCGGTACGGCGTGCGCCTGCTGGGGCCGAACATCTACGGCTACTACTCCACCTGGCAGAACCTCTGCGCCACGTTCTGCACTCCGTACGACGTCAAGGGCGGGGTGGCGCTGACCTCCCAGTCCGGTGGCATCGGCATGGCGATCCTCGGTTTCGCCCGGTCGACGAAGACCGGGGTGTCGGCGATCGTCGGGCTCGGCAACAAGTCGGACATCGACGAGGACGACCTGCTGACCTGGTTCGGTGAGGACCCCAACACCCAGTGCATCGCGATGCATCTGGAGGACCTCAAGGACGGTCGCGCGTTCGTGGAGGCGGCGCGGGCGACCGTACCGAAGAAGCCGATCGTGGTCCTGAAGGCCGGGCGCACCAGCGCGGGCGCGAAGGCGGCCGGGTCGCACACGGGTGCACTGGCCGGCGACGACGCGGTGTACGACGACATCCTGCGGCAGGCGGGGGTGATCCGGGCACCGGGGCTGAACGACATGCTGGAGTACGCACGGGCGTTGCCCGTCCTGCCGACGCCCAAGGGCGACAACGTCGTCATCATCACCGGCGCGGGTGGTTCGGGTGTGCTCCTGTCGGACGCGATCGTCGACAACGGGCTCTCCCTGATGGAGATCCCGCCCGATCTGGACGCGGCGTTCAAGGCGTTCATTCCACCGTTCGGCGCGGCCGGGAACCCGATCGACATCACGGGCGGCGAGCCGCCGTCGACGTACGAGGCGACGATCCGGCTGGGGATGGAGGACCCGCGCATCCATGCCCTGGTGCTGGGTTACTGGCACACGATCGTCACTCCCCCGATGGTCTTCGCCGAACTGACGGCCCGGGTGGTCCAGGAGTTCAGGGAGCGGGGGATCGAGAAGCCGGTGGTGGCATCGCTGGCGGGTGACACGGAAGTGGAAGAGGCGTGCCAGTACCTCTACGAGCACGGTGTCGTCGCGTATCCGTACACCACGGAGCAGCCGGTGGCCGTGCTGGGCGCCAAGTACCGATGGGCACGCGCGGCCGGCCTGTTGGGCGGTGGGCGATGACCTGAGAGGGCTCGAACCACGGGGTCTGCGGCTGACCGCTCGGCCGCGGACCCCGCGCGCGACGCGAAGTGAGAACGGGCAGGGGGCGCTGGCCAGACTTCTTCCACGCAAGGGGTTCGATCGACAATGACGACAACTGACATCTCCACGTCCGTCCCCTTCAGGGAGGTGACGGACGCCAACGGGCGCATGTACCGCATCGGCGAGACCGATGTCGACATCATGGGCCGCAAGCGCAAGTGGATGGTCATCCTGCCGTGGGTCGGCATGATGGGCATCAGTTCGGCGGAGTACGCGTTCGCGTCGGCGGAGGACACGCTGCACCACGCGCACAACTGGAACAGCGGTCACATCTACTGGATGATGACCGTCTGGGTGTTCTTCCAGGCCGCTGTCGCGATGCCCGCGGGCAGGCTGCGGGAGACCGGCAGACTGCCGGCCCGCTGGGCGATGATGCTCGGCGCGACGGGCACCCTTCTCGGCTACCTGTCACTGGCCTACGCGCCGCACGTGATCTTCGCGTACATCGGCTTCAGTGTGTTCTCCGGCATGGGCGCGGGCATGGTGTACGCCACCTGCGTCAACATGGTGGGCAAGTGGTACCCGGAGCGCAGGGGCGGCAAGACGGGCTTCGTCAACGGCGGTTTCGCCTACGGTTCGGTGCCGTTCGTCTTCATCTTCACCGGATTCATGGACATCACCAACTTCAAGTGGGTCCTGGTCTCGGTGGGCGTCTTCCTCGCCGCGCTCGTGGCCTGCGCCGGCTTCTTCTTCCGGGACCCGCCGAAGAACTGGTGGCCCGCCGAGGTCGACCCGCTCAACCCGCCCGAGGACCCGCGGGCACGCCGTTCGCTGGAGAAGAACCCGCCGGCCATCAAGCAGTTCTCCCCGGGCGAGGCCTGGAGGACCGGCCGCGTGGCGCTGATGTGGTGCTGCCTCGCCTGTACCTCCGGCGTGAACATCTTCGGTATCGCCTTCCAGATCGACATCGGCCAGGACGCGGGCTTCGCCGCCGGGATCGTGGCCACCGCCATGTCGCTCAAGGCGATCGTCAACGGCACCGGGCGCGGCGTCATCGGCTGGCTCTCCGACCTCTACGGCCGTAAGAAGTGCCTGCTCTACGTCTGCGTCATCCTGGGGCTGGCTCAGTTCGGCATCATCTGGGCGGCCGAGCTGAAGAGCCTGCCACTGTTCCTGCTCTTCTCCGCGGTCTCCGGCTTCGGCGGCGGCGCCATCTTCCCGATGTTCGCCGCAATGACCGCGGACTACTTCGGTGAGAACAACAACGCCACCAACTACGGCATGGTCTACAGCTCCAAGCTCGTCTCCGGACTCGGAGCGGGGATGGGCTTCCTGGTCGTCGACGCCTGGGGGCTCAACGGCGCCTTCATCCTGGCGGGCAGCATCTCGTTCTTCGCGGGATTCCTCGCCCTGTTCCTCGCGGCACCCGGACGCGACCGAAAGGGCAACCGACTGGTGAAGGCCAACCCGGCCCCGATAAGCCGGGAGAGCGACTGATCGCACACCCGCAGCATGCGTGTGGGGCCCGGTTCCTGGAACCGGGCCCCACACGTATGTGTCATCGGGCGTCAGTCGCCGCAGCGCTCCCGGAGGGAGTGCAGGTGCTCGCTGGACTTGCGGGCGAAGGCGAAGGACTCGACCGGGTTGTCGTGCTCGGTCTGCCAGTGGTGGTAGGTGCGGCCGCGGTGGGTCCGCTCGGTGACGCGGCTGAGGAAGGTCTTGTAGTCGATGTCTCCGTCGCCGACGTCCGTCATGTCGTAGCCGTCGCGGGCGGAGTCGTTACGGGTGCCGTCCTTGACGTGGAAGAGGGGGTAGCGGTCGGGCTGCCTGAGTACGTAGTCGATGGGGTTGAAGGGGGCGGGGGTGCCGTCGGCCTTCTTGCCGAAGCGGAACTGGCCGGCGAACGCCCAGTAGATGTCCATCTCCAGATAGACCAGGTCGGGGTCGGTCTCGGCGAGCAGGACGTCGTAGAGCCGCACACCCGGCTTGTCGGTGGCGAAGGAGAACTCCTCCGCGTGGTTGTGCTGGTAGAACTTCATGCCGCGCTTGCGGGCTGCCGCTCCGTAGGTGTTGAACTCCTCGGCCGCACGCTTCCAGCCGTCCACGGTGGAGCCGTAGCGGAACGGGCCGGACGCGGTGCCGATGTGCTTCAGGCCGAGGGCCTCCGCGTCATCGAGGACCTTGGTGAGGTTCTGGGCGAAGGTGTAGGCGCCGGGGTTGTTGTCGTCGTAGTAGCCGACATGGCTGCCGATGGGGTTCAGTCCGTGGTCCTTGGCCAGCTTCCTGAGCTGGGCGAGGGTGATGGCTCCGGCCGAGCCCTGGGTGTATCCGGCGAACTCAATCTCGTCGTAGCCGTAGTTCTCCAGCTCGGCGAAGACGGGGGCGAAGCCGAGCGTGGAGACCTTGTCGCGGAGGCTGTACAGCTGGATTCCCAGGCGGCCGGGGGGCAGAACGGCACGGCTCCTGCCGTGGCCGTGTCCTTGGCCCGGATTGCCTGCCGCCTGTGCGGTCGCGGCGCCCAGGAGGGTGGCCGCGGTGGCTCCGGCGGCGACGCCCAGGACGTTGCGGCGGCTGAGTCTGCGGGCCAGTTCGGAGTCCTTCGGGGTGCGGCTCATGATCACGTAACTCCCTGTGTGGGTGTGCGGGCCGATCGGATGGTCAGTGCAGTCCGGCGAGCTGGAGGAGCAGGGACTTCACTTCGGTGGCCTGGACTCGGCCGGTGAACGCGTGGGGGGTGGAGCAGAGGATGAGCGGACCTTCGTCGTCGCTCGTGGGAAGGCGGCCGTGGCTGCCGCGAATGGGTGAGGGGTCCAGGGGGACGACCGCCATGCGGTAGCGCATCCCGAGCTTCTTGCGGGCGACCGCGGTCACGGCCTTGACCCGGACGTAGGGGTCCTGGGGGTCCATGAAGAGCTCGACGGGGTCGTAGCCGGGTTTGCGGTGGATCTCGACGAGCTGCGCGAAGTCGGGCGCGCGGGCGTCGTCGAGCCAGTAGTAGTACGTGAACCAGGCGTCCTTCTCCGCGACGGCGACGAGCTCCCCGGAGCGCGGATGGTCGAGGTGGTGTGCCTTCTTGCCCTCGTCGTCCAGGAGCTGCTCGATGCCGGGCAGGTCCGCGAGGGCTTCCCGGGTCGCGTCCAGGTCCTCGGGGCGCCGTACGTAGATGTGGGCGAGCTGGTGGTCGGCGACGGCGAAGGCCCGGGACGCCATCGGGTCGAGGTACTCCATGCCGTCCTGGGTGTGGACCTCCAGCAGCCCGGCGCGGCGCAGGGCCCGGTTGATGTCGACGGGCCGGTCGACACGGGTGATCCCGTACTCGGAGAGCGCGACGACGGTGCGGCCCTCGGCGCGTGCGTCCTCGATGAGGGGTGCCACGGCCCGGTCGAGATCGGTCGCCGCCCGGTGGGAGCGGGGGTCGTCGGGGCCGTAGCGCTGGAGGTCGTAGTCGAGGTGCGGGAGGTAGCACAGGGCCAGGTCGGGGGTGCGGGTGGCGATGATGTGCCGGGTCGCGTCGATGATCCACTGCGAGGAGACGAGATCGGCGCCCGGACCCCAGAAGTGGAAGAGGGGGAAGGTGCCGAGCTTCTCGGTGAGCTCGTCGTGCAGGGCAGGCGGCCGGGTGTAGCAGTCAGGCTCCTTGCGGCCGTCGGCGTAGTACACGGGGCGGGGTGTGACGGTCCAGTCGGTGTCGGCGCCCATCGCGTACCACCAGCAGATGTTGGCGACGGTGTAGCCGGGGTGGGCACGGCGGGCGGCATCCCAGAGCTTGTCGCCCTCGACGAGGCCGTTGTGCTGGCGCCACAGCAGGACGTCGCCGAGCTCGCGGAAGTACCAGCCGTTGGCGACGATGCCGTGCTCGGCGGGGGTGGTGCCGGTCAGGAAGGTGGACTGAGCCGCACAGGTCACGGCGGGCAGGACGGTGGACAGGGGGGCCTGTACGCCGGCTGCCGCCATGGCCCGCAGGTTCGGCATGTGTTCCAGTAGCTGAGGGGTGAGGCCCACGACGTCGAGGACGAGGAGAGGGGTGGGGTCGGCGGTCATGGCAGCTCCTTGAGTCCGAGGTCGACCAGGAGGTCCCGGGCGAGGGTGAGTTCGCTGGCGATGCCGTCGGCGAGCTGGGCGCGGGTCCGGGGCCGCAGCTCTGCCGGGAGCGCCTGCCATGTGTACGTCTCGACCTCGAGGTGCCGGGTCAGGGGCTTCCCTCCGCCGACGAGCCGGGTCAGCACGGACTGGAGCACGGGGAGCGTGGAGGTGAGCGGGGGCGCCGGGGGTGCGTGCAGCGGCACGTGGAAGTGGGAGCGCCAGGGGGTGCCGTCGGGGAGCGCCCTGCCGGTCAGGGCCTCGTCGAGGTCGTCGGTCCCTCGCAGACCGGCCGCGGTAAGGGTGCGCGTCTGGTGCAGGAAGCGTGGTTCCGCGAAGGCGGCGAGCGCGGTACGCACCTCGGGCAGGTGGGGGTGTTCCGCGTGCAGGGCCGCGGACAGCTGGGCCTTGGCGACGGGAACCCGGGCCGCGGACAGGGCGTCGAGCGCGGTGTCCGGGTCCTCGAAGGAGGTGGCGAGGTGGCAGGTGTCGACGCAGATACCGATGCGGTCGTGGCCCACGGCGGTGAGGGGCGCGATGGCGTCGGCGGTGGTCTCCACGGTGCAGCCCGGTTCGGGTTCGAGGCCGATCCTGATGGACTTCCCGGTCAGCTCGGCGAGGGCGTCGAGCCGCTGTGCGAGTACGGTGAGCGCCTTCTGCGCGGTGCCGGGTGCCGTGGGATCGGCGGCGTACGGGGTGCGCCAGGCGATCGGCAGGGTGGAGATGGTGCCTTCGGTGACGTCGTCGGGCAGCAGGGTGGCGAGGAGCCGCGCGAGATCGGTGGTGTGGGCGAGCCGTTCGGGGTCGGTCCAGTCCGGTGTGTAGACGCGGTACTTGACCTCCTCGGCCCCGAAACCCTCGTACGGAAAGCCGTTCAGGGTCACCACTTCGAGGCCGCGGTGCTCCAGCTCGGCCCGCAGTGAGCGCAGCGCGGAGGGGTCGTTGATCAGGGAACGGGCGGCGTCCTTGGCGAGCCAGAGGCCGATGCCGATGCGGTCCCGGCCGAGCCGTTTACGTACGGGCTCGCAGTGGTCGCGCAGCTGGGCGCGGACTCCTTCGAGGGTCTCCGCCGAGTGCACGTTGGTGCAGTACGCGAGGTGGACGACGGAGCCGTCGGGGTGACGGAAGCGCATCGTGTCACTCCCCGCCGCGGAGGATGGAGTTGCCCTCGTGCAGCGGGTCGGGGGCGGCGATGTCGAGCTGGAGCCGGCCGCTCTGCCCGTAGAAGGCGACCGGGTTGCGCCACAGCACCTTGTCGACGTCGTCCTCGCTGAACCCGGCCTTCAGCATGGCGTCGGCGACCTTGCGGGTCTTCAGCGGGTCGCTCCTGCCCCAGTCGGCGGCCGAGTTGACGAGGATCTTGTCGGTTCCGTGGTTCCTGAGGATCGTGACCATGCGGTCCTCGTCCATCTTGGTGTCCGGGTAGATGGAGAAGCCGGCCCAGCAACCGCTGTCGACGGCGTCCTTCACGGTCGTCTCGTTGAGGTGGTCGAGCAGGACGAACTCCGGGGCGAGGTCCGATTCGCGGATGACGTCGATGGTGCGGTGCAGACCGGCGAGCTTGTCGCGGTGCGGGGTGTGGACGAGCGCGGGCAGGCCGTGGTCGGCGGCGAGCTGGAGCTGGGTGGCGAGGGCGGTGTCCTCGGCCGGCGTCATCGAGTCGTAGCCGATCTCCCCTACGGCGACAACGCCGTCCTTGACGAGATAGCGGGGCAGCGCGTCGAGAACAGGTGTACAGCGGGGGTCGTTCGCCTCCTTGGGGTTGAGGGCGAGTGTGCAGTGGTGCGCGATGCCGTACTGGGAGGCGCGGAAGGGTTCCCAGCCGAGGAGGGCGTCGAAGTAGTCGAAGAAGCTGGCGGGCGAGGTGCGGGGCTGGCCGAGCCAGAAGGAGGGTTCGACGAGGGCGCGGACGCCCGCGTCGTACATCGCCCGGTAGTCGTCCGTGGTGCGGGAGGTCATGTGGATATGGGGGTCGAAGATGCGCATCAGGACTCCTCCGTGGGGGCGGGGGCAGGGGCCGTGAGGTCGAGCACGGTCCGCAGGCCTACAGGGACGGCGCGGCCCGCGGCGGTGCGTTCGGCAGCGAAGTCGCCGAGCATGCGGGCGAGTTCGGCGTCGCCGCGGGCGCGGCGGCCGAGCTCGGCGACGGCCTCGACGGGGACCTCGGTGAAGAGGCACTTGAGGACGGCGTGCCGCCAGCCGTGCGTGTCGAGGTGGGCGGCGGCGTACGGGCCGACGGCCGCGGCGACCAGCCGGGTGTCGTTGGTCCGCAGGGCGTCCTCGACGAGCGGAAGCGCGGTGGCGCCGAGGCCCAGCCGGTGCAGGGTGAGCAGGACGGCCCGGCGCTCGGCGGCGGTGCCCTGCTCGTAGAGCCTGGTCACGGCGGGAAGACCGGCCCGGGCTTCGAGGAGCAGCAGTGCACGTACGGAGTCGGCGTGTTCGAGTCCGCAGTGCCGTCCCGCGGAGGCGAAGCGCAGCTCCCAGGGCGGGGTTCCGGTGTCGGAGCCGGGGTGCGCCGCGGCGTGTGCCGCCTCGGCGAGCGCCTCGTCGAGCCAGGCTCTGGCTGCTCCGCGGAGCAGGGCGTCGAGTTCCTTGCGGCTGGTCAGCACGCTGTGGCTCCGTTCGTCGCCCGGGTGGCACTCCGGAGGAACTCCAGTGAGGTGCGGGCCAGTTCGGGTCCCGCGTGGGAGTGGCGGGGCAGCTCCACGACGGTGAGGCCGCCGTACCCGGTGGCGGCGAGGGCTTCGAGCACCGGTGGGAAATCGATCTCGCCGTCGCCGAACGGCAGGTGTTCGTGAACCCCGCGCCGCATGTCCTCGATCTGGACGTGCCGTAGCCAGGGCGCGGCGGCCTTGACGCAGTCGACGGGCGGGGCGGGTTCCAGGCACTGACAGTGGCCGATGTCGAGGGTGAGCCCGAGCGGTTCCGGATCGCCGAGAAGGGTGCGCAGGTGGTGGAAGTCGGCGAGCGTCGCCAGGAGGTGGCCCGGCTCGGGCTCGATGGCGAGGGGGATGCCGGTGCGGATGGCGGCGTCCAGTACGGGGGCGAGAGCGTCGGTCAGCCGCTGCCAGGCGGCGTCCGTGGTGGTGCCCGGCGGGGTGATGCCGCTGAAGCAGTGCACGGCGTGCGCACCCAGGTCGGCGGCGACGTCCACGGCCCGTACGAGCAGCGCGGTGCGGGCCGCACGGGCGCCGGGGTCGGGGTCGAGGAGGGACGGACCGTGTTTGCGTCGCGGGTCGAGGACGTAGCGGGCACCGGTCTCGACGGTGACGCCGAGGCCCAACTCGGTGAGCCGGCGGGCCACATGGCGGGTACGTGCGGTGAGGTCGGGGGCGAGGGGGTCGAGGTGCATGTGGTCGAGGGTCAGCCCGACCCCGTCGTACCCGAGGTCGGCGAGGAGCCCGAGGGCGTCGTCGAGGCGGAGGTCGGTCAGGCCGTTGGTGCCGTAGCCGAGGCGGAGGGTCACGTGAGGCTCACCTTCCGTGCGAGCTTGCGGGCGAGGGGGACGAGTCCCATGACGGCGAGCCCGCTGAGGGGTGCCCCGCCCCGGGCGGCCAGCGCGGCCTGCAGCGGGATCATGGCCCGGATGCCGCCGCCGACGGCGCGCTGGGTGAGCGGCGGGGAGGGGTTGAGGGCGGCGTGGAGAAGGGGTGGTGCGGCGGTACGGAGGTAGGCCCCGGCGAAGGTGGTGAGCAGGAGCCGGTCGGTGGCGGCCGGGGGGCGGAGGAATTTCCCTGCACCGCTCGGTACCGAAAGCCGGGGCGGGCCTTGTTCCCCCCTCAGCTCGCGCACGACAGCGGCGCCGAGCGCCATGGTCGCGGCGAGCGCCGCGAGGGGCGCTGCGGTGGAACCGCCCTGCGCCTCGTTGCGGGAGACGGCGGTGACCGCATAGGTGTGCGCCCCGAGCAGGAGGGCGGCGGGGAGCGCGGCGCGGGTGGCCCGTGCCGTGCCGTACGGGGTGGCGGCGCGGGCCGGGTGGACGGTGGTGGCCACGGGGACGGCGTTCCGGCCTGGTCCAGAACCGGTCCGACCCGGACGGGGGCCGGTTCGGCCCACGCCGGGGCGGGTTCCGGAAACCGGGCGGCCCACCGCTCCCCCACGTTCCGCCGCCCCCGCCCCCGCCCCCGTCGCCGTGGCCGTCGCGCCGAGCAGGAGGTCCAGGGCACGGGCCGCCGCCATGGCCGCCGGGCCGGCCTTCGTGTGCTTCAGGTGCAGGTCGTAGGCCCAGACCGTGGCTGCCAGGCCGGATGCCACCGCCAGGGCGGGGCGGCCGGCGCGTGCCGCCAGGGTCAGGCCCGCGGCTGTCAGGACGCCCGCCGCGGCCAGCGCCGCGCCGGGTGCGATCCGGCCCGACGGGATCGGGCGGTGCGGACGATCGATGGCGTCCTCGTCGCGGTCGGCCCAGTCGTTGAGCGCCATGCCCGCCTCGTACAGGCACAGCGACGCGCCGACCGCGAGGGCCGTGCCGCGGTCGGGGCGCCGGCCGGTGGCAGCCGCCCCGGCCAGGGCGTCACCCGGGACGGTGAACAGGGCGGACACCCGCAGCAGTTCCGCCCAGGCGCGGACGGGCACCCGGGTACGGGGCCTGTCCGGTGCGGGCGCAGTCCCGCCCGCACCGGACAGGCTGTCTGAGGAGCTCGCGCTCCGGGTACTGCCGGCGCTCCGAGCACTCCTGGCACCGAGCAGTGCCGGCACACCTGTCAGCGTCGCGAACAGCCGGAGCGGCCTCACAGGGCCGCCCGCAGCCGCCCGGCGAAGGCCACCAGGACCGCGTACTGCTCGGACAGCGCGGCCGGGCCGCCGTCCGGGTCCTTGAAGTAGAAGCCCAGTTCCGGGCGCGCCCCCGTCAGCCCCGTCTCATGCGCACGGGCCATCAGCCGGGCCAGGTCCAGGACGAGGGGGGCGGCCAGCGCCGAGTCGCAGCCCTGCCAGATCGTCTGCAGGATCATCCGCGAACCGAGGAAGCCGTCGAACGCGATGTGGTCCCACGCGGTCTTCCAGTCACCCATCGCGGGGACGTCGTCGATGTGGACCTCGCCCTCGGGGGCAGACCCGAGCGTGTCGGCCAGTACGCGTTCCTTTCCCGCGTTCTTCGCCGCCGCGGCGGCCGGGTCGGCCAGCGCCGCTCCGTCCCCGCCGCCCAGGAGGTTCGTGCCCGACCACGCCCGTACCGGCAGGGCGCGCTGCACGAACATCGGGGCGAGCACGGAACGGAGCAGCGTCTGGCCTGTCTTGCCGTCGCGCCCCGCATGAGGAAGTCCGCAGGAGTCGACGGCGTCCCGGAGTGCCGGGCTGCGCAGCCCCGTGGACGGGGTGAAGTTGACGTAGGAACAGCCGGCGCGGAGCGCGGCTGCCGCGTAGAGGGAGCTGGCGGGCAGACGGGTGGCGCCGTCGCCGGGTGCCGGTTCGGTCGAGGCGACGTTGATGACGACTGTGCGGGCCAGTGCGTGGCGCCGGGCGAAGTCGTCGAGGTCCGCGGCGAAGGCCGTGATGAGTTCCTCGTCGGAGCGGGTGTCACCGGGGAGGGGTCCCCCCGGACGTATCTCCCTGTCCGCGGCGCCGAGTTCGGCCCGGACGGCCGACGGGAGTCCGTACGGCAGGACCTCTCCGGCGGCCAGGGCCTCGGCCCGCTTGGGCAACGGGCAGTCGATGGTGTCGTGGCCGCCGAAGATCAGGGAGGTCAGGGGTGGCAGCCCGCTGTCGGCGAAGGGTGGCGTCTCGGTGACCATGCCGGTCGCCGGGTGGAGGCCCGCGGCGATGGCGGCGCACCCCGCGGTGGCGGTGGTGGCGACGGAGCCGCGTGCTCCGATGAACCAGACTCCGGTACGAACGGCATGTGCGGTCACGGGCTGCCTCCCTGGGGGGATGAAGAGGAGTGGAGGACGGTGGGCGGGGGAAGGTGTGTGAGCCTCCCCCGCCCACCGTCGGCAGAGGGGTGGCCGCCCTACGTCGAGGGCAGCTCCTTCAGCTGGATGTTGCGGAAGGACACCTGGTCGTCGGCCCCGTGGTTCTGCAGGCCGATGTAGCCGTCCTTCAGGCTGCGGACCGGGTCGGTGTTGGTGAAGTCGTTGATCTTCACTCCGTTGAGGAAGATCTGGAGTCGTTCACCCTGGACCCGGATCTCGTAGCTGTTCCACTGGCCGGGCGGCCTGAGGACCTGGTCACGGGCCTTGATGTTGGCTGATTTGAAGGTGTAGACGGCCCCCGTGGTGCGGTCCGCGGCGTCCGTGGCGTCGATCTGGACCTCGTAGCCGTTGTTCACCGCCGACCAGGGGTCGTCGGACTCCGGGAAGCCGACGAAGATGCCGGAGTTGTCGTCCCCCGACAGCTTCCAGTCGAGCTTCAGCGAGTACGACTTCAGCTCCTTGGCCTGGTAGGTCAGCAGGCCCATGCCGCCCTCGGAGCGCAGCTCACCGTCGGTGACGGCGAACTTTCCGGGGCCGGCCTGCTTCCAGCCGTCGAGCGTCTTGCCGTTGAAGATCGACCGGTAGCCGGTGTCCGGCTTGCAGTTGGCCTTCACCTGGCCTGCGGCGTAGCGCAGTCCGCCCAGCAGGTGCTGGCGCAGGGCGGGTTCGGCGTAGGACTCCTTGGTGTGGCCGAGGCCGGTGTAGAAGGAGCGGCCGCCCTGGTAGGCCTGGCACCAGGCGATGGGGTGATCGCCCTTCATCTTGCCGCCGGTGTAGCTGGTCTCGTCCAGCGTGGCCAGGACCTGGGCCTTGTCCCGGGGGTTGGTGCGGTAGTTGTACCACTCGTCGGAACGGTCCCAGGCCTCGCCCAGATGCGCGGTGGCCGGGTGGTCGTGGTTCTCCACGCGGACGGTCGCGGGCTGGATCTGCGGGTGCGAGTCGAAGTACGCGCCGACGAGCCCGCCGTAGAACTCCCAGTCGTACTCGGTGTCGGCGGCCGCGTGGACGCCCATGTAGCCGCCTCCGGTGGCCACATAGTTCTCGAAGGCCTTCTGCTGGTCGCCGTTGAGGACGTCACCGGTCGTCGACAGGAAGACGACGGCGTCGTACCGCGCCAGGTTGCTCGTCGTGAACTGGCCGGCCTCCTCGGTGGAGTCGACGGTGATGTTGGTGTCCTTGCCCAGTTCCTTCAGTGCGGCGATGCCCGTCGGGATGGAGTCGTGGCGGAAGCCGCCTGTCTTGGAGAAGACCAGGACCCTCTTGGCGGACCTGTCCGGGGCGCTGTTCGAGAGCTCGAAGTCGTCGACGTCGTAGAGCGCTCCGGCGCCGCCCTTGAAGACCAGGAAGAGCTCCGTGACCTTCTTCGGCGCACCGCGCAGGGGCACGTCGATGTCCTGGAAGGTGTCCCAGCTGCCGGTCACCGGTACGGGCGCCGAGCCGAGGATCTTTCCGGTGGGCGATCCGGACCGCACTTCCAGGAAGCCTCCCGCGCCCGCCGATGAGATACGGGCGGTGAGCTTGGTGGTGCCGTCGAGGATGTACGGCGTGAAGGAGATCCAGTCGTCGTTGTCGATGTCGCCGACGGTCCGGCCGCCGTGGGCACTGGCCTTGCCCGGTGTGGTGATGCCGGAGGAGTTGTCGAAGTGCTCGGCCTGCCGGTGGCGCGGCTGGAGCTGGGCCTGGTCGCGGCCGGTGAGCGCGGCCTGGCCGCCGCCCCCGCCGTCGGTGTACGAGGCCGAGATGCCGCCGTAGATGTTGGCGTTCGGGTCGTGCCCGCCTTCCATCGCGGTCTTGATGGTGCCTTCGCAGCCGTGCTCCGTGGTGATGTCGTGACCGTGGCTGTCGTGGCCCAGGGTGAACTTGACCGCGACCTTGGCGCAGTCGATGGTGCCGTCCTCCGGGTCGGTGACGGTGACCTTGAAGGGCACCTCGTCCCCGAACGCGAACTGCTGCCCGTCCGACGGGAATTGCATGTTCACCACGGGTGCGGTGTTGCCGACCGTCACATGGACGCTCGCCGCACCTGTACGGCCCGTCGGGTCCTTGGCTGTCACGGTGGCCGTGTACGTGCCGTTCTTCTTGTACGTGTACGAGGGGTTGGCAGCCGTGGATGTTCCTCCGTCGCCGAAGTCCCACGCGTAGGTGAGGGTGTCGCTGTCCGCGTCGGTGGTGCCCGCCGAGGAGAAGTTCACCCGGAGCGGCGCCGGACCGGAGGTCTTGTTGGACGACGCCTCAGCGATGGGTGAGCGGCCGCCCGTCGCGTTCTCGATGCGGTACAGCGCGGAGTTCTCGTCGCCGCCGAACCATTCGAGACCGTAGTCCAGGACGTACAGCGCCCCGTCGGGCCCGAAGGCCATGTCCATCACCTGGGTCCCGTTCCACGGGATGTCACTGATGGTCTGGACGGTTCCGTCACCGTCCTGCTCGATGCGCTTGATCCACTGCCGGCCGAACTCACCGGCGAAGAAGTCCCCGTCGTACTCCTCGGGGAACTTCACCGGTGAGTCGAGGTCCGCGTCGTAGTGGTAGACGGGCCCGCCCATCGGGGACTCGGACCCCGTACCGAACTCGGGAACGGACGCGCCGTCGTACGGAATCCAGGCGGCCTGCGCGGGGGGCAGGTCGACGAGGCCCGTGTTGTGCACCGACTCGTTCTTCGGGGCCGCGCAGTCGAAGGCCGGCCCGGAGGTGCTCGTCGCGAAGTCGTAGTCGTTGTAGGCGTCGTTGTCGCCGGTGCAGAAGGGCCAGCCGAAGTTGCCGGGCTTAGTCACCCGGGCGAACTCGACCTGGCCCGCCGGTCCGCGGTTCGGGTCGGCGGCGCCCGCGTCGGGACCGTAGTCGCCGACGTACACGATGCCGGTGGCCTTGTCGACGCTGAAGCGGAAGGGGTTGCGGAAGCCCATCGCGTAGATCTCGGCGCGGGTCCTGTCCGTACCGGGGGCGAAGAGGTTGCCCTCGGGGACGGTGTACGTCCCGTCGTCGGCGACCTTGATGCGGAGGATCTTGCCGCGGAGGTCATTGGTGTTGCCCGCCGTGCGGCGTGCGTCGAACGCCGGGTTGCGGTCGGGCCGTTCGTCGAGCGGAGAGAAGCCGTCGGACGTGAACGGGTTGGAGTCGTCGCCGGTCGACAGGTACAGGTTGCCCTGCGCGTCGAAGTCGATGTCGCCGCCGACGTGGCAGCAGATGCCGCGGGTGGCGGGGATGTCGAGGACCTTCTTCTCGCTCGCGTTGTCGAGGGTTCCGTCCTCCTTGAGCACGAAGCGGGAAAGCCGGTTCACGCCGTCGAACTTCGCGAAGTCGGCGGCGGTACCGTTCTCCGGAGCGTCGCCGGCAGGGGTGTCCAGCGGCGGCGCGTAGTAGAGATAGATCGCCCGGTTCTCGGCGAAGCCGGGATCGATGCCGACCCCCTGCAGCCCTTCCTCGTCGTGCGAGTAGACGGGGATGGTGCCGGAGACCCGGGTGTTTCCGGCGCTGTCGGTGATCCGCAGCTCTCCGCTGCGGGAGGTGTGCAGCACGCTGCGGTCGGGGAGCACCGCCAGTGACATGGGCTCGCCGGTCTCGGCGCTGCCCTTGGCGAGGGTGACCTGCTGGAAGTCCTCGGCGGCGGCCGGGGAGACCGGGGTGTCGGCGGTGGCTGCGGGCGATGACCCCAGGGTGAGGGTGGCCGCTGCGAGCAGTCCGCCGGTGAGGAGAGCGAGTGACTTTCGGGCGCGGATCCGTCTGCTGCTTCTGTGCACGTGCGTCCTCCGGAGAGTGCCGGTTGTACGGGCTGATGGAGCCGTACCGTTGCGCGCGGGGACTGCCGCGCTCGAGAGCCCGGGGCGCCGTGAGGGACCCGGGTTACGCGAGTCATGCTGTGTACACCTAGGGGACGGTAGACCCGTTCGTCCGGGACGGAAAGCCCTTACGCAGCCCCCGGATCGACCTTTTTCCTTTGCCAGGACAAAGCGGGGCGAGGGCAGGGGGGATCGACCCGGCGGCGATGTGCGGGTGCCGCGGGCTGTGGCGGGTGGGCCTCTCCCCCACCCGCCCCTTCCCGACCCGGGGCGGAGCCCCGAACCCTCAGTCGCCGCCCCCGAATGCCGCGTCGAACGACGCGCTAGGCGGGTCGAAGTCGAACCGCTTCAACGAGGCCAGTGCCTCGGGTGCGCCGGTCAGTCGGTCCATTCCCGCGTCCTCCCACTCGACGGAGATCGGCCCCTGGTAGTCGATGGACCGCAGCATCCGGAACACGTCCTCCCACGGCACGTCGCCGTGGCCCGCGGAGACGAAGTCCCAGCCGCGCCGGGGATCGCCCCACGCCAGATGGGAGCCGAGCCTGCCGTTGCGTCCGTCGAGGCGCTTGCGGGCCTCCTTGCAGTCCACGTGGTAGATCCGGTCCCGGAAGTCGTACAGGAAGCCGACAGGGTCGAGGTCCTGCCACACGAAGTGGCTCGGGTCGAAGTTCAGCCCGAACGCGGGACGGTGGCCGACGGCCTCCAGTGCGCGGTGCGTGGTCCAGTAGTCGTACGCGATCTCGCTCGGGTGCACCTCATGGGCGAAACGCACACCCTCCGCGTCGAAGACGTCCAGGATCGGGTTCCACCGCTCCGCGAAGTCCTCGTAGCCGCGTTCGATCATGTGCGGGGGTACCGGCGGGAACATGGCGACCAGATGCCAGATCGACGACCCCGTGAAGCCGATGACCGTGTCGACGCCGAACGCGGACGCCGCCCGGGCCGTGTTCTTGATCTCCTCGGCGGCGCGCCTGCGCACACCCTCGGGCTCCCCGTCCCCCCAGATCCGGGCGGGCAGGATCCCCTGGTGGCGCTCGTCGATCGGACTGTCGCAGACGGCCTGGCCCACCAAGTGGTTGGAGATCGCCCAGCACTTGAGGCCGTACTTGTCGAGCAGCTGCCGCCGCCCGTCCAGGTAGCCCGGGTCCGAAAGTGCCTTGTCGACCTCGAAGTGATCTCCCCAGCAGGCGAGTTCGAGTCCGTCGTAGCCGAAGTCCCGGGCCAGCCGGCAGACCTCCTCCAGTGGCAGGTCGGCCCACTGGCCGGTGAAGAGTGTGAAGGGGCGGGGCATGCGCAGGACCTCCTAGAACGGGACCGGGGTGTGTACGGAGTTCTTCTCGGCGCTCTCCTCCACGGCGGCGAGCACCCGCTGCACCTGGAGCCCGTCGGCGAACGACGGTACGGGCGGCGCCCCTTCGGCGATCGTCCGCACCACGTCACGGGCCTGATGAACGAACGTGTGCTCGTAACCGAGCGCATGGCCCGGCGGCCACCACGCCTCGAGGTAGGGGTGCTCGGGCTCGGTGACCAGGATCCGCCGGAAGCCGGCCGAGGTGGCGGGCTCGGTGTGGTCGTGGAAGGAGAGTTCGTTGAGCCGTTCCAGGTCGAAGGCGATCGAACCCAGCTCCCCGTTGATCTCCAGCCGCAGGGCGTTCTTACGGCCGGCCGCCATCCGCGTCGCCTCGAAGGAGGCCAGCGCGCCGGAGGCCAGCCGCCCCGTGAACAGTGCCGCGTCGTCGACAGTGACCGCCCCCCGTGCGGTCCTGTCCGCGGCGCCCGAGAGACCGGCCGCGGAACCCGCGAGCACGGGCCGTTCGCGTACGAACGTCTCGCTCACCGCCGACACGCCCACCAGCAGCTCCCCCGTCAGGTACTGGGCGAGGTCCACGATGTGCGCCCCGAGGTCCCCCAGTGCACCGGATCCGGCTTGCTCGCGCTTGAGCCGCCAGGTGAGCGGCGATTCCGGGTCGACCAGCCAGTCCTGGAGATAGGTGGCCCGTACGTGTCGCAGAGTGCCCAGCCGCCCCTCCGCGATGAGCGTGCGGGCATAGGTGATGGCGGGCACCTTGCGGTAGTTGAAGCCCACCATCGCCACCTGGCCGCGGGCCGCCGCCCGCCCGGCGGCCGCCACCATGGCCTCCGCCTCGGCCACCGTGTTGGCGAGCGGCTTCTCGCACAGCACGTGCTTGCCCGCCTCGAGGGCGGCGATGGCGATCTCCGCATGGCTGTCACCGGGGGTGCAGATGTCCACGAGCTGTACATCGTCCCGGGCGATCAGGGCGCGCCAGTCGGTCTCCGCCGCCGCCCAGCCGTGCCGGGCGGCGGCGGCCTCGACGGCCGTACGGTCGCGCCCGCAGATCGCGGCGAGAGCGGGTCTCATCGGCAGGTCGAAGACGTGTCCCGCGGTGCGCCATCCCTGTGAGTGGGCGGCGCCCATGAACGCGTATCCGACCATGCCGACCCCGAGCGTCGCCGTCTGCTGCTGTACCGGCGGCGGGGCTGCGGGCTCCTGCTCCGTCTCTTCCCTACGGGCCATGCGGACTTCCTCCTCGTCGGTGGTTCGGTGGCGGCGGCGGTGCGGGATCAGCTGAAGCCCGTCGGCAGGTACTGGTCGATGTTCTCCTTCGTGACCACGGCCGAGTAGAGGGTGAGGGAGGTCGGGATCTCCATCTCGGAGAGGCCCGAGACTCCCTTGCCCTGACCGAGGGCACGTGCCAGGTCGATCGCGGACGCAGCCATCGTCGGCGGGTACAGGACAGTGGCCTTGAGGACGCTGTTGCCGGCCTTGATGGCGTCCATGGCGGACTTGGCCCCGGCGCCGCCGACCATGATGAACTCGTCGCGGCCGGCCTGCTCGATGGCGCGCAGCGCGCCCACTCCCTGGTCGTCGTCGTGGTTCCACAGGGCGTCGAACTGCTTCTGCGCCTGCAGGAGCTGGGCCATCTTGGCCTGCCCCGACTCGACGGTGAAGTCGGCGGCCTGACGGGCCACCAGCTTGATGTTGGAGTAGTTCTTGAGGGCGTCGGCGAAGCCCTGGCTGCGCTGCTTGGTCAGCTCCAGGTTGTCGATGCCCGCAAGCTCCACGACCTTGGCGTTCGACTTCCCCTTGAGCTGCTCACCGATGTAGTGACCGGCGTTGAGGCCCATGCCGTAGTTGTCGCCGCCGACCCAGCAGCGGTAGGCCTGCGGGGAGGCGAAGATCCGGTCCAGGTTGACGACGGGGATGCCCGCCTTCATGGCTTCGAGGCCGACCTGGGTGAGTGCCTTGCCATCGGCGGGGAGGATGACCAGGACGTCGACCTTCTTGTTGATGAGGGTCTTGACCTGGCCGATCTGGGCGGCGGTGTCGTTGGAGCCCTCGGTGATCTCCAGGGTCACCTCGGAGTACTTCTCCGCCCGCGACTTGGCGTTGACGTTGATCGCGTTGAGCCAACCGTGGTCGGCCTGCGGGCCCGCGAAGCCGATGGTGACGGGCTTGCCGGGCGCGTCGTCGGCGGCGGGCGCATTGGTCTGCGCGGCTGCCTTCTCCTTCGGTTCGTTGCTGGTACAAGCGGTGAGGAAGGCGCCCGCGGAGACGGCTGCGGTTCCGAAGAGCAGTCCCCTGCGGCTGGTTTCTGGCATGGCTGTCAAACCCTTCATCCGGTGCGTGGCATACGGAACAGCGGGTGGGTGATGAAGCGGGAGTGCTCAGGTCTCGCCGTGGCGCGTCGTGCGGTGCTGGACCAGGACGGCGGCGACGATGATCGCGCCCTTGGCGATCTGCTGGACATCGCTCTGCAGGTTGTTGAGCGCGAAGATGTTGGTGATGGTGGTGAAGACGAGGACGCCCAGGACGGAGCCGACGATCGTGCCGCGGCCGCCGCTGAGCAGGGTGCCGCCGATGATCGCTGCGGCGATTGCGTCGAGTTCGTAGAGGTTGCCGTTGGTGTTCTGGCCGGAGCCGGACAGGATGATCAGCATGAAGGCGGCGATGCCGCAGCAGAGACCGGAGAGCAGGTACAGGTAGAGCCGCTGGCGGCGTACGTCGATGCCGGCGAGCCGTGCTGCTTCCGCGTTGCCTCCGACGGCGACCGTACGGCGTCCGAAAGTGGTCCGGTTCAGGATCAGCCAGCCGGCCACGGTCACCGCGGCGAAGACCAGGACCAGGGGCGGGATCCCGAGGACGTAGGAGTCGGGAAGACCCAGGTCGAGAACGGAGGGCACGGTGACTATCTGCGTCTTGCCGTCCGTGATCTGCAGGGCGAGACCGCGGGCCGAGGCGAGCATGGCCAGCGTCGCGATGAACGGGACCATGCGCCCGTAGGCGATGAGGACCCCGTTGACGAGCCCCGCGGCCAGCCCGACGATCACGGCGGTGAAGAGGATGCCGGCGAAGCCGAACTCCTGAGTGGCCAGCGTGGTCGCCCAGACCGAGGCGAGTGCGACCATCGCGCCGACCGACAGGTCGATGCCGCCGCCGATGATGACCAGAGTCATGCCCACGGTGACGACACCGATGACGGACGACTGGGTCAGGATCAGCTGGAGGTTCCCGGTGTCCAGGAACGCCTCGGGTTCGGTGAGGCCACCGACTGCCACCAGTGCGGCGAGTACACCCAGCAGCGAGAGATTGCGGACGTCGGCACGCAGGCCGAGTGCGCGCAGGCCACCGCTCTGCTTGGAGGGCGGTGCGTCGGAGGGGCCGGTCACGGTCCCCTTGTCCGGCCCGTGGTGCTGCGCCGACGGTGCGGGCTGTGTCATGACGTCGGGCTCCCTTCCATGACGAGGTCGAGGACGCGGTGCTCGTCGAGCTCCCGGGCATCCGCCGTGTGCACGACGTGGCCTTCGCGGAGCACCAGCACCCGGTCGGCGAGGCCCAGCACTTCGGGCACTTCGCTGGAGACGAGCAGAACGGCGAGGCCTTCGTCGGCCAGCCGGCGGATCACGGCGTAGAGCTCGGCGCGGGCGCCGACGTCGACACCACGGGTGGGTTCGTCGAGCAGGAGGACCCGGCAGCCACGCAGCAGCCAGCGGGCCAGGACCGCCTTCTGCTGATTGCCGCCGGAGAGGGTGCGGACGGGGGCATCCGGATTGTCCGGGCGCAGTGAGAGTTCACGGGTGGCGGCCTGTGCGGCCTTCCGCTCGGCGCCCCGGTCGACCCAGCCGCCGCGCGAGAAGCGGGACAGGGAGGAGAGGGAGACGTTGCGGGTGACCGACTCGATCAACAGCAGGGCCTGCGCCTTGCGTTCCTCGGGTGCGAGGCCGATGCCGGCGGCGACGGCCGCGCGGACGCTTCCCGGGCGCAGGAGTTTCCCTGCCACGGTGACCCGTCCCGCCGTCGGCTTGCGGGCGCCGTAGATGGTCTCCAGGATCTCGGAGCGCCCCGAGCCGACGAGTCCGGCCAGACCGACGATCTCGCCGGGCCTGAGCTCCAGGTCGACGGGCGCGAACTCGCCTTTCCTGGACAGCCCTTCGACCTTCAGTACGGGCTCCGTCGCAGCCCGTTCGGTGGCGGGTCCGGGCCGCTCGGGGAACACGTACTCGACGTTGCGGCCGGTCATCAGGGCCACGACGTCACGCGTGGGTGTCGACTTGGCGGGAAGGCCGACGGCCACGGCCCGGCCGTCCTTGAGGACGGTCACCCTGTCGCCGATACGGCGGATCTCCTCGAGCCGGTGGGAGATGTAGACGACGGCCACACCGTCGGCGGTGAGACCGTCGACGATCCGGAAGAGGTTGTCGACCTCGTCGGGGTCCAGGGCGGCGGAGGGCTCGTCCATCACGATGAGCCGTACGTCGTGGGAGAGCGCCCGCGCCATGGAGACGATCTGCTGGTGGGCGGCGGAGAGATCGCCGACCTCCCGGGCGGGATCGATCTCCGGGTGGCCGAGGCGCGCGAGGAGCACCGCAGCCGCGCCACGGCCCTCGCGGGTACGGACCACGAAGCCCGCGGAGGTCGGCTCATGGCCGAGGAAGATGTTCTCGGCGACCGACAGCCCCTCGACCAGGTCGAGTTCCTGGTAGATGGTCGCGATACCGAGACGCATCGCGGCGATCGGCGAGGAGAGCGAGACGGGCGCGCCGCGCCAGGTGATGGCGCCGCCGTCGGGCTGGTGGGCCCCGGCCAGCACCTTGATGAGAGTGGACTTGCCGGCGCCGTTCTGGCCGAGGAGGCAGTGGACTTCACCGGCGTGGACCTCGAGGTCCACGCCGTCGAGGGCGCGCACACCGGGGAAAGACTTGGTGATACCGGACATCGTGAGCAGGGGTGGTTCTGGTGCCATGACAGATCCCCTCGGCGAATGGGGTCTCCCCTGCTCGAGCGGAGCGAGAGCGCGGGGAAGGCCGGTGAGCGGGCAGGGCGCAGTGCCGGCGGTGCCGTACTGCTGACGGAACTGCTGGACGGTGCTGCGGGGCGGAGCTCGGAACGGGCTGCTACGGAGGTGACTGCGGGACGCTCGGAGAACGGCGCACCGGCCCGGACATCAGGCCGGCGAGAACAGGTGGTCGCTGATGAGCCTGGCCGCGCCGATCACTCCGGCGGTCGGCCCCAGCTCACCGAGGACGATGGGGAGGTTGCCCGTGGCCAGCGGCAGGGACTGCCGGTAGACCTGGGTCCGGACGCTGGCCAGAAGGTTGTGGCCGAGCCCGGTCACCCCGCCGCCGATCACGACGAGGCCCGGGTTGAAGAAGCTGACGAGTCCCGCGATGACCTGGCCGACCCGGTTTCCGCCTTCGCGGATCAGGTCCAGCGCGGTGGGATCACCGGCTGCCGCGGCAGCGGCCACATCGATGGCCGTGAGCTTTCCGGCCGCGTCCAGCCTGGCCGCCAGCTCCGCGGACTGCCCCGCGCGCGCCGCGTCCTCGGCGTCGCGTGCGAGGGCCGCGCCGCTGAAGTGGGCTTCCAGGCAGCCCCGGTTGCCGCAGGCGCAGGCGCGTCCGTCGGGTTCCACCTGGATGTGGCCGATGTCGCCGGCGCTGCCCGTCGTACCGCGGTAGACCTCTCCGCCGACGACGATGCCGCAGCCGATTCCCGTACCGATCTTGACGCAGAGGAAGTCGCCCACGGAGCGTGCGACGCCCGCGTGCTGCTCCCCCATGGCCATCAGGTTCACGTCGTTGTCGACCATGACGGGGCAGCCCAGTTCCTGGCTGAGTGCCTCACGGACCGGGAAGCCGTCCCAGCCCGGCATGATCGGCGGCGCGACCGGTACGCCCTCGGGGAAGCGGACCGGTCCGGGTACGCCGATGCCGGCGCCGTCGAACCCTTCGGCGAGCCCGGAGGCCCGCAGCTTGGCCGCCATCGCCAGCACCTGCTCGAAGACGGCGACGGGCCCCTCACGCACGTCCATGGGGTGGTTGAGGTGGCCGAGTACCTCCAACTCGGCGTTGGTGACGGCCACATCGATGGAGGTGGCGCCTATGTCGACGCCGAGGAAGCGCAGTGCGGGAGCGAGCCGGATGTTGTGCGAACGGCGTCCGCCGCGTGAGGCGGCGAGTCCGTCGGCGACGACGAGTCCGGTCTCCAGCAGCCGGTCCACCTCGACGGCGAGTTTGGAGCGCGAGAGATCGACCTGGTCACCCAGCTGTGCACGGGAGTTGGGACCGCCGTCGCGCAACAGTCGCAACAGTCGCGCCTGATGGGCGTTCGCGGGTCGTGCCGTCATCCGTCTCACGCGTCCCTCCCCGCCACATCGGCCAGTCCGTCGGGCTTTCGAGGGGGAACGTAGCAGCGCTTTCCCCGAGTGGGAAGAAGTTGCGCACGAATCCGGTCCAACTTTCTCCACCCCGAGGACAAAGGTCGGCCCCGGAGGTGCCACCCCGGTCCGCTGCCGATCCAGCCCTTCATGGGCGGCCGTGGCCCCAGGAGGCCGCCAGGAGGACCCGGCGTCAAGCCGCATCGATGCCCCGGAGCAGCAAAAAAAGCCGGGGCGGGCGCCCCGGCCTCTTTCCCGTGCGCGACGGTCAGTTCTTCTCGCGCTCGTGGTACGTCTTACGCGTGTGCTCCGTGTGCGCCCGCATGATCTCGGTCGCCCGCTGTCCGTCCCGCGAGGAAATCGCCGCGATCAGCGAGCGGTGCTCGATCCAGGACCGGGTGCCGCGCTGGCGGGCCACCGGCGTGTAGTACCAGCGGACCCTGCGGTCGACCTGCGCGGCCAGCTCGGAGAGGACGACATTGCCGGCCAGCTCCATCACCTTGGCGTGGAAGGCGGCGTTCGTGGCGACGGCGAGGTCCACGTCGTCGTCGGCGACGGCCCGCTCCCCCTTGACGCAGAGCTCCTCGAGGGCCTCGATGCCCGCACTTCCGGAGTTGGCCGCGGCGAGCCGGGCCGCCTCGGCCTCCAGGAGGGTGCGGACCGAGAGCAGCTGGTCGGCCTCCTCCTCGGTGGGTTCATGGACGAAGGCACCCTGCGCGGGCCGCAGATCCACCCAGCCTTCGGTGTTCAGTCGTTGGAGCGCCTCACGCACCGGCTGTCGCGACACCCCGAGGTGTCCGGCCAGCTCGCTCTCGATGAGGTGCTGGCCGGGGCCGAGAGCGCGCGTGGTGATCAGCTCGAGCAGCGCCTCGTAGACACGCTCGCGCAGCGGCCCTGGCCGATCCAGCTTCGGCACCGTTCCTTGCGGCAGTCCTGCGGACAACATCGCGGTTCCCCCTCCGGGCGCCGGGCAATTGCCTATCGTCTACAGTCTACCGAGCACAATGCACTTCAGGGGCAGCGGATCACTTGACCCGCATAAGAGAGGTTTCCACCGAAGCCGAAGAGCAGGGCCGGAGCGCCGCTCTCGACCTCACCGCGCTCCACCAGCTTGGACAGGGCCATCGGGATCGACGCGGCGGACGTATTGCCGGAATCCACCACATCCCGGGCGATGACCGCGTTGACCGCACCGATCTTCCTGGCAACCGGTTCGATGATCCTCAGATTGGCCTGGTGCAGCACGACGGCGGCGAGATCCTCAGGGGTGATACCGGCCTTTTCGCAGACCTTGCGGGCAATGGGCGGCAGCTTCGTGGTCGCCCAGCGATAGACGGACTGCCCCTCCTGCGCGAACCGCGAGGGCGTCCCCTCGATCCGTACCGCGTTGCCCATTTCGGGCACCGAACCCCACAGGACCGGCCCGATCCCGGGCCGGTCACCGGAGTCCGGGTCGGCGACGACGACGGCGGCGCCCGCTCCGTCGCCCATCAGGACACAGGTGGAACGGTCGGTCCAGTCGACGATGTCGCCCATCTTGTCGGCACCGATGACGAGGGCTCGGGTAGCGGCCCCGGCACGGATGGCATGGTCGGCGGTGGCCAGCGCGTGCGTGAAACCCGAACAGACCACGTTGATGTCCATCACCGCGGGCGAACCCATGCCCAGCCGGGCCGCGACTCTGGCCGACATGCTCGGCGAGCGGTCGATCGCCGTGGAGGTGGCGACGAGAACCAGATCGATGTCGGCGGGCTGCAGGCCGGCCGTGGCCAGCGCCTTGGCAGCCGCGTGCGCGGCCAGCTCGTCGACGGGCTCGTCGGGGCCGCCCACATGCCGGGTCCTGATGCCGACTCGGCTGGTGATCCACTCGTCGCTGGTGTCCACCATGGCTGCCAGGTCGTGGTTGGTGAGCACCTTGGCGGGCTGATAGTGGCCGAGCGCCACGACTCGTGAGCCGGTCATGTACGGGTCCCCTCGCTACGTATGGCAGGAACTATCCAGTCTTGGTTGCTACCGATCGGTACAAGGGCACGTAACCCCACAGATATCTGGGCCGGAGCTTGGAGCGTCTCGAGCAGCTCCGCGGGAACTCGCGCAGCCACCTGCGATGCCACCCACCGCAACGCCGCCGGGAAGGCACCCGCTGTCACGAGTCTTGACCCCCCTAACCGCATACTGTAGACAATATTCTGTCGACTTGACACCCTCGCTCGGTCCTCTCACCGAACGGAGAGCCCCGTGAAAGTCGCAGTTGTCGGTGCCGGTGCCATCGGCGCCTATGTCGGGGCCGCGCTCCACCGCGCAGGCGCCGAGGTCCATCTCATCGCCCGGGGCCCGCATCTGGCGGCCATGCGCCGTGACGGCGTGCGCGTGCTCAGCCCGCGCGGTGACTTCACCGCACGGCCCGCCGCCACCGACGACCCGTCGGACGTCGGGCCCGTCGACTACGTGTTCCTCGGACTCAAGGCCAACTCGTACGCGGGATCGGGACCGCTGGTCCATCCCCTGATGCACGCACGCACCGCCGTGATCGCCGCGCAGAACGGCATCCCCTGGTGGTACTTCCACGGTCTGGCCGGGCCGTACACCGGGCGCCGGCTGGACAGCGTCGACCCGGCGGGCTCGGTGAGCGCCACTCTGCCGCCCGAGCGCGCCATCGGATGCGTCGTCTACGCCGCCACCGAGATCGAGGCGCCCGGAGTCGTACGCCACCTCGAGGGCACCCGGTTCTCCATCGGGGAGCCGGACCGTTCCGTGTCCAGGCGCTGTCTGGACTTCAGCGAGGCCATGGTCGCGGGCGGACTCAAGTGCCCCGTCGAGCCGGATCTGCGCAACGACATCTGGATCAAACTGCTCGGCAACATCTCCTTCAACCCGATCAGCGCGCTGGCCAGAGCCACCATGGGCCAGATCTGCCGCCATCCGGACACCCGTGCGCTCGTGGAGTCGATGATGCGCGAGACCCTCGCCGTGGCGGCGGCCGTCGGCTGCCGGCCCGAGATCTCCGTGGAGCGGCGCATCGCGGGCGCCGAGCGCGTCGGCGACCACAAGACATCCACCCTCCAGGACCTGGAGAAGGGCAAGCCCCTCGAACTCGACGTGCTGCTCGCGGCCGTCGTCGAGCTGGCCTCGCTGGCCGGCACGCCCGTACCGACGCTGCGCGCCGTGCACGCGCTCGCCGATCTCCTCTCCACCACCTCCTCGGCCCCAGCAGGGAGCGCACCATGAACAGCGACCGCACAGGCCCCCGAAAGCGCAAGGGCCGGCAGCCGAAGACCTACGAACGCCTCACCCACCCCCTGGTCCGCGGCACCGACGGAGTGCTGCGGCGTGCGAGCTGGGACGAGGCACTGACACGGGCGGCTGCCGGATTCCGACAGATCCGCGAGACGTACGGCCCCGACGCCTTCGCCATGCTGTCCTGCGCCCGCGCCACCAACGAGATGAACTACGTGGCGCAGAAGTTCACCCGTGTCGTCATGGGCACGAACAACGTCGACAGCTGCAACCGCACCTGCCACGCCCCCAGCGTCGCCGGACTGTCGGCCGCCTTCGGATCGGGCGGCGGGACCTCCAGCTACGAGGAGGTGGAGCACACCGACCTCATCGTGATGTGGGGTTCCAACGCCCGCTTCGCCCACCCGATCTTCTTCCAGCACGCACTCAGGGGGATCCGCAACGGGGCCCGGATGCACGCCGTCGACCCACGCCGCACCTCGACCGCCGAGTGGGCGGAGAGCTGGCTCGGGCTCAACGTCGGCACCGACATTCCGCTCGCCCACGCCATCGGCCGCGAGATCATCCATGCCGGACTGGTCAACCACGCCTTCGTGGACAGGGCGACGACCGGTTACGAGGACTACGTGGCACTGGTCGAGCCCTGGACCCTGACCGCCGCCGAGAAGGTGACCGGAGTTCCCGCCGAAGCGATCCGGGATCTCGCCCACGCCTACGCCACAGCCGAACGCGCGCAGCTGTGCTGGACGCTGGGCATCACGGAGCACCACAACGGCACCGACAACGTCCGCGCGCTGATCAATCTCTGCCTGCTCACCGGCCACGTCGGACGGTACGGCTCCGGGGTCCAGCCCCTGCGCGGGCAGAACAACGTGCAGGGCGGCGGCGACATGGGCGCCATCCCCAACAAGCTGCCCGGCTTCCAGGACATCCTGGACCCGCAGTCCCGGCAGAAGTTCGAGCGGTCCTGGGACGCCGTCATCCAGCCCCGGTACGGCAAGACACTGACCGAGATGTTCGAGGCGATGGAGACCGGCGAACTGCGTGCCGTGTACTGCATCGGGGAGAACCCGGCGCAGTCCGAGGCCGACAGCGACCAGGCCGTCCGCAGGCTCGCCGCCCTCGATCATCTGGTGGTGCAGGACATCTTCCTGACGAAGACCGCCGACATGGCCGACGTCGTCCTGCCCGCCACGGCCGGCTGGGCCGAGACCGACGGCACGACGACCAACAGCGAGCGGCGGGTGCAGCGGGTCCGGGCGGCGCTCGTTCCGCCGGGCGAGGCACGCGGGGACATCGACATCATCTGCGCCATGGCCGAACACCTGGGCCATGACTGGAAGTTCGAGGACGCGGAGGCCGTCTGGGACGAGCTGCGCTCACTCTCCCCCGACCACTTCGGGATGACGTACGAGCGCCTCGCCGAGCACCAGGGCCTGCAGTGGCCCTGCCCCGACACCGAGAAGCTCCCGTCGAGCTTCCTGCACGCCCGACTCTGGGAGACCGATCCGGTGCGGCGCGGCGCCGCCGCCCCGTTCGGCCTGGTGCAGCACGACCCTCCGGTCGACCTCACCGACGAGTCCTACCCGCTGCGCCTGACAACGGGACGGCGGCTGGACTCGTACAACACCGGTGTACAGAGCGGGAGTTACGCCTCGCCATTGCGGCGCGGCGAGTACATCGAGCTCTGCCCGGAGGACGCCGAGGCCTACGGCGTCGCCGTGGGCGAGGAGGTGCGGGTCTCGTCCCGGCGGGGCAGCGTCACCGCGCCCGTGTGGGTCGATACCGGGCTGCGGCCCGGTCTGGCCTTCATGACGATGCACTTCCCGGACGAGGTGGACACCAACCAGCTGACCATCGAGGCGAATTGCCCGATCGCCGGCACCGCCGAGTTCAAGGCCTCCGCCGTACGGATAGAGAAGCTGGTGCCC
Source organism: Streptomyces sp. NPDC060035 (assembly GCF_042736635.1). NCBI lineage: Bacteria > Bacillati > Actinomycetota > Actinomycetes > Kitasatosporales > Streptomycetaceae > Streptomyces > Streptomyces sp. NPDC060035. The sequence continues at coordinate 433,220 of NZ_JBHWVO010000001.1, forward strand.
GCATGGACCTGAGGTACACCGACGCCGTCCCCTCCGACGCCGAACGGGCGACGGTGGACTCCCTGCTGGGACCGCCGCCCTCCGGGTGGGAGGGCGGCGAGGAGCGGACCGAGGAGGACCTGCGCTGGGCGAAGGGCGGTGCGTCGGCGGCCAAGGACCGCCGCGACCAGCTGCTGCCCGCCCTGCACGCGGTGAACGACCGGGTGGGCTGGATCAGCGAGGGCGCGCTGAACTACATCTGCCGGCGACTGACTGTGGCCCCGGCGGAGGCGTACGGGGTCGCGACGTTCTACGCGATGTTCTCGGTGCGGCCCCGCCCGGCGAAGGTCCTCCATGTCTGTACGGACCTGGCCTGCGCGGCCCGCGGCTCCGGGGCACTGTGCGCGGACCTGACGGAGCGTCTGGGTCCTGCGGGCACCCCGGCCGAGGGCGCGGTCTGGCAGGAGAGCCCCTGCCTGGGCCTGTGCGAACGGGCCCCGGCGGCACTACTGCTCCAGGCGGGCGCAGATCCAGCCCCTGTGGCGCTTGAGGAGCGGGGGTCCGGGGGCCGGGCTCCCGGTCACGGGAAGGGGCGGAGCGGGGAAGAGCCGGCCGCCGACGCCTTCCGGTGCTCCGCCGTGCTCGCGCCCGCCACCGCGCCTGCCGTCGTCACAGCCACCCGATCCCCCGAGGCCGCCCCCACCGAACCCCCGGCCGGAACAGCCGTTCCGCAGGCCGGCGACCCCTCTCTCGTCCTCCTCAAGCGCATCGGCGCGATCGACCCGTCCTCGCTGGACGACTACCGCTCCACCGGCGGCTACACCGCCCTTCGCCGCGCCTTCGCACTCGGTCCCGCGGGCGTGATCCGTGAGGTGCTGGACGCGGGCCTGGTGGGCCGGGGCGGCGCAGCGTTCCCCACGGGCCGCAAGTGGCAGGCCACCGCCCAGCAGGCCGACGGCCCGCACTACCTGGTCTGCAACGCCGACGAGAGCGAGCCCGGCACCTTCAAGGACAGGGTGCTGATGGAGGGCGACCCGTACGCCCTGATCGAGTCGATGACGATCGCCGGATACGCGATCGGTGCCGCGCACGGCTACATCTACCTTCGCGGCGAGTATCCCCGCGCGTACGAACGCCTGAGCCACGCCCTGGCGAGCGCCCGCACCCGCGGACTGCTCGGATCCGACGTCCTCGGCCAGGGGTACGCCTTCGACATCGAGATCCGGCGGGGCGCCGGTGCCTACATCTGCGGCGAGGAGACCGCGATCTTCAACTCGATCGAGGGGCAGCGCGGTGAGCCGCGCTCCAAGCCTCCGTTCCCTGTGGAGAAGGGTCTCTTCGGCAAGCCGACCGCGGTCAACAACGTCGAGACGCTGGTGAACGTGCTGCCGATCCTGGAGCACGGCGCCGCCGCCTACGCCGCGACGGGCACGGAGACGTCCACCGGCACCAAGCTGTTCTGCGTGTCGGGACAGGTTGCCCGCCCCGGCATCTACGAACTGCCCTTCGGCGCGAACCTGCGCGAGCTGCTCGCCCTGGCGGGTCCGCCCGAGGACATGCGGGCGGTGCTCCTCGGCGGCGCCGCGGGCGGCTTCGTACGCCCCGACGAGCTGGACATCCCGCTCACCTTCGAGGGCACCCGCGCGGCCGGAACGACGCTCGGTTCCGGTGTGGTCCTGGTCCTGGACGACTCGGTGGAGCTCCCGCGCATCCTCCTGCGCATCGCGGAGTTCTTCCGCGACGAGTCGTGCGGCCAGTGCGTGCCCTGCCGGGTGGGCACGGTCCGCCAGGAGGAGGCCCTGCACCGGATCGTGGACCGTACGGGAGCCGGGGCAGCCGCCGACATCGCACTCATGAGAGAGGTGGGACAGGCCATGCGGGATGCCTCGATCTGCGGTCTGGGCCAGACCGCGTGGAATGCCGTGGAGTCCGCCATCGACCGTCTGGGGGTCTACAAGTGACCACTGTGCCGCTCCAGCCGCCGCGCCGTCTCGTCTCGTTCACGCTCGACGGCTCCGAGACCCGGGTCCCCGAGGGTTCGACGATCCTGGACGCCTGCCGGTCGGCGGGCAAGGACATCCCGACCCTGTGCCAGGGCGACACGCTCACCCCGAAGAGCGCCTGCCGGGTGTGCGTCGTCGAGGTGGAGGGTGCCCGCACGCTCGCCCCGGCCTGCTCCCGGCGCGCCGAGCCGGGCATGACGGTCCTCACGGACACCGAACGGGCCCGGCACAGCCGGAAGGTCGTCCTGGAGCTGCTGGCCTCCTCGACCGACCTGTCGACGACTCCGAGGGCCGCCGAGTGGATCAAGGAGTACGACGCGAAACCCGCCCGCTTCGGAGCGGACGCCGCACGGGTCAACGAGCAGCCGAAGATCGACAACGACCTGTACGTCCGCGACTACGACAAGTGCATCCTCTGCTACAAGTGCGTCGACGCCTGCGGGGAACAGTGGCAGAACACCTTCGCGATCGCCGTCGCGGGGCGCGGCTTCGACGCCCGCATCTCCACCGAGCACGACGCTCCGCTCACCGATTCGGCCTGCGTCTTCTGCGGGAACTGCATCGAGGTGTGCCCCACCGGAGCACTCTCCTTCAGCACCGAGTTCGACATGCGGGCGGCCGGGACGTGGGACGAACCGGCGCAGACGCAGACCACGACCGTCTGCGCGTACTGCGGCGTCGGCTGCAACGTCACACTCCATGTGCAGGACAATGAAATCGTCAAGGTCACCTCACCGCACGACAACCCGGTGACCCACGGCAACCTCTGCATCAAGGGCCGCTTCGGCTACCAACACGTACAGAATCGGGTTTAACGGCTATGGGACGGGTCACCGAGCGTCGCCGCACCATCCGCATCCGGGACGGGGCAGTCACCACGCGCCCCGACACCCTCGTCGCCGAGGAGCCCCTGGAGATCCGGCTGAACGGCAAACCGCTCGCCATCACCATGCGCACCCCGGGAGACGACTTCGCGCTCGCGGCCGGCTTCCTGGTGAGCGAGGGCGTGATCGGTGACGGCTCCGAGGTGCAGTCGATCGTGTACTGCGCCGGCGCGACGGCGGACGGCGTGAACACGTACAACGTGGTCGACGTGAAGCTCGCACCCGGCGTCGTGGTCCCCGACATCACCCTGGAGCGCAACGTCTACACGACGTCGTCCTGCGGACTCTGCGGCAAGGCGAGCCTGGACGCCGTCCGCACCACGACCCGTCATCCCATCGCCGACACTCCCCCGGTCCGGGTGGAACCCGCGCTGCTCTCCGCTCTCCCCGACCGGCTGCGCGAGGCGCAGCGGGTCTTCGACCGGACCGGGGGTCTGCACGCGGCGGCGCTGTTCTCGCCGGAGGGTGAGCTGCTCGACATCCGGGAGGACGTCGGCCGGCACAACGCGGTCGACAAGCTGGTCGGGCGGGCTCTGACGGACCACCGGCTGCCCCTCTCGCAGGCGATCCTGCTCGTGTCGGGGCGCGCTTCGTTCGAACTGGCGCAGAAGGCGGTGATGGCGGGGATCCCGATGCTCGCCGCGGTGTCCGCGCCGTCGTCGCTGGCCGTGGATCTGGCGGCCGAGAGCGGACTGACCCTCGTGGGCTTCCTGCGGGGTCCGTCCATGAACGTGTACGCGGGTGAGCACCGCATCGCCCTGGAGGCAGCGGTGAGCCGGGGCTGAGGCGGCCCGCGCCCGCTGCACGGGTCAGGGGTCCGGCCGGCGGGGAGCGCCCCCTGCGCCGGCCGGTCCCTCCGTGCCTGTGGTCTCCTCCGCGGTCCTGCCCCCGTGGTCTCCTCCGCGGCCTTCCGGCCCCGCGCTCACTCCCCGGCGAACGCGAGCCCCTTCGCCGCCAACGCCGCGCGAAGCACTCCCACGGCCTTCGGTCCCACACCGTGCAGCCGCTTCAGTTCCGCCTCGCTGACGGCCGGGAGCTGGTCCAGTGCCGTGTAGCCCGCCGCGTGCAGGGCACGGCGGGCCGGGTTGCCTACACCGTGCGGAAAGTCGTCCGACGGTGGGGTGCTGTCACTCGTCACGGGGTGTCGTCCTTCCGGAGCGGGCAGCTTCTCAGCCCACGGTAACGGGCACCTGTGACACCTCGGCGGACTCCGGCAGCGGGTCGCGCGCGCGGCGTTTGGCGATCACCGCGCAGACCATCAACTGCATCTGGTGGAAGAGCATCAGCGGCAGCACGGCCAGGCTCGCGTGCGCACCGAACAGGACGCTCGCCATCGGCAGTCCGGCGGCCAGGCTCTTCTTCGAACCGGCGAACTGGATCGCGATCCGGTCCGCCCGGCCGAAGCCGAGCCGCTTCGCCCCGTACCAGCTCAGCGAGAGCATCAGCGCCAGCAGCACCGCTTCCGCGGCCATGAGCGCACCGAGCCTGACCGGGGTGACCTGGTGCCAGATTCCGGCGACCATGCCCTCGCTGAATGCCGTGTAGACGACGAGCAGGATCGATCCACGGTCGACGTAGCTCAGCACCTTCCTGTGGCGCGCGACGAAGCCACCGACCCAGCGGCGCAGCAGCTGTCCGGCCAGGAAGGGGACCAGCAGCTGGAGGACGATCTTGACCAGGGAGTCCGTCGAGAAGCCCCCCGCGCTTCCTCCGAGCACCAGTGCGGCGAGCAGCGGGGTGAGCAGGATCCCGGCAATGCTGGAGAAGGAGCCCGCGCAGATCGCGGCCGGCACGTTGCCGCGGGCCATCGACGTGAAGGCGATCGAGGACTGGATCGTCGAGGGGACCAGGCAGAGAAAGAGGAAGCCGTCCTGCAGCTGTGGGGTCAGCACGTGGGGTACGAGGCCGTGACTCGCGAGTCCCAGCAGCGGGAACGCGACGAAGGTGCAGGCCAGGACGGTGAGATGGAGCCGCCAGTGCTTCAGTCCGTCGAGCGCCTCGGCGGTCGAGAGACGTGCCCCGTAGAGGAAGAAGAGAAGGGCGACCGCTCCGGTCGCCGCCCCTGCGGCCGCATCGGCGGCTGTTCCCGATGCGGGCAGCAGCGCCGCAAGCACCACCGTGCCGATCAGCGCCAGGATGTACGGGTCCACCGGCAGCCAGGACGGCAGCGTCGGGGTACGGCGGCTGGTGCGGCTGCTCATGTGCTCCACGTGCTCTCTCGGCGGGGTCGTGCCCTCCCCATCCTGCTCCTGATCACCGTGATCGGGAATCCCGTACACCGCTCTGACTGCCATCATGATTCGCGATAACCTGGCCTCATGTACGACCCTGTCCAGCTCCGCACGTTCCTGGCCGTCGCTCAGACCCTGAGTTTCACCCAGGCGGCACGCAGACTCGGCATCCGGCAGTCCACGGTCAGCCAGCACGTACGGCGACTGGAGGCCGAGGCCGGCCGGCAGCTGTTCGCCCGGGACACGCACCGGGTCGATCTCACCGAGGACGGTGAGGCGATGCTCGGCTTCGCCCGGACGATCCTGCAGGCCCACGAGCGGGCGGCGGCTTTCTTCACCGGCACCCGGCTGCGTGGCCGGCTGCGCTTCGGGGCCTCCGAGGACTTCGTCCTGACGCGACTGCCGGAGATCCTGGAGTCCTTCCGGCGCGAGCATCCCGAGGTCGAGCTGGAGCTGACCGTGGAGCTCTCCGGGACACTGCACCAGCAGCTCGAAGCGGGCCGGCTCGACCTCGTACTCGCCAAGCGGCGGGCCGGCGACACCCACGGCGAGGTGGTCTGGCAGGACACGCTGGCCTGGATCGGTGCCCCGCAGCTGAGGATCGATCCGGACCGGCCGCTGCCGCTGATCGCCTTCCCGCCTCCCGGCATCACCCGGGCCCGCGCCCTGGAGGTCCTCCAGGAGCACGGCAGGTCCTGGAGGTTCGCCTGCACGAGCGCGAGCCTGAGCGGGCTGATCGCCGCCGCCCGTGCGGGCCTGGGGGTGATGGCGCACACGCGTGGGCTGATTCCGCCGGGGCTGGTCCCGGTGCCCCCAAGAGCGGGGCTGCCGGAGCTCGGCGATGTGGACTTCGTCCTGCTGCACGGGAGGCGCAGGGGCGCCGCGCAGGAAGCGGCCGACGCTCTTGCGGCCGCGATCCTGGCGGGCGGCGACCGGCTTCACCGGGTCACGGGCACGCCCACCCGCACGGAGTCGGCGTAATCACAACGTACAGATTCGGTGGAGATTCCCGTGCGAGCTACTTACCCAGCGGTCAGAAGTGCGCCCGAGCCTTGCCCATCTGGCCCGATTTCAGTGGCTGACCTGTGCAGATCCCACGTTTTCCGGAGACTTCGGACCCTCCCGCTTCCACGCAAGGTGGGGTAGCGTCGCGGCGCCGTGCGGAGCGCCACAAGGAGCAGGTCATTGCGCGAGTTCACTGTCCCACCCATGGCCGCTGCCCCTCAAGTCGGCGGTCTTGCCGATACCGTTTTCGACCATGCCGAGGACGATCCCCATCGGGTCGCCCTCGGCCGCAAGGACGCGGACGGGAAGTGGCACGACGTCTCCGCCGCTGTCTTCCGCGACGAGGTGCTGGCGCTGGCCAAGGGGCTGATCGCACACGGCGTGCGGTTCGGCGACCGGGTCGCTCTGATGTCCCGTACGCGCTACGAGTGGACGCTCTTCGACTTCGCACTGTGGACCGTGGGCGCCCAGTCCGTGCCGATCTACCCGACCTCGTCCGCCGAGCAGGTCCTGTGGATGCTCCATGACGCCGAGGTCGCGGCCGTCATGGTCGAGCACGAGGACCATGCGATGACGATCGGTTCGGTGATCGACCGGCTGCCGAATCTGAAGCGGCTCTGGCAGCTGGACGCCGACGCGGTGACCGAGCTCGTCGACGCGGGGGTCCAGATCGACGACGAGACGGTGCACAGACACCGGCGCGCGGTGACGCCCGACTCGGTGGCCACCGTGATCTACACCTCCGGCACGACAGGACGCCCCAAGGGCTGTGTGATCACACACTCCAATTTCATGTTCGAGTCCGACACCATGGTCAGCCGCTGGGAGCCGGTGTTCCACTCCAAGCCGGGTGAAGAGGCGACGACGCTGCTCTTCCTGCCGCTCGCCCATGTCTTCGGCCGCATGGTGGAGATCGCGGCGCTGCGCGGCCGGGTGAAGCTGGGCCATCAGCCGGAGCTGTCGGCGAAGGCACTGATGCCGGACCTGGTGTCGTTCCGGCCCACGTTCATCCTGGCGGTGCCGTACATCTTCGAGAAGGTCTTCAACGGTGCGCGCCGCAAGGCGGAGGCCGAGGGCCGGCTCGGGGCCTTCGACAAGTCCGTCGATGTCGCGGTGAGGTACGCGGAGGCGATCGAGGAGCGGGCGTTCGGGACGGGCCCCGGGCCCTCCGCCGGGCTCCGGATGCAGCACCAGTTCTTCGACAAGGTCGTCTACAAGAAGGTCCGCGACGCGATGGGCGGCCGGGTGCGGCACGCCATGTCGGGCGGCTCCGGCATGGACCGTCAGCTCGGGCTGTTCTTCGCGGGCGCGGGAGTCATCGTCTACGAGGGGTACGGCCTCACCGAGTCGACCGCCGCGGCGACGGCCAATCCGCCCGAGCGCACCCGGTACGGCACGGTCGGGCAGCCGATCCCCGGGTCCACCGTGCACATCGCCCAGGACGGCGAGGTGTGGGTGCACGGCGCCAACGTCTTCAGCGGATATCTGGGCGACCCCAAGGCCACCGATGCCGTGCTCCACGACGGCTGGCTGGCCACGGGCGACCTCGGCGCACTCGACGCGGAGGGCTATCTGACGATCACCGGGCGCAAGAAGGAGATCCTGGTGACGTCCGGCGGGAAGAGCGTCGCGCCGGCCGGCCTGGAGGAGCGGGTCCGCTCGCACCCGCTGGTGGCGCAGTGCATCGCCGTCGGCAACGACCGGCCCTACATCGCCGCACTGGTGACCGTGGACCAGGAGTCGGTGGACCACTGGCTCACCATGCAGGGCCGGCCGCCGATGCGCACCGCGGACCTGGTGCGGGACCCGGATCTGGAGATGGAGGTCCGACGGGCGGTGGTGGCCGCGAACACGGCGGTGTCGCAGGCGGAGTCCATCCGCACGTTCCGTATCCTGGCGCACCAGTTCACCGAGGAGCACGGCCTGCTGACACCGTCGCTCAAGCTGAAGCGCAAGGCGATCGAGACGGCGTACGCGTCCGAGGTCGACGCTCTCTATCACTGATCACGAGGCGGAAGCTGATCACCGGGCCGTAGGGGCCCGCGGCAGGATCCTGGCGGCACGCAACCTCGCGGTCGTCACGCTGCGTGCACCGCTACCGGTTCGTGCGTTCGCCGGTTCTTGCGTTCGCCGGTTCTCCGCAGGCGGGAATGCGTAGGCTTCGTTGATCGTTTCTCAACGGGAGTACCAACCGACAACGTAAGGATCGACTGCTCGTGAGCCAGGTCCCCTCCATCACCCTCAACAACGGTCTCGAGATGCCGCAGCTCGGCTTCGGTGTCTGGCAGGTGCCGGACGACGAGGCCACGACGGCCGTCGCCACGGCCATCGAGTCCGGGTACCGGAGCATCGACACCGCCGCGATCTACGGCAACGAGGAGGGCACCGGCAGGGCCATCGCCGCCTCCGGTGTGGCGCGTGACGAGCTGTTCGTCACCACCAAGCTGTGGAACGGCGACCAGGGCTACGACTCGACGTTGCGGGCGTTCGACGCCTCGCTGGACAAGCTGGGTCTGGACCATGTCGACCTGTATCTGATCCACTGGCCGCTGCCGGCCAAGGACACCTACGTCGACACGTACAAGGCCCTCGAGAAGATCCATGCCGACGGCCGCGCCAAGGCCATCGGCGTGTCGAATTTCCTCCCCGCGCATCTGGAGCGCCTGATCGACGAGACCTCCATCGTCCCGGCGGTCAACCAGATCGAGCTGCACCCCCAGCTCCAGCAGGCGGAGTCCCGTGCCTTCCATGCGCGGCACGGCATCGTCACCGAGGCCTGGTCCCCGCTGGGACAGGGCAAGGGTCTGGACGTCCCGACGGTCCTCGCGATCGCCCGGAAGCACGGCCGGACCCCCGCTCAGGCGGTGCTTCGCTGGCATCTGCAGACCGGCCACGTGGCGATCCCGAAGTCCGTGACGCCGTCGCGGATCGTGGAGAACCTCGATGTGTTCGGCTTCGAGCTGGACGCGGACGACCTCGCCGCGTTCGCCGCACTGGACGAGGGCAAGCGCATCGGCCCCGACCCGGCCGAATTCGCCGCGGGCGCCTGAGCAGACAGGTGTTCGGCGCCCTGCCGCAGCGGCGGGCGCCGAACCCGAGCACACCGAAAGGGAACGGACCATGAGCGGGGAGACCGCGCCCGTCGTCGAGGCGGGCGTCTACCGCCTGCGGAACGTGGGCAGCGGACTGCTGCTCGAGGTGTACGGCGGGGCCACGGGCAGCGGCGCCAACGTCCAGCAGGGCAAGGAGAACCAATCCGCGTCCCAGCACTGGCGACTCGACCCCGTGCACGAGGGCGCCGCCCTGTATCACCTGGTCAACGTGCACAGTGGCAAGCGGCTGGATGTCGCGGGCGCCTCCACGGAGAACGGCGCGAACGTCCAGCAGTGGAAGGCGAACAACTTCGGTGCCCAGGAATGGCTCATCGAACAGCACCTGGAGGCACCGGGCACCGTGACGCTGGTCAGTTTCGTCAGCGGCCGCGTCCTTGAGGTCGCCGACGGCGCCACCGACGACGGGGCCAACGTCCAGCAGTGGGAGGACAGCGACTCCCCCGGTCAGTGGTGGCGACTGGAGCCCGTGCCGGAGTCCTGAGCCGGGACGTCAACCTGCCGTGCGGGGCTCCCGCCGGGCCAGGTGAACGGTGCGCGCGGAGAGCAGGAAGAGGTCCGAACGCAGCCTCAGCCCCACAGGGTCACCGGGGTCGAGCAGCCGGTCGAGCGCCGACGCGTCCTCGGCCGTGAGCCGGTCGGCGAACGCCTCGCGTTTGCGGGCGAATTCGACGACGGCACGGTCGCGGGCGATGCCGCTGATCGGGGCGGGCAGATCGAGCAGGAAGCTGCGGGTGCCCTGCGGCTCCAGGCCCACGGCCGCGAAGAGGGCGCTCCAGTCCTCGATCTCCCGTGTGGCGTCCGGCAGCCCCGCCCGCATCTCCTCGAACCGGTCCGCGGAGATCGCCTCGAGCCTTGCCTCGAGCCCAGGCCTTCCGAAGCCGATGTCACGCGGGAGCTGACGGGCGGCCAGCCCTCCTTCGAGCAGGGCGACGGTGCCACCGGGGCGCAACAGTCCGGCGAAGCCCGCGAGGAGGCCGCGCTGGTCGCCGATGTGATGCAGGGCATTGCCCGCCCAGATCAGATCGGCCTCGTCCAGCTTCCCCAGGTCCTTCGGAAGCTCCGCGTGCACGGTCCGCACCCGCTCACCCACGCCGTGCCGTGCCGCGCGGGCCCGGGTGCGCTCCAGGAGGGCCGGAGTGCCGTCGACGGCGACGACCTCGGCCCCGGGGAACACCTCGGCGAGCAGACAGCTGATCACACCGGGTCCGCTGCCGATGTCGAGGACCCTGCGCACCTGCGGGGCCTCGGGGAGAGCCGCGATCCAGCGGGCGGCTGCCTCGTACTGCGTACTGCTGAGTTCGGCCTCCTCCTCCAGCCACGGACCCACGACGTCCCAGTCGAAGTCATCGGTGCCGTGGGCATGGGCATGGGTATGACCGTGGCCGTGCACGGTGTGCTTGCTCATGGGCCCACCTTCTCCTCGAAGGACATCCAGGGCCAGTTCTCTTGCCGTTTCAGCAAGTCTGTTTTCCGTTGCGGTGCTCCTGAGGACTGAGGCCCCGCACGCGCTTGAAGGCGGCGCTGAACGCAAAGGAGCTGCTGTAACCGACCTTGCGCGCGACCGCCTCCACCGTGGCATCCGTCTCGCGCAGCAGATCGGCGGCCAGGGCGATGCGCCAGCCGGTCAGATAGGCCATCGGGGGCTCTCCCACGAGTTCGGTGAACCTCCGGGCGAGTCCGGCCCGGGAGACGCCGGTCCTGGCGGCGAGCGAGGCGACCGTCCACGGGTGTGCCGGGCCGTTGTGGAGGAACCTCAGGGCCTGTCCGACGACCGGGTCCCCCATCGCCCGGTACCAGGCCGGCGCTGCGGCACCGGGCCGGGCGAACCAGGTACGGAGCACCGCGATCAGCAGCAGGTCCAGGAGGCGGTCCAGGACCACGCTCTGCGCGGGTTCGTCCCGGGAGATCTCGCCGTCGAGCAGCTGCAGCAGAGGGCCGCTTCTGCCGTCGGAGGGAAGGCTGAGCAGCGGTGGCAGCGCGTCCAGCAGGCGGCGGCTGATCTCGCCGTCGAGCAGATACGTGCCGACGAGCACGGTGGTCGCACCGTCGGGGGCATTGCCCCAGGACCGTACGCCCAGCTGCATCGACTCCGAGAGCGGCTCCCCGTGCAGCGTGGTGCAGATGCCGCCGGGCCCGACGCGCGCGTGCGGGACCGTGCCGGGCGCGTTCGCAACGGTGTAGGGGTCCGGGCCGCGTGCGATGGCGATGTCTCCGGGGCGCAGCAGGGTGGGGCCGGCGCCGCCGGCCGGGACGACCCACGCTTCACCCCGGGTCACGGACATCAGGCAGAGCGGGGCACGGTCCTCGATACGGACCGACCAGGGCGGCCTCATCACCATCCGGAGCAGAAAGGCACCTCTGGCCCGCGGTCCGTCCAGCAGCCCGGCGAGTGCATCCATGCCCGCCAGCCTATGACCTCCTTGGACGCACGCGTATGGCGTCCTTGGACGCACACGTATGGCGTCCTTGGACGCACACGTATGGAGATGAGTCTGTGGAGGATGTTCCGCTCCCGGCGTCCCGGCGAGGCTTGGGTCATGACAACGAACACGGAGAACCAGAAGCGGGAAACGGTGCTGGTGACCAGCGGCACGGGCAAGACCGGCCGTCGTGTGGTGGAGCGGCTCGACGCCCTCGGAGTACGGGTCCGGGCGGGCTCGCGCGGGGGCGACGTCCCCTTCGACTGGGAGGACGAGCGGGGCTGGGAGCCCGCTCTGCGGGGCGCGGACGCGGCGTACGTCGCGTACTACCCCGATCTGGCGGCACCCGGCGCGCCGGAGGCGATGGCTGCCTTCGGGCAGGCCGCCGCGCGGAGCGGTGTACGGAGGCTGGTGCTGCTCTCGGGGCGTGGCGAGCCGCAGGCGGTGATCGCGGAGGAGGCGCTGCGGGAAGCGGCTCCGGACGCGGAACTCACCGTCGTGCGGTCGGCGTTCTTCACGCAGAACTTCAGCGAGGGCGCCCTGCTCGACGGTGTGCTGACCGGAGAGCTCGTCTTCCCCGCGGGTTCGACCGCCGAGCCGTTCGTGGACGCGGACGACCTGGCCGATCTGGTCGTGGCCGTACTCGCCGGTGACGCTCCCACGGGCGTGGTCCATGAACTGACGGGACCGAGGCTGCTGACCTTCGACGAGGTGGCGGGCGAACTCACCCGTGCCTCGGGGCGCGACGTGCGGTACGTACCGGTGACCGGACCCCAGTACGCAGCGGCACTGGAGCAGTTCGGCATGCCGGTGGCCGAAGCAGGGTTCCTCGCAGGGCTGTTCACGATGCTGATGGACGGGCACAACGCCATGACGACGGACGGTGTGAAGCGAGCCCTGGGCAGGGAGGCGAAGGACTTCTCCGTGTTCGCCCGGGAGGCCGCGGAGGACGGCGCCTGGCACGGCTGAGGCTTCTTCCGCTGCTGGGCGGCCCCTCCTCCGGCGCGCGGCGCGGGCGGGGCGGCTCAGCCCCGTCTGCGGAAGGCGAGCAGCCGGTAGGCGGGGTCCGGGCGCTGCCGGTCGGGGTCGGGCAGCGCGTCGAGTTCCGCCGAGAGCCGCTCCGCCGCCGTCCCGGGCAGCGCCAGGCGTGCGGCGTAGTCGCCCCGCAGCACGGCGCGCGCCGCGCGCCGGGGCGTGCGGCCCTGACCGTGGCCGGCGAACCCGGCCCGGCCCATCGGCTCCAGGCCGTGGGAGTCCGCGTATCCGGTGACCAGGTCCGCGGAGTCGGAAGGCTGCGGGCCGACATACGGGGCGAGCACCGCGTCGATGTCGCTTCCCACGTGGTGCCCCGCGTCCTTGTCGACCGTCGCGACGAACACCCCGCCCGGCCGCAGTACTCGCGCGGCCTCGGCCACCACCGCCCGCACCTCGCCGTCACCGCGCAGCAGGTGCAGCAGCCAGACCGCGCTGACGGCGTCGGCCGACGCACCGGCCAGCGGCAGCCTCCGTGCGTCGGCGAGGACGACCGCTCCGATCCGCTGCCGGGCCAGCCGCACCATGCCGTACGAGGCATCGGCGCCGAACACCCGCAGTGCGGGGCGGCCGAGGGCGATCCGCTCGGCGACCAGTCCCGTACCGCAGCCGATGTCCACCAGCGTGCGGGCGGACGACGGCACCAGACCGAGTACGGCGCGGGCGGCGGCTTCGGCGCGGGGCACCCCACCCCGGGTGTCGTCGTAGTCGGCGGCTTCGGCGTTGTAGTCCAGCACGGGGACGACTCTAGGGCGCACACAGCACTTTGGGCGCCGGACGCATGACCGGTGAGTGGCATCGGACATGACGCGCGCTCACGGAGCTGGAGTTTCGTCATTGCCCATCGCGAGGGACATCGCCGACCCATGCAGTCCCACCCGGGCGGCTGTCGTTCCGGAGCGGCCGGTGCGGTGAGTGGGCACACCCGCTGCGTACGCGGAGGCGGACGGCGGAGCGACAGTCCCACCCGCCGGCTCGCCGCCCATCCGCGCTTCGGCCCGACGCCCTGGGAGGCTGCTACTTCGCGCCGTGCCCCGGAGCCACCGCCTCCACCCGGCCGGCCAGCGTCAGGTCCTTCTGCGTGACCGCACCGCCCGCGTCATGCGAGTTCACGGACAGGCGCACGGTGTTGTAACCCAGTGTCAGATCCGAGTGGTGGTTGAGCTCGTCCTGGATCCGGGCGACATGGACGGTCAGCCCGGCGGCGGCGAAGTGGGACGGCAGCCGGTAGGTACGGGTGATCCTGTCCCCCTCCAGTTCCCAGCCGGGCAGGTCACGCAGACCGGCCTCGATATCGGGCCGGGACAGTGGTTCAGCAGGCATGCGGCGGCTCCTACCGGGATCGGTGCGATCAACAGTGCCCGTGACGTTACGGTCTGGATATGACAACTGTCGCGCGTGACACGGGGGTAGGACCACTGCTGCGCGGTTGGCGGGAGCAGCGGCGGATCAGCCAGCTGGAGCTGGCCCTGCGTGCGGACTCCTCGGCCCGGCACATCTCGTTCATCGAGACGGGACGCTCACGCCCCAGCGAGGAGATGATCCTGCGGCTGGCCGAGCATCTCGACATTCCGGTCAGGGAACGCAACGCGCTGCTGGTGGTGGGCGGTTACGCGCCCCGCTTCGCACAGACCGCACTCGACGACCCGACGATGGGGGTACTGCGCGAGGCCATGGACCGGCTGCTCGAGGGCTACGACCCCTATCCGGCCCTCGTCCTCGACGCGACGTACACGGTGGTGGCGGCGAACCGGGGGATCCAGCTGCTGCTCGAAGGCGTGTCGGAGCATCTGCTCGCCCCGCCGATCAACGCCATGCGGCTCACACTGCACCCGGACGGTCTGGCCCCGCGCATCCTGAATCTGCCGGAGTGGCGAGCCGATCTGCTGGCCCAGATGGGGCGTCAGATCGCCCTGGCCCGTTCCGCTGAGCTCCGCGCCCTGTACGACGAGGTCGCGGCCTATCCTCTGCCCGGGCCGCCGGAGGACCGGGCGGCGGCGGGGACGGCGGCGTCCACGGGCGTGCCGTCGCTCGCGCTGCCGCTGCGGATCGCTCACGGCGGGCAGGTGCTGTCGTTCCTCTCGTCCATCGCGACGTTCAACACACCGATGGACGTCACCGTGGCCGAGCTGGCCATCGAAACGTTCCTGCCCGCCGACCGGGCCACCGCCGCGTATCTGCACGCGCTCACGCCGTGACGAGCGGGCGGGTCCAAGGGGCACCGCTGCGGGCGAACCGGATCGCGGCCGTGCTCGCGAAGACCAGGAACAGCACGGCGATCAGCAACGGCAGCGTCGGATGCCCGTTCAGCACGGCCAGCGCCCCGGCAAGGCCGCCGGCCAGCATGGCGGCGACCGAGAGGATCCGGCGCCCGGCACGGCGACCCGGCCCTCCGGCGAGCCGGCTGTCGGCGACGACCCCGGTGATGGTGAGGGTCAGCACGGTGGTGGTGAGGTCGGGGACCGCGAGCGCGCGGGAGGCGGCGTTCTGGACACCGAGGCCGAGGCCGAGCAGCGCGATGAGCGTGAAGCGGGCGGCGCCGGTGTACGGCTCGCCCGAGGCCAGTGTGACGGCCATGGCGGCCGCCACGCAGGTGGTCTCGGCAAGGAGCGCGTGCTGGAGCTGCCGGCCCCGGTGAGCACGGGCCCGGTGCACGACGATCCCGCCGGCCAGCGCACCCGCAGCGAACGCGCCCAGTGCCACCGCCGAGGCGACCAGCGAGAACCCAGGGGCACCGGCGGCGCCGAAGCCGCAGAAGACCACGTTGCCGGTCATGTTGGCGACGAAGACCTTGCCCAGCAGCAGATAGCTGAATGCGTCGACCAGCCCGGTGAGCACGGTCAGAGCCAGCATCAGCGGCGGCAGGGGACCGTGCCGGCCGGTCGTGTCGGGTACGAGGGTGGCCCAGGCCTCACGCAGGACGACGGACATGGGCGGCACACACCGATCGCTGGATGTGATCGGAGTGTGCCGCAGCCCGGAGGCCGTTTTGTCCGCACGCGCCGGACGGGCCCGAATCCACCCGTCCGGCGAGCGGCGCTACACGCGTGCCCCGGTGTCGCGCGGATCCCGGCGCGCCTGTCCGGTTCCCTTTCTGCGGCCGGTGGCACGCTTCCGGGCCGGTGGCGGAGCCTTGCTGCTCTTCTCCAGCATGAGCGCCCCGGGTACGGCGGTGAGCACCGAGGAGTACGTGCCCACGCAGATGCCGATCAGGAGAGCGAGGGCGAAGTCCGCGAGCGAGTCACCGCCCAGTACGGCGAGGGCGATCAGGATGAACAAGGCGCCCATACCCGTGTTGACGGTTCGTGGGACCGTCTGCACAACGGCCCGGTTGGCGATGTCGGCGACCGGTGTACGCGGGCTCTTGGCCCACAGTTCCCGTACCCGGTCGAAGACCACCACCGAGTCGTTGACGGAGTAGCCGATCACGGTGAGCAGGGCGGCCAGGAAGATTCCGTCGACGGGACGGCCGAGCCAGGCGAAGGCGCCGACGAGAATGATGACGTCGTGCACCAGCGCCCCGACCGAAGTCACGGCGAACGTCCAGCGGAACCGGGCTGCGAGATAGGCGAGTTGGACGAACACGGCGACGGCCAGGGCGATCAGCGCGTTGCGGCGGAGTTCGTCACCGAGGCTGGGACCGATGAGCTCGTCGCGCACCTTGGTGGTCTCGCCGCCCTCGGCGGCCAGCGCCGTCCGCAGAGCGTGTTCGCCGTCGTTGTCGAGCTTTCCGGTACGTACGGAGAGATCGCCCTCGCCCGCGGTGGTGACCTCGGCGTCGCCGAACCCGGCGGCGGCAAGGGTGGTGCGGGCGGTCTCCACATCGACGGTGCGGCTGGTGGAGTACTCGACGAGCCGGCCTCCGGTGAATTCGACGCCGAGATCGACACCGCGGACGACGATGCCGAGCACGGAGACGGCGACCAGCGCGGTGGAGACCAGCAGCCAGCGGCGCGGCGACCGGAACAGCTGGGGGTCGCGCTCGTTCAGCCAGGTGCGTACACGGCCGGGCCGTGCGATGCCGTTGATGTTCCGGTAGTCGCTGACGAACCGGGAACCCGCCGCCGTCTCGGTGAGCGCGCGGGCGATGACGAGCGCCGAGAACATCGAGGCGAGAACGCCGATCGCGAGCGTGACACCGAAGCCCTTGACCGGCCCCGACCCCAGGAAGAAGAGCAGGCCCGCCGCGATGAGGGTGGTGACGTTGGAGTCGGCGACGGCACTGAAAGCATTCCGGAATCCCGCGGTCAGCGCCGATCGCAGCGAGCGGTTCGGGCGGGCCGCGCACTCCTCACGGGCCCGCTCGAAGACAAGGACGTTCGCATCGACCGCCATCCCGATGGCGAGGACGAATCCGGCGAGCCCCGGCAGGGTCAGGGTGACGCCGAGGGCGACGAGAGCGGCGTAGGAGATCACACCGTAGGCGGCGAGAGCGAGGGCGGCGAGAGCGCCGAAGAGCCGGTACATGAAGGTGATGAAGAGTGCGGTGGCCGCT
Source organism: Streptomyces sp. NPDC060035 (assembly GCF_042736635.1). Taxonomy (NCBI): domain Bacteria; kingdom Bacillati; phylum Actinomycetota; class Actinomycetes; order Kitasatosporales; family Streptomycetaceae; genus Streptomyces; species Streptomyces sp. NPDC060035. The sequence goes on from NZ_JBHWVO010000001.1 coordinate 450,382, forward strand.
GCGCCGATGAGCGCAGCCTGGGCGCTGGCGTCGATGGCTGCGGCCCCGAGCGTCGGGCCCACGGTCCGCTGCTCGGCGATCTCCACGGGGACGGGAAGCGCGCCCCCCTTGATGAGGAGGGCGAGATCACGTGCCTCGTCGGCGCTGAAGGAGCCCGTGATCTGAGTGGATCCGGAGGGCAGTCCGATCTTGCAGCCGATCGACGGATCGACCTGGGGCGATGAGATGACCTTCCCGTCGAGGACGATCGCAACCCTGCGCCGTTCGTCCTGGACCGGGTTGCAGGCTGCCTCCCCGGTCAGCCCGGTCCACTTCCTGCCCGCTTCCTTGTGGAAGTCGAGCGAGACGGACCAGCCCGTGCCCTGCTGGGCGTCGAAGGTCGCGGTGGCGTCCTTCACTCCGGCGCCGGAGAGCTGCACCGGGCCGAGGGCGAGGAGGGTGCCCTGTTCGTCGGGCAGCGTCAGCCCCGTCCGCGTCGCGTTTTTCTGCTCGGTTCCGATGCCCTGAACTGCGTGGAAGCTCAGCTGGGCGGTTCTGCCGATGACTTCGGCGGCCTGGCGCGGGTCCTGGACGTCGGGCAGTTCGACGATGATCCGGTCCTCGCCCGAACGCGTCAGGGCCGGTTCGGCGACACCGAGGGAGTCGATGCGCTTGCGGAGCACCTCCAGGGTGCGTTCGGTGCTCTCCCGGTCCGCCTTCGCGGTGTCCGAGTCCTTGGCCTGCAGCACCATCCGGGTGCCGCCCTGAAGGTCGAGTCCGAGTCTGGGTGACATGGTCAGCGTGATGAGCACGGAGACGAGCAGAACGGCGGCAGCCAGAACTGCTCGCACCGTGGTGGCGCGAGTCATGGGAATCCTCCGAGGGGCGTCGTCCGCCCGTCTCTCAGAGAGGACCGGACGACAGGTCTGTCGAACAGGACCGGTGAAGGACCGGCTGACCGGCCGTCGCTCCGGGAGGACCCCGCACGTCGGGCAGCGCCGTCCGGCCACGGTCGGGTACGAAGAGGCCGGCCCCGGCAGCCGCTCGCGGAGCGCTGCGGAGTCCGGGCAGGCCGGTCGCGCACGGCTGCAGTGCTCCGTGGTCCGGCGGAGGAAAGTGGTGCGGGGTGTGCGGGCGGTCGGCGCCTGCCCATGGCCCGGGCCGGGGCAGGGCCTCGGTCCACGGCCCGTGCGCGGCTGCCGCGTCGAAGCCGGGCCCGTGGGCTCCCTCGGCCCGTCCGGACACGGACGTGAGGTCGCCGGAGTTGCCGGAGTTGCCGGACGGAATGCTGCCCGGGGAAAGGGACGCGGCTGCGGCCGCACGGACACGGCGGGTGTCGTGGGTTGTTCCCTGGCGCGCGGTCCGGTCGGTGTGAGGGGAGGGCGGGTGCGCTCCGGGCGCCTTCGCGGTGACCGGTGCCTGGCCGGCGAGCACACCGAGGGGCGGCGCCGCTCCGGCTGCGGCCGGCGCGCCCGCGACGAGTGCGAGGACGGCAAGAAGGAGTGCGGCCAGGGCATGCCGTGCCCGGTGCGCCGGTGCGTCCGGCCGCCTCCTCGGAGGCGCGTTCCCCTGGGGTGCCCCCGGGAGGGGGCTCACCTCGGTCGGCCGGGGAGGGCGGCCACCGCACCCGTACCGGGGTGACGCAGGACGGAGTCGAGGATGAGTCCCGCGCCCCGGACGACCGTGGTCGAGGGGTCATCGGCCAGGCGCACGGGTACGCCGAGGCGCACCGCGATCCTGTCGGTGACGTCACTGCGCAGCGCACCGCCTCCGGCGAGCACGGGGCCCCTGCGCAGCGCGCCGCGCACCGCTCCGTGCTTGTCCTGTCGCCACATCGACATGACCATGTCGAGCACGGTCAGGACGAGCTCTGTGGGAGGAGCCGTGGGCTCCAGGTCGATGAGCCCGGTGTCGGCCTGTCGGGCGTCGGCGACCCTCCCGTCGACGAGCAGGGTGACTTCGGTGATCTCGGAGCCCATGTCGACGACGAGCAGCGGACCGCCGCCCTGCGGTCCGGCGTACGCGGCGGCGGCTCTTGCGCTGCTGAGGACCACGACACCGGACGGGCCGAGGGCCGTGAGGAGGTCCCTGGCCAGGGACCGGTGCTCGGCTCCGGCGAGGACCGGATGGCTGAGGACGATCACGGTGCCGCTGCGGTCGGCGCCCAGCGCCGCATCGGCAAGGTGTCCGAGGAGTCTGCCGCAGGACTCCGCGTCGACGATGCGTCCCCGCCGGACCGGACGGCCGGAGCCTTCCTGCGGCGCGGGGCCGACGACGAGGCCCTGGCCGGGAATCCAGGCACGGGCTCCGGAGCTGCCGAGGTCGATGGCCAGCCCCCGGGTCGCCCCGACGTGGTCCGCCACAGCGGTACGGCCGCCGGGCCACCGGTGGACGGGACGCCTGTGCCGCCCTCCGTCGCGCAAAGAACGCATCGCCCCTCACCCCCGGCCTGTCAGTGCAGCCGTTCACCACCCATGACCCGCTGATAGCGAGGCATGACCGAACCCTCACTATGCAATAACGGGATGAGGAACGCTACTCCCTCACCGATTCCAAGGGACGCGGCCTCTCGATCCCCTCTCACACCTCCGGGCTCAGGAACGACGCGATCAGCTCCGCGAACTCGTCCGGCGCGGCGATTTCGATGCCCAGGTCCTCGGCCTTGGTCCGCTTCGATCCGGCCTTCTCCCCCGCGACCAGCAGACTCGTGCGCTTGGAGACACTGGACGAGGACTTCCCTCCGGCCCGCTCGATCAGCTCGTTCATCTGATTGCGCGAGAGCTCTCCCAGAGGCCCTGTCATGGTGCCGGTGACCACGACGGTCATGCCGTGGAGAGGCAGCCCGGTCACCGACCCGTCGATCGCCTCACCGTCCTCCTGCGGGTCCTCCTGCGCGGCCCCGGGCTCCGGCGGCGGGGTCGCACCGGGCTCCGTCATGTTGACCCCGGCGGCCACCAGCTTGCCGATCAGCGGAGCCAGCTCCACCAGCTCGGTGACCACGCCCGTTGCCTTCTCCTTGCCGATGCCGTCGACCTGCTGCAGCGTCTCCGCGTCGGCGGCGACGATCCGGTCCATCGTCGCGAAGTAGCGGGCGATCCTTCGTGACATGGAACGCCCCGTGCCGCGTACGCCGAGGGCGCAGAAGACGCGGGACAGCGGGCGCGCCCGCGCCGTGTCGATGGCTGCGAGCAGATTGTCGGTGGAGGTCTCCCCCATCCGCTCCAGAGAGAGCAGCTGCTCCCGGCCGAGCGTGAAGAGATCGGCGAAGTCGGTGACGAGACCGGCGTCGACGAGCTGAACGACCCGGGAGGCACCGAGGCCCTCGATGTCGAGCTGGTCACGCCCGGCCGCGTACGAAATGGAGGCGACCAGACGGCAGTTGCGTCCCCTGATGCAGCGCCAGCGCTGCTCGCTGGTGTCGATCTCCGAGCCGCACTGCGGGCAGGCCTCGGGGAATTCGATCGGCTTCTCGTCACCGGTCCGCAGATGTGCGACGGGCGCCTCGATACGGGGGATGATGTCGCCCGCCTTGTAGACCATCACCTGGTCGCCCAGGCGAAGATCGCGGCGGGTGATGTCGGCCGGATTGTGCAGGGTGGCGTACCCCACGGTCGATCCGTCGATCTCCACGGGCTCCAGCACGGCGCGCGGGGCGATGATGCCGGTCCTGCCGACATTCCACTCGACGCCCAGAAGTCGGGTGACCTTCTCGACGGCCGGGAGCTTGTACGCGATGGCCCAGCGCGGCGCCCGCGTCCCGGAACCCGCCTCGCGCTGATCGGCCGCCAGGTCCGCCTTGATGACGATGCCGTCGATCCCGAACGGCAGAGAGGCGCGCAGCGCGGCGATGTCCTCGACCCCGGCCTGCACCTCCCCGGCCGTGCCGACTGTGCGCGGCGCCACCGCCGTGTCCGCCGCTGTGTGCACGCCGAGGCCGGCGACGAGCTCCAGGACCTCGCTGTGCGGAAGCTCGGCCAGGGTGACGGTCAGCTCACCGGAGTCGGGCAGTGCGAGCGCCCCGTACGCGAAGAAGGTCATCTCGACGCGGTAGGGGCGGTCCTTGGCGCGGAGTGTGCCCGCCGCCCCGTTGCGAGGGTTGGCGAAGGGGGCGCCGCCGTGCTCCGTGCGTACCGTGTTCGCCTGTTCGAACTGCTCGTTGGTCATGAGGATCTCGCCGCGCACCTCGATGGTCGCAGGAGAGGTGAGCTGCTCGGGGAGGCCGAGCACCGTGCCGATCGCGTGCGACACGTCCTCGCCCGCGGTCCCGTCGCCCCGGGTGATCAGCCGGTCGAGACGGCCCTCGTGATAGCGCGCGGCGACCGCGAGACCATCGAGCTTGGGCTCCACGCTCCATGCCGCGACAGGCCTGCCGATCCGCCGCTCCACGGACGCGGTCCATGTGACGAACTGCTCGGCGGAGAACACATTGTCCAAGGAGAGCATGGGGGCCGTGTGCGGTATGTCGCCCACCGCGGCGCCCCCCGCGACCTTGCCGGTCGGCGAGTCGTCCAGCACCTCCTGCGGGTGCTCCAGCTCGTAGACCGCGATCCCCCGCACCAGGCGGTCGTACGCGTCGTCGTCGAGCGTGCTTTCGCCTGTGGCGTAGTACGCGGCGGCGGCCTGTGTCGCCCCTTCCACCGCGGCGGCGTAGGCGGCGGCATCGGCGAGCACAGCAGCTGAGTTCGTCGTCATGACCACCATCCTGCCGCCCACCACTGACAACGCCCCGCGGCCCGCATCCCGAACCCCTCCCGAGAGAGCGCTCTCCCATCTTCGGCACCCTCAAATCGGTTCAATGAGCAGGCAATTGATGATGCTGCGCATGCGCTTGACATGCTTACGCCACACTCTTACGTTCTGCGAGAGAGCGCTCTCTACAGTGATCAGAGAACTGGTCAAGGAACCCCACTTCCTCAGACAGGAGTGCCGTGCTCTTCCGAAACCGACGCACGACCGAACGCCGCGGGCGCAGATCCCTCCCCCCGTGGCGCCACAGAATCGCAGGGCTCGCAGTCGCTGCTCTTGCCCTGTCCTTCGTCCAGGCCGACGTGGGCAACGCCGCCGGCGACCAGGCGGCCGGTGCCGCACCCAAGGCCCCGGCCGATGTGGTCCGGGTGGCCGAGTTCCTCGCCGAATGCCCATACACCCACCGGGCTCCCGACGACCCGATCGTGCTGCCCAATCTGCCGGGTGCCTCCCACATGCACAGCTTCTTCGGCAACGACTCCACGAACGCCCATTCCGATCTGGCGTCCCTGGAGACGGGCGGCACCAGCTGCGCTCCCGCAACCGACATCTCGTCGTACTGGGTTCCCACCCTGTACGACGCCGACAGGGAGGTGGAACCCACCGGCACCACCTTCTACTACCTGGGAGAGGGAGTCCGGGACGACATCATCCGCACGATCCAGCCCTTCCCCCGCGGTCTGCGGATCGTCGCGGGCAACTCGAAGGCGACGGGCCCCGACGACAACACGATCTCGCGCTGGTCGTGTCTGCACCACGGCGAGGTCAACCCGTCCCACGACTTCGTCAACTGCCCCGCGGGCTCGATGCTGGAGTCGTACCTCGACTTCCCGCAGTGCTGGAACGGCAGGGATCTGGACTCGGCCGACCACAAGAGCCACATGGCCTACCCGGTGGGCGGCGCCTGCCCGGCGACCCACCCCGTCCCGGTCCCCAAACTGCGCCAGGTGCTGCGCTATCCGGTCAACGGCGACCCTGCTCGCCTCAGACTGGCATCGGGACGCGGCTACACGATGCACGGTGACTTCTTCAATGTGTGGCCCGAGGCGGAGATGGCCCAGCGTGTACGCGACTGCATCAACGCCATCGTGAAGTGCGGGGCCGACGGCACTCCCTGAGGTCCGGCCGACGCGATTCACCCACGTGACCGGTGGGTTCCCGTCTTGGGCCGCACTGCCTCCGGACGGGGACCGACCGGTTCCCCACACAAGGACACTCCATTGAAGGCTGCTCGTGGCGCAGCAGCGTCGCTCCTGCTCCCCCTGCTCCTTGTCACCGGACTCACCTCGTGTTCCGCCTCCGCCGGCCCGGAACCGGCGTCCCGGCCTTCGGCCGTCCCCGCTTCCGGCGGGACGCCCGCACCGTCCGGCGACCCGACGGACTCCGCCTGGGTCCAGCTGATGATCCCGATGGACGAACAGGCCGTCTCGCTGCTGGCCCTCGCCGCGAAGAAGGCGACCGACCCGCAGCTGCGGTCCTGGGCGACCGGTCTGCGTACCGCCCAGGACGCCGAACTGACCGCGCTGCGCGGGCTGCGGGACCGGATGGGACTGCCCGCCACCGATGTGCACGCGGGCCACAACATGCCGGGCATGGTGACGGCCGAGGACCTCGCACAGGCCGGCACGGCAGAGGGCGCCCCGTTCGACCGGTTCCTCGTGGTGCAGATCCGCGACCATCTGCGGCAGTCCGCGCAGGTCTCGCGCTCGGAGATCACGGCGGGCAGCAGAACCGACGCCAAGGAGCGGGCGAAGGCGCTCGTGACGGCGCGCGAAGGCCAGTTGGCGGTCATGGACGCACTGGCCGGAAACGGCAGCTGACGTGCCCGAGCCCATTTACGGACCCGCCGGAACAGCCACCCGGTATAAAGGCTGCATGACTGAGCACGTGACCGAGCCCGCACGCCCCGCCACCTTGGAGGACGTGGCCGCGGTGGCGGGCGTCTCCCGGGCCACGGTCTCCCGGGTGATCAACGGTGCGACCACGGTGGACCCGGCCCTGCGACGGGTCGTGGAGGAGGCCGTGGTCACCACGGGGTACGTCCCCAACCGTGCGGCACGTTCGCTCGTGACCCGGCGGACGGACTCGATCGCCCTCGTCGTCTCCGAGCGGGAACGGCGCCCGGTGTCCGAACCGTTCATAGGCCGGATGTTCTCCGACCCGTACTTCGGACGTGTGGTGAGCGGCCTGCTCGAGGTGCTGCGCCCTGCGGGTATCCAGATGGTGCTGATGCTGGCCGACGACGAGGTCTCGCGCAATCAGCTGCTGTCCTACCTGCGCCAGGGCCATGTCGACGGCGTGGTGCTGATCTCCTCGCACGCGGAGGATCCACTGCCCGGTCTGCTCCATGACACCCGGCTGCCCGCCGTGCTCGCGGGCAGGCCCTGGCGGCCGTCCCCGCTCACGTATGTCGAGGCGGACCAGCGTGCCGGGGCTCAGCTGGCCGCCGATCATCTGGCGTCCCTGGGGCGTCTGCACATCGGCACCGTTGCGGGGCCGCAGGACATGCCCGCAGGCCAGGCACGCCTGACGGGCTTTCTGGACGCACTCGCCCTGCACGGTATCCACGATGTGGCACGCGCCGAGGGCGATTTCACCCATGCGGGAGGTGCGTCGGCGATGCGGCAGCTGCTGCGTGACCGGCCGGATCTGGACGCGGTGTTCATCGCCTCGGACCTGATGGCGCTCGGTGCCCTGCCCGTGCTGCTGCGGGCGGGCAAGGACGTGCCGTCGGACGTGTCGGTGGTGGGTTTCGACGACAGCAGTGCGGCACTGGCCTGCGATCCGCCGCTGACCACGGTGCGGCAGCCGGTGGAGGAGATGGCCGCCGAGATGGCGCGGCTCCTGCTGAAGCAGATCGGCAAGCCCGGCGGGCCCACGCCCTCGGTCGTCTTCCATCCGACGCTGGTGGAGCGCAAGTCCACCTGACGCGGCGTCCGTCAGCCCGGTGCGCCGAGTACGTCGGTGTCCGCCAGCCCCGTGCACCGGATACGTCGGCGGCCGTCAGCCCCGTGCACCGGGTACGTCGGCGGCCGTCAGCCCCATGCACCGGGTACATCGGCGTCCGCGTCCGGGAAGGGCTCGTCCGCCCGAACCGCCCCGGTGAAGCCTTCCGGCCGCAACGGCACCTGGGGCCCTGAGAGTTCCCGCAGCCAGCGCGCCAGTATCCGGTGCACCGCCTCCGCGCCCACGGGACCGCCCGCCACCGCACCTCCCTCGGCCGCCACGACGTCCAGCGGGTCCGCCAGCGTGCGCGGCCAGAGCAGGAACGGCCGGGACTGTTCGCCACCGAGCCCGCCGTGCGAGCCGATCTGCTCCTCGAAGGCGTGTACGCGACCGGTGCCGGGGTCGTACATCGAATTGACCATGACGTCGGCGACATGCGGGAAGGTGTCGGTGCGCCGCACCGCCTCGGCCGCGCCCGCCCCGAAGGCGGCGATCGGACCTTCCCCGTCCGTCAGTTCCGGGACGGGGACCTCGGCCCCGCCGGGCCCCAGCACCACCGAGCCGTGCTTCTCGCTCCGCACGAGCAGGAAGCCGATGCCCGGGTGGCCGGCGAGCGTGCCGAGCAGCGCCGGGTGTCGGAGCTCGAGCTGTTCGCGGGAGGCACGCCCCTCGATGTCCGGGAAGGACAGCAGCCCGAGGTTGCCGGAGGCGAGCACAACCGGGTCGGACGGCCCGGCGGGATGCTCCGCCTCCCTTTCCCCGACGGGCCGGTGCAGCGCGATGCGTACGGCGTCGCGCGCCTCGGACGCGCTGCGGGTGCGCTGCGCCCTGCGGGGTACGGGCAGCCCGCAGCCCGCCCGCACCAGATCCTTGAGCGTGAGTCCGTACCTCCCGGCGAAGGTCTCCCCCGGGCTCTGGCCGTGGTCGGAGAGCAGCACCATCCGGTAGGTGCGCGGGGTGTGTTCCGCGACCTTCGCGACGAGTCCGAGGGAGCGGTCGAGCCGCGTCAGGACCTTCTCCGCATCCCTGCTGTGCGGCCCCGAGTGGTGGGCGACCTCGTCGTACGCGACGAGGTCGGCGTAGACGGCAGTGCGTCCCGCGAACATGTCGCCGATGACCGCGGAGACCACGACATCGCGTTCGACCACCGTCGCGAACGCCCGGATGAAGGGGTACAGCCCGCCGCGCTTGACCCGGGGGGACTCCTTCCTGATCCTGGCCCGGGTGGACTGGCCGATCTCTCTGCCCACTTCGGCGACGAAGGACAGCGCGGTCCGGACGGCGTTGGCCGGGTCGGAGAAGTAGGCGAAGTATCCGGCGCGCGACCGGCGTCCCTTGCCGCGTCTGGCAGCCATCGACAGGACCAGGGCGAGCTGGTCGGCGCCGCCGCTGAAGAGGTTCCCCCGGCTCGCCCCGTCGACGGTGAGCAGGCCGCCGTCGCGGGTGCGGGCGATGGCCCTGCGCTGCAGCTCGAGGGCGCTCGCCGGCCTGCTGGAGACCATCACGGTGCCGGTCTCCTTCTCGTACCAGCGGAACGCGGGCACGTCGAAGTTGCTGCCGTGCAGGATGCCGAGCTGACTGGCGCCGGTCTGGCTGGACCAGTCGGTGCTCCACGGGGTGAGCCGGTGGCCTGCCTCGTCGGCGAGGAGGCCGGCCACGGTCGGCATCAGTCCGGCTGCCGCCGCCTGCTCGAGCACGTCGTGACCGACGCCGTCGAGCTGCACGAACACGATGCCCGGCGGGCCGCCGCGGCCGCCGTCCGCGGTGCCTGCCGTACCGCTGCGCCGGCGGCGCCGGTCGGCCAGGCGGGAGAGTCTTCGCCGGTAGGCGTCGTCGTCGCGGACCGCGAGCGCGGTGGAGGTGGCCGAGGCGACGGCGGACATGACGGCAGCGACGACCACCGCGGTCTCCGGGTCGGCCGCTCCGCGCCCGTCCGGGATGAGCCGGAGAGCGATCAGCAGCAGCGAGCCGTTGAGGAAGAAGACCAGCGCGCCCAGCACCAGGGCGGGCACGATGAGCAGTGCCCGGACGAGGACCGGCCACACCAGTGCGGAGAGCAGACCGAAGGCGCCCGCCCCCCAGGCCGCGGTGAACGCGGTCCTCGTGACGGTGTCACCGTCGTCGGACTGGAGCTGGAAGTCGGGCAGGATCCCGGCGAGCGCCAGCATGGTGAGGGTGGAGACCGCCCACACCGCGATCACGCGCATGAGGGCTCTCCCCGCCGTACGCCATCGCCCGTCACCCACGCCGTTCCACCTCACGTCCGGACCCGGTGCCGTCATGGGTCCGGATCCAGCTTTTCACAGCTGGTCCGAGCCCCGGCAGGTGGTCAGCAGCCGTCGTATCCCGCGGTCGGCATGGAGAGTCTGCGGTGGACGCTCGCCTTCGTGCGTGCCGTGTACACGGGCTCTGCGAGACCGGCGAGTTCCAGCCGGACGCCGCGCCGCTCGCACTCCGCGGCGAAGTCCGGCACCGAAACGACGGCCCGGGCGAGCACCCGGTCGTTGGGTGCCACGAACAGCTCGACCTGCCCACCCTCGACGTCGGCCCACAGTGCGTGGTGATCGGGGCGCAGCCCGTAGACGCGCAGCTGCCGGGTGACGACGTATCCCTGGTCGGCGGCCCAGCGTGCGCACATGGCGTGCTGGCTGCGGGTGTCGACGATGAACGGATCGCCGTCGAGCTCTTCCAGCGGTGTGAGACTGGCGATGGCCGCAACCCGTACGCCGTCGATGACGTCCCCCATGAACGGATCCCCCCGCACTCGGATGCTGCGCCCGACCCTACCCCGGCCGTAGCCCTCCGTAGCCGCGCGTACCCGGGCGGACAGGAGCGGAAAGGTGCGCACCGGCGTGAGAACGGCGCGGAGCGCCTACGCTCGTACGGGACAGTGCACGGCCGTGACGGGTGCGCGGGCCGGCGGAGCAGGGAGGCAGGGCGGTGGAGATCACCTGGTGGGGTCATGCCACCTGCACGATCGAGGACTCCGGGGTCCGGGTGCTGACCGATCCTCTGTTCGTACGGCGCTTCGCGCATCTGCGGCGCCGCCGTGGTGAGGTGCCGCCGCCCGAGGCCGCTGTCGCCGACGCGGTCCTGATCTCCCATCTGCACTCCGACCATCTGCATCTCCCCTCCCTGGCCCGCCTTTCCCCGGGCAGTCTGCTGATCGTGCCCAGGGGCGCGACCGGTGCCGTACCGGGTCTGCGGGTGCTGCGCCGGCGGCGCGGGCTGCGGATCACCGAGGTCGCGCCGGGCGACGAGGTCCGTGTCGGCGCGGTGCTGGTCCGGGCGGTACCCGCCCTGCACGACGGCCGGCGGCTGCCGGTCGGCCCGCACCGTGTTCCTGCCCTGGGCTTCGTGGTCGAGGGCGAGGCCCGTACCTACTTCGCCGGGGACACCGGGCTGTTCGACGACATGGCCGATGCCGTGGGGCCGGTGGATGTGGCGCTGCTGCCCGTCGGCGGCTGGGGTCCGTATCTCGGCCACCACCATCTGGACGCCGCCCGCGCCGCGCAGGCGCTGGCCATGCTGGCGCCGCGCTCCGCGGTACCGGTGCACTACGGCACGTACTGGCCGATCGGGATGGACGGGGTCCGGCCGCACGAGTTCCATGCGCCGGGGGACGAGTTCGTACGGCAGGCCGCGCTCGTGGCGCCGGAGGTGGCGGTGCACCGGCTGGGGCACGGCGAGCATGTGCGGCCGGAGGCCCGTAGATGATCCAGGAAGTCGTGCGGCAGCTGCCGACGGAGTCGACGCAGCAGGCCGTCGGCTATCCGTCGTTGTTCCTGCTGGTGGCGTTGGGGTCGCTGGTGCCGGTGATACCCACGGGGGCACTGGTGAGCTCGGCGGCCGTGGTGGCGTTCCACCAGACGTCACCGTTCGCCCTGCTCCTGATCTTCGCGGTGGCGTCGGCCGGGGCCTTCCTCGGGGACATATGTCTGTACTGGCTGGGGCAGCGCGGAGTGCGGTCCAGGAACGGCTCGAAGTGGCTGGAGGCGATCAGCAGCCGGGCCGCTCCGGAGCGCCTCGCGCAGGCACAGCAGAAGTTGGACGAGCACGGCACGGTGGTGCTGGTGCTGTCCCGGCTGGTGCCGGCCGGGCGGATCCCGGTGATGCTGGCCTGCCTGCTCGGCGGGATGCCGCTGCGGCAGTTCGCCCGCGGCGATGTGCCCGCGTGTCTGGCCTGGGCCGCGACGTATCAGCTGATCGGAATCCTGGGTGGTTCCCTCTTCGCCGAACCGTGGCAGGGCGTGGTCGCCGCGGTCGCTCTGACGCTGCTGATCAGCGGGGCACCGATGCGGTGGCGCAGGCTGCGGGCGCGGCTGGGCCACTGACCCGACGCACTCAGCCGCCAAGGACACGTGAGCCGCCGACCGGCAGGTCCCAGAGGTCTGCGCGCGGGTAGCCGGCCTGTTGCCAGGCGGTACGGAGCCGGGTCAGCGGTTCGAGTACGGGTTCTGCGGAGAGCAGGAACGTCGCCCAGTGCATCGGCGCCATCGCGCGGGCACCGAGGTCCTCGTACGCCTGCACGGCCTCTTCGGGGTCCGTGTGCACATCCGAGAGCCACCAGCGCGGTTCGTACGCGCCGATGGGCAGCATCGCCAGGTCGACTCCGGGGTAGCGGCGGCCGATCTCCTTGAACCAGTGCCCGTAGCCGCTGTCCCCCGCGAAATAGATCCGCCGCCCCTGCCGGTCGCCGAGCACCCAACCGCCCCACAGGGACCGGCAGGTGTCCACCAGGGTGCGCTTGGACCAGTGGTGGGAGGGCACGAAGTCGAAACGCACGCCGCCCAGTTCCGCCGATTCCCACCAGTCGAGCTCGGTGACGCAGGTGAACCGGCGGCGTCGGCACCAGCGTCCGAGCCCGGCGGGGACGAACAGCGGAGTGTCCCTCGGCAGCCTGCGCAGCGTCGGGGCGTCCAGGTGGTCGTAGTGGTTGTGGCTGATGACGACGGCGTCGACCGGCGGCAGCTCCTCCCAGCGGATCCCGACCGGGGTGATCCTCGCCGGGGTGCCGAGGATCCGGCGTGACCAGACCGGGTCGGTGAGGATCGTGAGCCCGCCGGCCCGGACGATCCAGCTGGCATGTCCTGCCCAAGTGATGGCCATGGTGTCCGTCCCCGCGGCGGGCAGCGGGCCGGGCGCGAACGGCAGCCGGTGGATGCCCCGCAGCCCTTCGGTACTGGGCCGCATGGCGCGCTCGCGGGCCAGCCGCGTCATGCCCCTGACACCCGGGAGCGGGGCGGTGAGGCGGTCCGCGAAGCTGCGGGGCCAGGACCGGACCTCACCGAGGGGGCGCCCCGCGACGGCACGGCCGGTGGCCGCGGGGCCGGCACCGGCGAGCGGGCGCTCGGTCTGTTCCGTCATCGAGAGGCTCCTTCATCGGAGTTCATCGAGGGCTGCTGCGAAAATGCTCAGTGCTCGTGCGACATGGGGCAATTTCAAGGGCTCCACCGCAGTGAGGGACTCCATCTGCTCCTGCGGGGTTGAGCCGAGCAGCGGCCCGGTGCCCAGCCGTACCCTCAGCGCGCCCAGTTCGTCCCCGAACCGGTGCCCGCCCGGAGTCGGGGTGCCGAGCCGCTCCGTCAGGTATTCCTCCAGCTCCATGGAGTCCGTGACGCCCCTGGCTGCCAGCCGGGTACGGAGCGGGCCGAGGTCGGCGTAGAGATGCCGGCCCGCCTGCGGAGGCCTGGCCAGCGCGCCGACGGTGAGCACGGCACGGTGTGCGGCGGGGGCTACCTGGGCCTGGAGTCCGGCGGCCTGCCGGATCCTGGCCGTGACCGCCTCCGGTTCCCTGAGCGCGTGGGCGGCCGCCCGCGCGACGGGTTCTGCCACGAGGGCGCCGAGGGCGGTGAGGATGTCGAGGGTGCGTGCGCGGCGGACGGCCGCGCGCTCGGTGTCCGGGAAGCGCGCGACGGCGACCGGCCACGCGGACGGTGTCAGCGCACCGGCCAGGTCCACGAGGACGGTCACGTCGTCGGGACACATTTCGGCGGGGCTGAGCAGAACCGTGTCGAGGGGACGGTGCACGGTGTCGCGCCAGGTCTCGTCGCTGACGATGTGCAGGCCCTCGGCAACAGCGGCCTCACAGGCCTCCCGGACCAGCTCCGGCGGGGCGACGGTGGCGGTCGGGTCGTCGACCACGGAGATCAGCAGCAGCCGGGGCCTGCCTCCCTCGGCGCGCACCCTGCGTACGGTCTCCAGCAGGGCGAACGGATCGGGTATGCCACCGCACTCCGCCGGGGTCGGCACGTGGTAGGCGGGCCGGCCGAGCAGCCGCGCCTGCGGCATCCAGGTGGCGGGACAGGGACGGGGCATGAGCACATCGCCGCCGTGCGCGGCGATGAGCGCGAGAAGCAGCGGCTGGGCACCCGGGGCTGCCGCGATGTCCCCGGGACCGCTGTGCAGGCCGCGCCGCTGCCAGTAGGCGCAGGCCGCCTCCCGCAGGATCGTTCCGCCACCCGGGGGCTCGGGGCGGGGCCTGGCGGCCGAAGCGGCCAGCACGTCGGCCAGCTCGGGCAGCACGGGAAGACCGGGATCGGGCGCGGGCGGCCCGTAGCGCACGGGGCCGCGGTCCTCCCGGACGGGGTGGGGCTGCTTCCGCTCGCTCCAGTGCATCCCGGGGCCTCCTCCGCCTGCATCGCCCTGGGCCCTTTATACGGAGGTTTCACCGGCTCCGCCCCCGCACCGGACCCAGATGTGGCGGGAGGGGCCCCACAGGGGTCCCGGGCCGCCGCCCACCCGCGAGGTGCCCCGCGGCCCCGGGGCACCGTCGGGACCGTCCGGCGATCGAGGGCGGACAGGGCCGGTCACCCCGCGAACGGAGTCCCCGCCACCCCTCGCCCCGCGTCGGCCAGCACCAGCAGGGATCCCGACAGCGGGTGCGGTGCCACGAGGCCGGTCCGGGCCGAGGAGATGTACAGGTCGGTGAGGCCCGGCCCCCCGAACGCGCACGCCGTCGGCCGCCGGACCGGTAGCTCCACGACCAGGTCCAGCCGGCCGTCCGGCGTGTAGCGCCGCAGCGCCGCACCGTCCCAGAGGGCGGCCCACACGCAGCCCTCGGCGTCCACCGTCAGCCCGTCGGGCCAGCCGGCGCCCGCCTCGACGACGGCGAACGGACGCCGGTTCAGGACGTGTTCGCCCTCCACGTCGAATACGTCGATCCGCCGTGTGGGGGTGTCGATGTAGTACATGAGCCGCCCGTCCGGGCTCCAGCCGGTGCCGTTGCTGACCGTCACAGCATCCGGCACGACCGTCACCCTGCCGTCCGGCCCGACCCGGGACAGGCTGCCGCCCGCCTCGCTCTCGTCGTAGCGCATGGTGCCCGCCCACAGGGCCCCGTCCGGTGCCACGGCCGCGTCGTTGCCCCGGCGCCCCGGAACGGGGTCGCGGGCCAGCCACGAGAAGGTCCCGTCGGGGTCGTACAGGCCGATGCCGTCCCGCAGATTGACCACGAGCCCCCCGCCCGCCCGCGGCTTCGCCGCTCCGACGTGCTGCTCGGTGACCATGACCGTACGGCGACCGCTCGACGGGTCGTACGCATGGATCCGGGAGGAGAGGATGTCGACCCAGATCAGCCGTCCGGTCACCGGGTCCCAGGTGGGTCCCTCCCCGAGCTCGGCCTGTTCCCGGACGGCCACCTCCACGGCGTGCCTCACCCCTGCCCCCGGTGGTGCCCGAGCCGGCCGGACAACGCGTCCGCGCCGCCCGCGGCGAGCTGCGCGAGCTCTTCCTCACGCTCCTCGCTCCAGCGGATCATCGGTACGGAGATGGAGAGCGCCGCGACCACACGTCCCGACCGGTCCCGGACCGGCGCCGCCACACAGCTCACGTCCGGGTTCGACTCCCGGTGCTCGACAGCTATCCCCCGCTTGCGCACGGCGGCGAGCGCGGCACGCAGCTCCGCGGCGTCGGTGAGACTGTTGTCCGTCATCGCGATGAGTTCGCGTCCGTCGAGGCGGGCGTCGAGCTCCGCCTCGGGCAGGGCGGCAAGCAGCAGCTTGCCCACGGAGGTGCAGTGTGCGGGAAGCTTGCGCCCGGCGGCCGAGACCATGCGGACTGCGTGCGTCGAGTCCACCTTGGCGATGTAGATGACCTCGGTGTCCTCGAGGATCGCGACATGGACCGTCTCGCCGCAGGTCTCGGCGACCTCCCGGGCCACCTGCTGCCCCTCGGCCGCGAGGTCGAGCTTCTCCGCGTACCGGCTGCCGAGCTGGTACGTCCGCACGCCGAGCCGGTAGCGGCCGGGCTGCTCGGGGACCGTGACGAGGTAGGAGCGCGCGGCAAGGGTGGTGAGCAGTTCGTGGACGGTGGTCCTTGGCAGTTGGAGCTTGCGGGTGACCTCGGGCGCCGAGAGGGTTCCCTCACCCTGGAGGAAGAGCTCCAGTACGTCCAGCGCCCTGGTCACCGCAGGGACGAGTCGCCCCATGATCGCCCACCCATCTCGTTCGACACTCCGGCCAATGACCGGAATTACGAACGCAGGCTAACGGCTGGGAACTTGTCCGGGCAATGTTCGTGACGCGCCGGAGAGGCCGGACACCGGGGCAATTCATCGGATTGTCCTCGATTCGGCCCGGTTCCGACAGGCTTCGGTGGGCGCGCCTCCTGGTTCACCGCCCTGCGGCAGGGTATTCGCTGTCCCATGTCGACACTGCGCACCCTTCCCTCGCCCACCCGCTGGCAGACCTGGCTCCATCAGTGCGACCTCGCCGCCTTCCAGAGCGTGGCCGCACGGCACTGGCCGGGCGCCGAGCCCCTGCTGCCACGGCTGAGCCGCAGCGCCAATCACGGGCTGCTGTGGTTCGGGGCGGCGGCAGGCATGGCGGCGCTGGGCAGCAGCGCACGCTCCCGCAGGGCCGCACTGCGCGGCATCGCCTCACTTGCCGTGGCCTCGGCCGCGATCAACACCGTGGGCAAGGGAGCGGTGCGCAGGGAGCGCCCGATACTCGACCTGGTGCCGGTGATACGACAGCTCAAGCGGCAGCCGTTCACCACGTCCTTCCCCTCCGGGCACGCGGCGTCCGCAGCGGCATTCGCGACGGGCGTCGCCCTGGAGTCGAAGGGCTGGGGTGCGGTCGTCGCCCCGGTTGCGGTGGCCGTGGCCGCTTCCCGCGTCTACACCGGCGTCCACTACCCGAGCGATGTGCTGGCAGGCGCGGCGCTCGGCATAGGGGCGGCGTT
Source organism: Streptomyces sp. NPDC060035 (assembly GCF_042736635.1). Lineage (NCBI taxonomy): Bacteria > Bacillati > Actinomycetota > Actinomycetes > Kitasatosporales > Streptomycetaceae > Streptomyces > Streptomyces sp. NPDC060035. Next base: position 467,236 of record NZ_JBHWVO010000001.1, read on the forward strand.
CGCACTGCGGGGCGTCGTCCCGACCCGTGGACAGCTGCCCGCACCGGGAAGACCGCCGGCCGAGGCTCCGGCGCTGCCGACCGGGCAGGATCTGGTCGTGGTCGTCAACCGGGAGTCGGGGTCGGCAACCGCTACGGCCGACTTGGTTCGCAATGCGCTGCCGCTCTCCGAGGTGGTGGAGTGCGCGCCCGCCGATCTGTCCGGGACGCTGGAGAAGGCAGCGAGGCGGGCCAAGGCGCTGGGCGTCTGCGGGGGCGACGGCACGGTGAATCTGGCCGCGGCCGTCGCGGCGACTCACAGTGTGCCGCTCGCCGTGTTCCCCGGCGGGACCCTCAACCACTTCGCCTACGACCTCGGCATCGAGACGGTGCAGGACACGGTGGCCGCGCTCGCCTCGGGTGACGCGGTCCGGGTGGACCTCGGCCGCTTCCGGCCCGGCCCCCAGGGACCGGGCGGGGCGCACGGCTACTTCCTCAACGCCTTCAGCCTCGGGGTGTATCCGGAGCTCGTACGGACCCGGGAGCGCTGGGCACCCCGTATCGGCGGCTGGCCCGCAGGAGTGCTGGCGGCCTTCGAGGTACTGCGCGGCGAACGCCCGCTGACGGCGGAAGTACAGGGGCAGCGACGGCCGTTGTGGCTGCTCTTCGTGGGGAACGGACTGTTCCAGCGGGTGGGTCCCGCGCCCGGCCGCCGGCACAACCTGGCCGACGGCCTGCTGGACGTACGGGTGGTGCACGGCGGCCGGACCCCGGGCCTGCGGCTGCTCGCGGCAGCGGTTGCCGGGCCGCTGACCCGGTCGCCCGTCCATGCGGCGGAACGGCGGCGCAGGGTGCGCATCTCCGGCCTCGCACCGGGCACGCCGTACGCGTACGACGGCGAAGTGGCGCACTCCGGAAAGGAGTTGATGATCGACAAGTTGCCGGAGGCGCTGACGGTCTACTGCCCGATGCCGATATAGCTTGTCCGGATGACAAGACGCCCATCTCAGGATGCGACATCGCGGCGTACCGTAGCCCTACCGCTCGCGAAGTCCCAGAGAGGACGTACGGCCATGCCCAAGGAAACCGCCGTGTACACCCACGGTCACCACGAGTCGGTGCTGCGCTCGCACCAATGGCGGACTGCGGCCAATTCGGCGGCCTACCTCATCGGTGAACTCCACCCGGGCCAAACGGTGCTGGACGTCGGCTGCGGACCGGGCACCATCACCGCCGATCTGGCGGCGCTGGTCGCCCCGGGCCGGGTGACCGCCGTCGACACGAACCGCGACATCCTCGACCGGGCAGCCGCCGCAGCGGCCGAACGCGGTCTGGACAACATCGAGTTCGCCACGGCCGATGTGCACGCGCTGGACTTCCCGGACGACTCCTTCGACGTGGTCCACGCCCACCAGGTGCTCCAGCATGTGGGCGATCCGGTGCAGGCACTGCGCGAGATGCGGCGGGTGTGCCGGCCCGGCGGTGTCGTCGCGGCGCGCGACAGCGACTACGCGGCGATGACCTGGTATCCGGAGGTGCCGGGGATGGAGCAGTGGCAGGAGTTGTACGGCAGGGTGGCCCGCGCCAACGGGGGCGAGCCCGACGCCGGTCGCCGGCTGCTGTCCTGGGCCCGGCAGGCCGGGTTCACCGACATCACTCCCACCGCGGCGGCCTGGTGCTTCGCCACCCCGGAGAACCGCGCCTGGTGGAGCGGTCTGTGGGCGGACCGTACGACGGCATCGGTGTACGCGAAACTGGCGGTGGACGGCGGACATGCCGACGCCGGACAGCTGACGGCCGTCGCGGCTGCCTGGCGTGCGTGGGGCGAGGAGCCCGACGGGTGGTTCATGGTGCCGCACGGCGAGGTGCTCTGCCGGGCCTGATCACCGGCGTTCCCCAGCGGATCCGATCACATGCCGGCCGGCCGCCGACTACCCTCGTGGGCATGGAAATCCTGGGAACCACGCTGCGAATCTGCGTCGACGACCTGGAGGCCTCGGTGGCCTTCTACGAGGGCCTCACCAGCACTCCGGCGCTGCGCTTCGAGCGCGGCGGGGTCTCGGTCGCCGCGATCGGCTGCTTCTTGCTGATGAGCGGCCCGGAGTCGGAGCTGGAGATTCTGCGCAAGGTGTCGGCGACCATCGCGGTCAAGGATGTCGACGAGGCTCATGCGGCCCTGGCCCGGGTGGGGGCACGGATCATCGCGGGCCCGGTCCCCACCCCGGCCGGCCGCAATCTGATCGCTCTGCACCCGGACGGCTCGGTCTTCGAGTACGTGGACCGGAACGTGCCCGCCTGATGGCGGCTCGGCCGATGACGCCCTGACGTCATCGGCCGGTTCGCACACAGGCCGCACGCCGTCCAGCCGGACGGTCACCGGCTCAACGCAACGGGCGCATCCGGAAGTTGTAGATGTCCGGCAGCGGATCGTCAGTGGCCGAGCGCCAGACCTCGTCCAGGATCTCGGCCCCTTCCCGAAGGTCGGCGACCTCGAAGCCTGCGTCGAAGAGCACGCGCACAGCCGCTGTGTCCCCCTCGGCCAACAGGATTCGGGCCTCCAGCAGACGGAAGCGGCCCCGTGTCCGGATCTCCGGGCGCAGGCTTTCGAGCACCGCACGGGCGGCGCCGGTCCGTCCCGCGGTCAGCAGGGCCTCGACCGTCTCACGGCCGAGCGCGGAGGTGGCCGCCGTCCAGGTGTCGCCGTCGTCGCGGCGCTCCGCACACAGGTCGTCGAACGCCTCGGTGTAGTGGTCGGCGGCCCGGTCGCTCTGACCGCTCTCCCGTGCCGCCACGGCGAGACAGCGCAGCAGGGGCCAGCGGGACGGCGCGAGTACGAGACCGCGCTCCCAGCTGCGTACCGCCTGGGCACGGTCGTCGGCGTGCCACTGGGCGATGCCCAGGTGGTACTCGGTGAGGGGTTCGGCGGGTGCGGTCTCCAGCATGTCGCGCCAGTGCGGGGAGACCAGGGAGGGTCCGGGCGGAGTCACCCGGGGTGGCTGCGGGAAGGTGCCCTGTTCCAGCAACTCCAGCCAGGGTGCCTGCTGTTCGCCGAGCGTGGACGGGTCGAAGGGCGTACCGGGAAGCTTGTACCGTGCGCGCCGGACCTCCAGCGCACCCCAGCCGGAGCCGGTGGCGAGCACCTCGCCCGGCTCGGTGTCGGCGCATTGGCGCCATGCCTCGTACGCCGCGTCGACATCGGCGCGCGGCAGAGCACGGGCCAGCCGCCGCTCGGTCTCGGCCCGGGCCGCCGTCCAGTCGTCACCGTGTACGGCAGCGGGGTCCGCGGACAGCGGCCCGTACGCCTCCAGCCAGCTGAACTCGGCGCCGGCTTCGAGGGGTATGTGCTCCAGCTGGGTACGGGCGAGTCCGGCCTGGATCTCGGCGTACCCGCCGGTGCCGGGCTCCGTCAGCCACTGCTGCCAGCGGCGTCCGCCGGTGCCGCTGCCCCAGAGGAAGAGCTTCCGGCCGCGCAGGACATCGGTGGAGGTCTGGACGAGTCCGTGGCCTTCCCCGTCGAGAGAGGCGATCCAGCGCCGGGCGCCGTCGGGCACTTCGTAGAAGTAGTCGGCGGGGTACTCGCTGCGCACGGGATACGTACGGTCCGCGCCGTCGGTCTCCGGGACGGGGACCCGGCTCAGGGTGCGCTCGTAGCCGAAGTGCCAGGCTTCGTCGGCAGGGGCCAGGACACGGGTGTGCTCGTTCTCGGGGACGGCAGTGTTGGACCACCAGTAGACCGGCACGGGATGCTCGTGCGGGTTGCGCAGGCGTACGCCGACGTACAGGAAGTCGGAATCCTCGGGCAGCCACAGGTCCACCTGGAAGGGCAGGTCCCGCAGGCGTTCCCACTCCCAGAGCCGGAGCATGTCTCCGCCGTCGGGTGCGGTGACGAGGGCGGCGTGGACCGGGGCGCAGGACAGCGTGGTGTGTCCGGTGGCGCCGATGTTCCACTCGATGCCGCCGGAGAACCAGGCACCGTTGAGCGCGAAGTCCGCGGGCTGCAGAACCGGGTTGCGGTACACCAGTTCGCGTCCGGTCGGCTTGTGGTGGAGGGAGTGGATCCGGCCGCCGAATCCGGGCAGGACGGTGGCGCGCAGCCGGTCGTTCTCGATGACGATCGCGTCCAGGTCGGTGGCCGTGCGGTCACGGGTGTACCCGTCGAGGATCCGGACCGGGAGGACGGTGCGCAGCGGTTCGTGGCCGAGTTGCCGTGCCATGTCCCGGGGCAGGTCGTCCCGTTCACGGCTCCCGACGGCGTGTGTCTCGTCGAGCGGCCGCAGCGCGGCCAGTGGGTTCTCCGGCCCGGTCGCTGCTACGGGCAGGGTAAGTACGGCACGTCGTACGGTCGTGGCCAAGACAACCTCGCTCCCTCGCGGGCCGCCACAGGTCCGGGCGCCCCCCGATGACCATGGAACACGCTGGACGGCGCCCCGGCCAGGGGGTCGGGGTGTCAGTCTTCCGCAAAGGCGGCGACGACGAGGTCGGTGAGCAGGGCGCCCGCGGTGGCGTCGGGGTCGAGATCCGGGTCGTAGACGGTGACGTTGAGCCCGGCGCAGCGCGGTGAGCGGACGAGGATCCGGAGCAACGGCCCGAGCTCCTCGGGAAACAGCCCGCCGTCGTCGGGCTGTCGACGGCGGGCCTCACGCTCGGGTCGAGCACATCGGCATCGAGAGGCACCCAGAAGCCGTCGAGACCGGGGATCTCCATGACGGGGGGCCGGAGCCCCAGGCCGGAAGGGGCGTCGAGGACGACGATATTCCGCGTGCGGTCCATCCTCACCGCCGTAGCATTCATGCTCGACGGTTCCCCAGGAAAGGGCAGGCAGAACGATGGACACGCAGCACACGTACCGGGTGATCGTGCGGGGAACCTGGGAGGGGCTGACGGACACGGAGCGGGAACGGCTTCTGTCCGAGGCGGGGGAGCACGGGCTGACGGGGATGCAGTTCACCGAGGAGGGCACCCTCACCTATGACTCGGCCCTGAAGCACTTCAGCTTCCGCTACGTGGTCGTCTCGGATGCCGTGGACGGCGAGGAGATGGCGTCGGCGATCGCCGAGGACCGTGCGCAGACGCACCTCGCGGAGCGGGGTCACGGCCACGGCACGCTGCGCTCCACCGCGACCGACATGGACACGATGAAGATCAACTACAAGGGGCGGCGCGTGTCAGGCGCCGCGTGACGTCGCGCAATGATCCTTACAGGGGTGCTGATCAGGGATTTCTCGTCTTTCAGCTCTGTAACGGGCTTCCGGGTCTGTACAACGGATCGTCCCGCGAAAGTCCCTCCGACAGAGCTGAAATCCCCTGAAAGTCCCTGGGACGTCCCCACCGCGCCTCGCTCTCGGAAGGTGGACCGAGCAGCCTTTGACCATGTCCTGCTCGGTGGTGAGCACGGGCCGATCGCCCCCGCCGAGATCTCCCCCGGGCGGGCGGCGGGAGAAGCACCCACGTCGGCGGATCGTGGACGCGAAGGGCTCCATCACCCCGAGGCCGGTCATCGTCGCCGTCTGCGGCGTGTGATTTCGCCCGCCGGGGCCGGCGGCTTCGCGTTCATGGGGGAACCTTCCTCGGTCCGGCGCCCGGAACGCGTCGGGGCCCGTACCCCTCGGTACGGGCCCCGACGGTTTTCGAAGCGTGCCCCCAGTTTGCCAGCGGGCGCCCCGGCACATTCCGGTCCCGTCGGCCCGCCCGCTGTCGTCACCGACCTCGGCCATGGGCAGCGCTCGCACCTGCCCCGGCCTGCGAGGGAAGGACGCCGAGCGGACCGGTCAGGCGTGCCGTCGCAGGAACGCGGCGCCGTTCAGTTCGAAGCCCAGCAAAGTGGCGAGTCGCAGGTGGTAGCCCTCGAAGTCAAGGCTTCGCGTGACTGCTCCGGGAACGACCACACAGCGGATACCCGCGGCGCGGGCAGCCTGGAGGCCCGGAGGGGAATCCTCGAAGGCGACTGCCTCGTGGGGACTCAGCCCGAGGCGGGACAGCGCCTCCAGGTACAGATCGGGAGCCGGCTTGGCTCTCGGTGCCGATTCGCGGGTGATCACGTGGTCGAAGCCACCCAGGAGCCCGTACTGCCGCAGATACGGTACGACCGACTCCCGTCGTGAGCTGGAGGCGACCGCACACCGGAGTCCTAGTGCTGCCGCCTGCCCGAGCAGGTCGGTCACTCCCGGCAGCGGGACGGACCGTTCCATGAGTTCGCGGAACATCGACTCGCCTTCCGCCTCGAAGGATGCTCTTCGTGCGGGCGCACCGGTAAGGCTTGCGAGCTCCTCGAACGGATCGAACTCGGCCAAGGAGGCACCGACTCCTCTGAGCCAGCTCTCCTCGGTCAGTACGGCGCCGTGCAAGGCGTACATGCTGCTGAGAACGCGGTGCCAGATCGACTCGCTGTCGGCGATCAGCCCGTCGAAGTCGAGAATCAGGCCCCGGACCACACTTGCTCCGAACTGTTGAGAGGAGCATTGCCGGAGGACGCGGACGTCGGTTTCAGTACCCAGGCGAAGACCGCGCCGGCCGTGTACAGCAGGAAGATCACGACGAAGAGCATCTGGGGCCGCGCGTTGTACAGGAGTGCTGCCACGTACCCGGAGGGGATGGCCATCATGGTGGCTACGCTCTGCAGCGCTCCGAACATCGCGGCCCGGCCGTTGTCGTCGAGTGTGCTCACCACCAGCGTGTCGCGATAGGACTCTGTGAGGAACACACCGGCAGCCGTGAGTGTGCTGCTGAGCAGCAGCAGGACGACTCCCTGCTTCGGTACGAACAGAAACAGCAGCCATCCCGCGGCGCACAGTACAAGGGCGGCCCGAGCCGTGCTCACGGCAGAGCGCTCCCGGAGCCGTGGCAGCACCAGGAAGCACAACAGCGCTACAGCCGCTGCGAGTGCCGGGATCCAGGAGATGGTTCCGGCACCGATCGCGAGGACCTCTGCCAGGTAGATCACCTGGAAGACGTTGATCGTCACTGCCAGGCTCGTGACGATGTAGAGGCCGATCAACGGCCACATCCGGCGCTGTCGGGACAACTGCCAGAACAGGCGCAGGTTCGTGGCCAGGCTGTGCCTCATGCCGACGGAACCGCGCTGCTTCATGGCCGCCTTCCCCGCGGCCGTTTCTTCGGTCAGTCGGTGGCGCCAGACGAAGAGGACGAACATCATGACCGCACCGACGGCATAGATGATCCGCAGGGTGGGAACCACCCCGTGCCGATCCATGAGCACGCCGGCGACCGGAGTGAGGAGCCCTGCTCCCATAGCGACCAGTTTGATGGCGGCGAAGACTCTGGGCTGGTCCGGCTCGGGAGTGTCTTCGGTGGCGAGAAGGCTGAAGGACGTGTTGACGATGCTTCCGCAGGCGTTGAACAGAGCAGCGACCAGGAAGATCCAGAAGTCGCCGGCGATCGCCCAGAGAACCATGGGCAGAACCCAGCCGATCAGGTCGAACACGAGGGACGTCATTCTGCGCCCGAGCCGGTCGGTCACGGCTCCAGCGATGATCTGACAAAGGAAGGCCGCATACAGATTGGCCGACAGGATGACACCGATCGACAGATTGCTCAGACCCACGGTCTTCATGTAGAGCGTGGCGTAGTAGAGCACGACCGTGCCGGTCAGCGCCCACAGCGGCTCCAGAAGGACGCAGTACCGGGCGTTCGAGGGCAGGTCTTTCAAGGGGGCAAATCTCACGAGGGGTCCGTTCTCGGAATCCCCGGCACGTTCTGCAGGAGGGCAGGGCGACCGGCTGCTAGGAAAGGATCAGGGCTTTTATGGCGGCGAGTTGGCGGGATTCACCGGTGCCACGGTCGATGCCCATCGTCGCGTCGAACGCCTCCATGAAGTGCTCCAACGGCACCTCGGTCGTAACCATCCGCTCGAGCTCCGGCAGCCGGTGGGCAAACTCCATCGCGGGCCCGATGGCGTCATGCAGTGGCACCGCTCCCACGATGCTGATGCCGTTGTCGATCAGATCCACCGGCTTGACTGCCGCTGTGTAGCTGTCGTCGCAGCCCAGCGGTACCACTCGTCCGCCCTTGGCCACGAAGGACAGAGCGGTCTCGATCTGGTTGCCCACGGCGTCGATCACGACGTCGAAGCGCCTGCCGCCGTTGATCTCACGCAGAAACGCCGGGGTGAGCTCGTCGGGGTGAAGGGCATGGTCGCTGACAGTCCGGGCGAAATCCCGCCGGAACGGGCTGATTTCGGTGGCGACGGTCAGCCGGGCGAGCTTCATGCTGATGCTCTGGCTCAGCAGCCCCATCGGACCGCTTCCGATGACCAGGACCGAGTCCCCGGCTTGCACCTGAGCCTTCACCAGTCCGTTGAGCGCACAGCCCAGCGGTTCGATGAGGCTCGCGGTCCGCCAGCTCATGGAGTCCGGAATCCGGTACAGGTACCGTTCGTGCCCGACGTAGTAGTCGGCGAATGTGCCGGGAAGCGAATAGCCGACCTGATGGTCCTCGAACTTCTCGCAGTAGCAGTAGTGTCCGACCCTGCATGCGCTGCACAGCCCACAGGACTGGGTGGGATTGATGACGACCCGGTCGCCGGCCTTGAGGCCGGTGACGGACGGGCCGACCTCGGCGACGGTACCCACACCCTCATGGCCGAGGATCGTGCCCGCTTGGCCGATGGCGTAATTACCCTGGACAATTTTGAGATCGCTTCCGCAGACTCCCGTTCCGTATATTCGCACCTTCACATCGTGGGGGAAGATCAATCCGGGTTCGGGTACCTCGCGCAGTTCCGTCTTACCGGGAGACACGTAGACAAGAGCCTTCATCAAGATGACCTGCTTTCGGAGAATGGTGTGTGACGATCCGGGATCCAGCTGCGGACGGCGTCCATAAGGGCAGCTTCGACTTTCTCGAACTCCTCGACCCCATGGGCGTCCGAGAAGACCAGATAGCCTTTGGAGAAGATTCGCTCCGCTGCCAGCACGCGGATCAGGTGTTCGCGGAACGGGTCCGACCAGAAGTCGTCGGCCGTTCGGCTGCGCAGAGCGAAGCTGGCGTGCGTGCCTTCCACGATCAATTCGTCCGAGATTCCCAGTCGGGTGATCTCCGCATTCAGACGGTCGATCATCAGGGTGGTGCGAACGCGCCAGGTGGGCCATTCGGGTGCGAGGTCCATAAGGTCCTCGCAGGCGAGAGCCGCCGCCAGTGCCAGGCACTCGCTGGAATGCGCGTTGCTGAACTTGACCTGGGTGGCACGGCCCATGAGCACGGCCGGGCCGAGCACCGCGGCGAGAGGAAGTCCGTTGGCCATGCCCTTGGAGATGCACAGCAGGTCCGGCCATATTCCGTACTCCCCTGCGGTGGCCCGACGACCCATCCGGATGCCGGAGGTCACCTCGTCGAAGACGACGACGGCTCCTGCCCCGCGGTATGCGTCGACCACGCGCCGCAGGTCCGCTGCGGCCCACGTGTTGGGACACAGGACGACCGCCGCGCAGCGGCCCGCCGTTTCCGCCAGGACCTGCTCCAGGGCCGCCGGATCGGCACCGGCCACCCAACGGGTGGTCTGTGTGACGGTCTCGACGATGCCCAAGGGCGCTGGGTTCTGCCCGTAGTGACCATAGGCGGACCAGTCGTGCCAGCCGTGATAGCTCGTCGCCACGACGATCTGCCGGCCGGTGGCGGCGCGGGCGATGCGCACCGCACCTGTTACGGCGTCTGCCCCGCTCTTGCAGAAACGCAGTGAGTCGTAACGCTCGAAACGCTGGAGCAGCCTGCTCGCGACCTCGGCTTCCAGCGGTGCGGGCAGCGAGTAGGAGACACCACGCCGAAGCTGGGCGATGACGGCTTCCTCGACTTCTCGACGGGCATGACCCCAAGGGGCGGTGCCCATGGCCATCTCGCAGTCGAGCCAGGTGTTGCCGTCGAGGTCCTTGAAGTAGGCGCCGGCCGCCTCCGTGCAGCAGATCGCAGTGGTGCCGGGCAGGACCCGCGTGGGGCTCTTGGCGAGCGTGCTGCATGCGGCCGGGATGGTGCGTGTGGCCGTCTCGAGCCAGCACAGACTGAGCGGGAATTCGACGGGCGCGCGGCCGTCGGGCGCGGCTGAATCCATGTCGGGTTTCCTCATCTGATCTTCCGGCCCGGCCAGCAACTGGCGTGAATCTCCGAGGCGGTCATGCAATTGCCATAGAGGTCGACAACGAGATCGTCACTACGGACGGCGAACCGCTCCTCCCACCAGAGCCAGTTGTCCAGGAGCTGCACGAAGTTGTCGGTCAGGATCAGAAGTCTCGACTCCTCGCGGACCAGTTCTGCCGGCAGAACCTGTGCGAGCATCACCGTTGATCCGGTCGCGACCTGGTGGGATCCGTTATGGACCTTCTTCGGTCCGTTCGCGTGTTCATCAATCCGCTTCCAGAACTCCACCGCATCGCTGCGGGATTCCGCCAGGTCCACGCCGACGGTCCCCTCGTCGAACGCCTGGGCCCCCGCGGTGCTTTCGATGCGCGCGAAGAGCCGTTCCCACAGATCCGGTACGAGGGAATTACCCCAGCGCTTCCAGAATCGCCCGAGGTTGCTCTTGCGGTTGCTCGCCCGGTGGATGCCGCTGCTGCGCTCCCAGTGGTAGGCCACCACCTGCGGGTCGACCAGCACGCCGTAGCCCAGCGAGCGGGCACGCATCTGAAAGTCGAAGTCCTCGTAACCGTTGAAGAAGTCCTCGTCGAGCAGGCCGGTGTCCTCCAGGACCTGCCGCTTCATCGCGAACAGAGCGAAGACGACCAACTGCACCGGATAGGGCTCTTGAGGCAGGGCACTCGGCCGGGAATTCAACAGCAGATGCCGGCCGACCGACTCGGTGAAGGTCACTCCGCAGTGCTGAACGCCGCCCGTCTGCGGATAGAGAAGCACACCTCCCGTCATCCCTGCTTTCTCGTCACTTTCCAGGGTGGCGCGCATACGGGACTGCCAGCCGGGCTTGAGGATCAAGTCGGAGTCCACGAGATATACGTAGTCCCCGAGTGCCAGAGCCAGAGCCTCGTTGATGGAGGCAGCGCAACCGAGCGGATGCACGTGCTGGATGATCTCCGTCGTGATCCCCTTGTCCTTGAGCGGAGTCAGCCGTTCTTCCAGGAGGATCTGCACGCCCCCGCCCGAACCGTCGTTGACGACGACGAGTTGGGTTTCCGGTTCCAGGGTGTCGACGAGGGAATCGAGAAAGATCCGTAGCACGGACAGCTCCTGATGGACAGGAATAACGACTGTGCTCAGCACGGGAGTTCTCCTGCCTGTGCCTCGGACGCCGGGATCGGTGCCAGGACGTCGGACCATTCGTGTTCGTCGCACAGACGCATTGCTTCTGCGACGAGGTCCACGGAGTCCTTCTCCCAGCCGTCAGGGATCTTTCCGAAGGCAGCAGGGCGGAACATGAGGCGCTGGTCCGACACATCGATGCGGCCGCCCTGCTGCTCCACGTGGCCGAGCAGAGCCGAAGCCTCGTTCCGTATCCAAGGGCCCTTCTCGTGCCAGTCCCCCTTGGTGTGTTCGGTCACCCGGCGCGTCAGGTCCTGCAGAATGCCGGCGCGCCACTTGAAGTGATGGACCGGCACCAGAGGGCGGTTGACCGGGAACTCGTCCAGGCTGCGGTGGCTGCCCAGGCCCAGCCGAACCGAGGAGTGAGCGATCACAATCTTGCCGGGGTTGCCGCCCAGCAGTTTGGGCGTGAGATAGCCGCCGAGCGGATACGCCTTGTCCAGCCCTTCATTCGGTGACCACGGCTTGATGGATCCGTCCTGCGCCACGCGGTCGAAGAGCAGACCTCCCACGATGGGGCTGCCGGCGGTCTCGGCGGCGGAAATCAACTCGGCCGGTGGAACCGGATAGTCGTGGAACTCGTCGATGTCAGCGATCACGTGCCAGCCCGCGCCGGCCCGCACGCGGAGGTGGTCGCGCAACTCGCTGTGCACCGTCTCGTGCCACGGCCCCTGGCTGATGACGGTCGGCGGGCCGACCATCTCCTCGCACACGGTGATCAGCTGGTCCCGAAGGGCACGAGAGGCGTGCTCGGTGAAGTGGAAGGCGAGATGGAAGTCGCGTATGCCGACTCCGTCCCGGTAGTGCGTGATGAAGGCTCTGAGCAGGTCAGGCTCGACGGGGCCTATCACCGCGATCAGGGGAGGGCTGATGGACATGAATATCCTCTGTATATTTATTGGGACCTGATACGGAATCGGGGTGCCGGCCAGCGGCTGTATTCCCCCTGGTGATGCAGTAGCGGTTCGCGGCGGAAAACGTCGCCACCGTGGATCTCGGCCATGAAGAGCCAGTGATCCCCTGCGTCGATGGCGCGAGTGACTCTGCACTCTGCGAAGGCGAGCGCGATGCCGGACAGGATCGGTGCGCCGTCCGCATGACTCGATGGGCGCCATTTCACCCCCGCGAATTTATCCCGGCCCTTGCCGGCGAACTCACGGGAGGCGTGTTCACCCGACGCTGCGAGGAAATTGACCACGAAGGCCTGGGCCGACACGAGCGCCGGGAGAGTCTGGGACTGTTTGCCAACTCCGAGAAGGAGCGTCGGTGGCGCGTCCGACACGGAACAGACTGTGCTGCAGGTGAATCCCCTTGGCTCGCCGTGGCCGTCGACGGCGGTGACTATCGCTACCGCCGTCGGAAAGGAACCGAAGATCTCACGGAACCGTTCCGCGTCTATGGGCATGTGAATCTCACTGTGATCTCTCATGGGGGCGGTGCGTACCGTTCGGTGCCGGCCCGGGTCAGGCGAGCGTCACCGAGCGGTCCCAGAGGGAAAGTGCGCCATTGGCCGTCCACAGCCTGTCGTTGGAATAGTTCAGGCTCGCCGACCGCAGATCTCTCAGCGTGCGCTCCAGGGGGACGTGACTGTTCGCCGAATACCCGACGGCCATCCCGGCGAGCTCCACCATGCGGTCCACCGCTCGGAAGGAGAGGTCCGAAGCGGCCAGCTTCAGCGTGTTGAGATGGATCTGGAGCACCTCCCCCCGGACCTCGCGCGCATCTTCACGCACGTCGGAGACCTCTTGCGTGACGCGCTGGAGATAGCCGTGCACGAGTTCGAGGTCCAGGCGAATGCGGGCAAGGCGTTCGCGCACCAGGTCGGAGGAAAGGTCGGGGCCGCCCTTGCGGCGGGGGTTTCGCAGATGACCGATGAGCCCGGCAAATGCTTCCTGAGCGGCACCCAGCCAACACGCGGAAAGTCCCAGGTGCGCCAGGGGGATCGCGCTCTCGACAGCGACCTTTCGGAACCCTCCGGACGTGCCGATCAGATTGCGTTCGGGGACGGCGCCCGTCAGCCTGAGCGAGACATTCTCCATACCCCGCATGCCCAGCGTGTTCCAGTCCCCGGCGCACTCGACGCGTACCTGGTCGCGCCCCACGTAGACCAGGGAGACCTCATGAGGGGGAGCGTTCTCGGATGCCCGCATCGTCACCAGGAATCCGTCGGCGTGTGCGCCGCCCGACACAACGGGGGCGTGCCGGTCCAGGTGGAGGCCGTCGGCACGGCTGACGATCGGGGACCGGGCCGTGATGAAGCTCCAGCCCTTGACCGCCTCGGTGGTGACCGAGGCGAGATAGGTGTCCCCGCGTGCAACGGACGGGAGCAGCTGCGCCTTGAGCTCCTCGGTGCCATAACGGACCACGGCGTCGGCCTGCTGACAGTGCATCGACCAGATGGTCGCCGTGTTCAGACAGGCGCCTGCCAGCCGCTGGGCAATCCGCACCATGCCGCGCAGATCACCGCCCATGCCACCGTACTGGGCCGGAACGAGGAAGCCGAGCAGGCCGGATTCGCGTAGGGCTTCGACGTTCCGGGCGGGGAAGGCTCCCTCTCTGTCCGCCTCGGCCGCGTGCTTGCGCAGAGTCTCCAGCACCTGCGCGGGGACGTCGTCGTCCGTCCGGCCGGTGGCGATCATGCCGGCGACTCCGTCACACGTAGCCCGGTGATCGTCTGCCACAGGTTGCCTGCCGTGGCGAAGGTGCTCGGTTGCAGCAGGTCGTCCGGGATTTCGATGCCGTAGGTCTCCTCGAGCAGGAGCAACAGTTCGACGCTGGCCATCGAGTCCAGTCCCGCTGCCGCGAGGTCCAGGTCGGGGTCGAGCGGTGCCCCGTCCGACAGCGTGCGCAGCAGCGTGCGCAGGATGGATTCGAACGCCTCGTCCCATGGGGCCGTCATCGTGCAACACCTTTCAGTGGGGTCTCAGTCAGTTCAAGTCGGCGGACATGCACTTCGGTCGTGCCGTCGACGACTACTTCCGTGGCCGGAGGGTGGCTGAGGAAGGCCAGGAGGCTGGCGGTCAGGCCGTAGGCACCCGTATGGGGAATCTGCAGTACGTCTCCCTCCTCGATCGGTTCGATGGAGGCGGAGCGGCTCAATACGTCGAGCGGGGTGCAGAGGGGGCCGACGAGGGTGACGGCTTGCGAAGGCGGCTGGCCTGCCATGGCGGCTTCCGGGCCGGCACCCGCGACCCGCAGCGGCACGGCGGCAGGGGTCATGATGCGCCCCAGCCCGGCCATGCCTCCCAGGACGTTCGTACCCGCGTCGAGGACCACGTACGTCCTGCCACCGCTCTGCTTGACGTCCAACACGGTGGTGAGCAAGGTGCCGCACGAGGCTGTCAGATGCCGGCCCGACTCGAAGGCGATGGACGGACGGCCGTCGCGCCAGCCCGGAAAGTTCTGGTCCAGAACCGGCTCCAGGGATTCCCGCAGTGAGGAGTAGTCCGGTAGGTCGCCCGGCTTGGCGAACGGAGCGGCGAACCCGCCTCCCAGGTCGATCAGTTCGGGGTCGAATCCGGTACTCTCCCGCAAGGCGGCCGCCGTCTCGACACTGAGCCGGAACTCTTCGAAGAGCGCTGTCGGGTCGGCGACGTTCGTGGCCGGGAAGAAGTGCATCCCCACAGGGCGCAGCCGACCACGGGCCCGGAACAGCTCCGGTTGAGCGCGGGCCTGCTCGAAGTCGACGCCGAACTGCGAGGGAACACCCGTCATCCGCAGGCCGGCGCTCCCGGCTGCCGGGCCTGGAGCGTTGATCCGCACCAGGTACTCGACGTCCGAAGCCTCGGTCTCGGCCGCCTCGCCGAGGCGGCCCCGCTCGGTCCTGGACTCCACGGAGAACCGCCGGACTCCGGAGCGGATCGCCGTACGCATGTCGTGGATGCTCTTTCCCGGGCCGGTGTAGAGGATATCGGCGGGGTTCTGCCCGGCGGAGAGAGCTGCTCGCAGCTCTCCGCACGAGCTGATCTCCGCGTGGACTCCTTGCGCCGTGAGTTCCCGTACGACCGAGGGATGCGGATTCGCCTTGAGCGAGTAGTAGAGCCGGGAGGGTTGCGGGAGGCCCCGCAGCAGAGCGGTCGCCGTCTTTCGCACCTCGTCCAGCCGGTACACGTACAGCGGAGTGCCGTAGCGGCCCACGTAGTCGGTCATGTCGTCGTCCCTGCCGTCCCTGTCGTTCCCGCCGCCCTCGCCGGCCGCACCGGTAGGTTCCGCTCGGCCTCGCGCAGCTGTTGCTTGTCGATCTTTTTGTGCACCGTCTGCGGAAGCCGGTCCCGCACCCAGCAGTGGTCGGGAACCTTCGCGGGCTCCAGCCGTTCGGCCAGCCCTGCGAGGACGGTGGCGGAGGCGGCCTCCGAGACCACCCAGAGATGCAGTACACCGTCCGCACCCGGCGGATTGACCGCGGCCTGGACCACACCGGGTACGTCCAGGGCAGCCGCCTCGATCTCCGCTGTACTGGTCCGCATCCCCCGCCGCTTGAAGATGTCGTCGTTGCGGCCGAGGAAGGTCAGGCGTCCCGCTGAGTCGATTACCCCGAAGTCACCGGTGAACAAGGCCCTTTCGCCGGTGACGGGATGCGGACCGTACCGCTCCGCAGTGGCCCGGGGGGCTTGCCAGTACCCGTCCATGAGGTGCGGGCCCCGCACCACGATCTGGCCTGACCGTCCGGCAGGAAGGACCGTCTTCGCGCCGTCCACCACATCGACGCGGGTGCCTGGCAGCGCGGTGCCGACACTTCCCTGGGCCCGGAGATCCTCGTCGGGGGCGGCGATGGTGATGCGCTTGCACTCCGTCATGCCGTACATGAACACGACGGCGGCGCCGGGGAAGGTGGACCGCAGTTCCTCGGCGGCGCTCGCAGTGAGCTCGGCACCCGTATTGGTGATCAGGCGTACGGGCGGTAGCTGTCTCCCTCGTCGTGCGAGCCTCAGGATCAGGGTCGCCAGCGTCGGTACCACCGGAAGGACCGTTGCCCCGTACAGGGCCGCGAACTTGAGGACTGCGGGCTCGGGCTGACGGCCGGTCACTGCGAGAGACGCGCCGACCCGAGCGCAGAGGAAGATCTGGTAGAGGCCGTAGTCGAAGGAGAAGGGAAGCCTGCAGTAGACGACGTCGTCCTGGCGGTACGGCAGGCTGTCGGCGACAGCCGTCACGGCGTAGGCGACCTGCTGGTGCCGGCACACGACTGCTTTGGGCCGGGATGAGGATCCGGAGGTGTACATGAACATGGCTATGTCGGACCGTTCTGCCCGGTCCGCCTCCGGCTGGGGCAGCGGAACAGGCAGCTCCGCGAGGAGTTCCGCGACACTCGTGCGGCGGGGACTCCCTGAAGGGGTCTCACTGTCGGCCGTCTCCTGGACGACCAGGACCGGCCGGCAGTCATCTATCAGCGCGACCAGCTGATTCGGCCGTGCGTCGGGACTCACCGGAACGAACACCGCTCCGTAGCGGACGACACCGAAGAGCAGCCCCACCAGGACACGGGAGTTGGGCAGGGACACAACCACCCGCTCTCCGCGCCGCACGCCATGGTTCTTGAGCCAGGCGCACACCGACCGACTGAACGAGTCGAGGTCGCGGTAGGTCCACGCGGCGGACTCGTCCCTTACCGCGGGGGCGTCGGGGTGCCGCTCCAAAGCGGTCGTGAGCAACTCATGCACCATCGGCGCCCGAGAGGCCGTGTCGATGCTCTCCTGTTGAATGGTGCCGGTCATACGTCGCCACCACCCCGTTCAGCGGATCGCATCAATCGCTCGCCGAGCAGCCCTGCGTCCATCGCGAGCACCGCGGCGGCCGTCCGGTTGGTTGCTCCCAGCTTCAGCAGGACGTTGCCCACGAGCCGTTTGACCCCGTGCTCGGAGATCCCCATGTGGCGCGCGATCTGCTTGTTGCTCAGTCCCTCCGCGAGGTGCGCCAGGCTCTCGCGCTCACGGGCCGTGAGCTGGGATCGAGCCGGCCGGCCCCCTCCGGAGCCCTGCAGGGATGCGACGAGCAGCCGGCCGAGTTTGAGTGGCATCGGCATTTCGTCACTGGCCAGTTGGAAGAGGGCCCGCTCCAGAGCCTGGGCAGTCACTTCCTCCCGCAGGAGGAAGCCGTCGGCGGGGACGGTACCGAGCGGCGTCGGCGAGTTGACGTGCGACTCGTCGAGCAGCACCAGGACGCGTGGAGCCGGGATGGTCCGCCCGGACACACATGCGCTGAGCGCCGTGCTCTCCGGGGCGGAGATGACCAGAACATCGGTACTTCCGCTGCCCAGCGCCTGCGCAACGTCCTGAATGGACCCGCAGCTGACGGCGATTTCGACTCCCTGGATGTCGCCCAGAATCTTCTGCAGACCCTTTCGCAGAAGTTCGTCCTCGGCGAAGAAGGAGACGCGCACGACGTGCTGAACGGAGGCCGGTTGCGTGCGGGCGAGAGAGAGACTGTGTGTCATTCCGCCATCGCCTCGAGGAGAAGAGTCTCGATTCCGAGCATCAGGTCCCGCATCTCCGACGAGGGAAGCACTGTGCTGTCCCCACGCGCGAACAGTGCGATCCGCTCGGGAGAGACGCGCACCGACATATAGAACTTCAGGTTTTCCTGCTGCATCCCGCGGTCCCACGAGAAGCGCGTGTGCCGGGCGAGTTCGTTAACCTCGGAGACGGATGGGGGCGGGCCTGCGGCGACCTCGGCGGTGGGGTCGAACTCGTTCAACAGGTTGATGGTGCAGGCGACATCGAGTTCCCCCTGCCGGTCCTCGGTCACTTCGCGGACGAGTGCCTCGACCTGATCGAGGTCGTACTGCGCCGAGCGCTGCGACTGCATCATGGCGGACCAAGTCGCCCGAACCGTCTCCGGGAACGTGCGACCGGCAGTCTCCACGGATACCGGCGCGTACTGCACTGCCGTACCGACCATGTCCCGCAGATCGTCCGTGAGCCGGTTGGCGACCAGGGTGTATACACCGGCGCTGCCGTTCCCGGAGCGCTCCGCGAGCAAGGTGAGCACCGCCGCCATGAGAACGCTGGAGGCTGTCGCGCTGTGGCGATCGGCCAGCGCCAGGGCGGCCGCCGCGAGCGCGGCAGAATCCATCCTCGCCTCGGCGAACCTCGGGTTCTCCGGTTCCGAGCCGTGCCGTTCCGGGAAGCTCGTCGCAGGGAACCGGTCCAGCTGCTGCCGCCAGCGTGTGAGTGCCCTGGCGGCGCGCCGAGCACCCGCCTCACCCTGCTCGTGCTGTGCCTGGTCCACCGGCTGCCAGGAAGTACGGCCCCCGTCGCTGTCCTGCACGGCGCGGCTGTCAGCCGACAGCGTGTACCGCAGTTGCTGCTCGATCAGGCGCAATGCCCAAGCATCGGCGGAGAGATGACTCACCTGAAGGAGCAGAATGCGCGGACGGCCGGCTCGGGTCACCAGGGACACCCGCACCGGAAGGTCCAGGAGGAACGGCAGCGCGCGCATCTCCTCCACCACCTGCGTACAGACGTCCTCGACGTCCTGCGTGCCCGCCTCGAACACGCGCGCCGCCACCTCAGCATCGCCGTGGACCATTTGCAGCTGTTCGCCGCGCTCCCCCCGGGCGTACGTGGTACGGAGCGCTTCGTGCCGGGCGATCAGATCGTGCAAACCGGCGGTGACGTCGTCGATTTCCACCGACGAGCCGTCCTCGATGTCGATCCGCACAGGCAGGTACATGTGACGGTTGTCAGGAGCCAGGGACTCGATCATCTGCCAGATCCACTTCTGGCTCCGGTTCAGTCCGTACGTGCGGGAACTGCGCCCTTGGACAGAGATCGGATGGGTACGGGCTAGAGGCATGAGGTCTCCTTCGACGGAGGCTGTTGCAGTGGTCATCAGGGGCGCGGCATCGAGTAGGCGGTGTCGGCGAGGCCGTACGACGTGGCGTACATTCCGTTGCGGGTCATGAGCTGCGCGTGCGAGCCGTGCTCGACGAGTTCGCCGTCGTCCATCACGAGGATCAGATCTGCGCCGGCCACGGTGGAGAAGCGGTGGGACACGATGACGGTGACGGCCCCGCCCAGTTGGGCGATCTCGTGGGCACGGGCCATATACCGCTCGAACACAGCGTGTTCAGCCGCGGCATCGAGCGACGCGGTCGGTTCGTCCAGTACGAACAGCAGAGGGCGCTCGCGCATGCAGGACCGAGCGAGAGCGGTCCGCTGCCACTGGCCTCCGGAGAGCTCCGTGCCGCCGAACTCCACGCCCAGCTGGGTGTCCAGCCCCTTGGGCAGGACCTCGAGGAGATCCTCGGCGCCTGCTGCCCGCATCGCGGACAGCACCGCGTCGGGGTCGTCCATGCGAGGCGGGTCGCCGAGGCCGATCGCGTGCCGGAGGGGCAGCGGGTAGCGTCCGAAGTCCTGGAATGCGGAGGCCATGCGGGTGCGCCACGCGGGTATGTCCATGCTCCGCATGTCCACGCCGTCGACAAGGACGGCACCGGAATCCGGACGGTGGAACCCGCACAGCAGTTTGACCAGTGTGCTCTTACCGGATCCGTTCTCCCCGACCACCGCCACGACACTCCCGGCAGGGAGCAGGATACTGACCGAATCCACGGCTGGACGGTCGGTGCCGGGATAGCGGTAGCCGACGTCGCGGAGCTCGATTCCGCTCGTCAGGGCCGATGGTGCTGCCAGACCGCCGGAGGACTGTTGCTGCCGGCGGGCAGTGTATTTGCGCAGCCAGAGGAACGGCTCCACCAGTCGGCCGTGGCCTGCCAGTTCGGTGGCACGCGCGACTGTTGTCTGAACGGCGGCCCGGAGGTTGGCGGCCACCGTGATGCTGAGCACCACGTCGCCGGCCACCGCGGCATCCTCCGCGGCTCGTCCGGCCACCAGGCCCAGTGCCGCGACGAAGCCGAGGACGAACAGGGTCCAGCCGGCGGCCGTCCAGGCCGCTGCGATCAGCTGGGACCTGTAGCGGTCGCGATGGACGGTGTTCCATGCGGCGGATTGCCGGCTGATCAGCTCGTCCGCGGAGCCGCTCACGCGGATCTCCTTGCCGGCCCCGGGCTGTACGGCGAGGTCGAACAACTGACGCTGCAGACGCAGCCGTCCGGCGGTCGAGATCTCCGTGGTCGCGACGGTGCGCTTGCCCACGGCATCGAACCAGAGCGGTACGAGTGCGGCGGGAAGCAGCAGGAGCAGGTAGGGGCTGACATCGCTCAGGACGGCCAGGGCCAAGCCGAGCCGGGCGATGTTGAGCGCCGTCTCGATGCCTCCCCAGGCCGAGTCGGTTACCGCCCAGGCGGCACCGTGCAGTGCGGCCACCCGGTCGGCGAAGTCGGAGCGTTCCAGATGGTCGATGTCATCGATTCGGCCGATCCGGCGGAAGACGTCGGCATCGGTCTCCAGCAGACCGACCTGCTCCACGACGGTGATGCGCAGGCTCCGGGCGATGGTGCCGATGACGTAATCGACCGCGTAGGCGGCAGCAGCTCCCGCGGCACCGATCACGGCCGCGAACAGTACGCCGGACTGGCTTGCGTTCACCGTCTGACGCAGGGCGAGACCGATGCCGACGAATGAGACGACGCCGAGGAGCTGCACTCCCAGGGCTGCCGCGGTGAGTAGTGGCTTGGTGCGCAGGCAGAGGGCGAACTGTTCGCGGTACAGCCGGAGGTTGCGCACCGCTGTGGAGGATCGGTTCATATCAGTGCCTCCTGTCCGGGCGCGGCGTTCCCGGAGCGGCGGGCGTCTGTGAATTGAGCCGCCTGAATCGTGAACATTTCCGCGTAGATCCCCCCGCGCTCCATCAGCGCGTCGTGGGACCCCGATTCCGCGACCCGGCCGTTGTCGAGCACGACGATCCTGTCCGCTTGACGGACGGATGACAGTCGATGCGAGATGAGTACGACACTGCAGGCCGGGGCGAGTGCGCAGAGCCCGGTGAAGACCTCCAGCTCGCTGCGTACGTCGAGCTGGGCGGTGGGCTCGTCGAGGACCACGAGCCGGGCCCCCTTCTCCACCGCGTACAGCGCGCGGAAGAGGGCGACGTGCTGCCACTGGCCGCCCGACAGTT
This sequence comes from Streptomyces sp. NPDC060035, assembly GCF_042736635.1. NCBI lineage: Bacteria > Bacillati > Actinomycetota > Actinomycetes > Kitasatosporales > Streptomycetaceae > Streptomyces > Streptomyces sp. NPDC060035. The sequence continues at coordinate 488,490 of NZ_JBHWVO010000001.1, forward strand.
CCACGCCGTCCTCGGCCACAGGGGACAGTGGAGTCTCCCAGCCCGACGGAAGGCGGGCGACGAGACTCCCGACAGCGGTCCGCGAGACGGCGGACCGCAAGGCCGCGGTGTCCTGCGCACCGGCAGGCCGCCCGAGCAGGATGTTCTCCCGAAGGGTGAGGGGGTAGCGGACGAAGTCCTGGAAGACCATGGCCAGTCGGGCTCGCCAGATGTCCGACGGGATGGCCCGGAGTGGTGTCCCGTCAACCGTGATCGTTCCGGAGCCGGGCTGATGCAGCCCGGCCAGGAGTTTGATCAGTGTCGACTTTCCCGCACCGTTCGTACCGACGATCGCCAGGACTTCGCCGGGCCGGATTTCGAGGGTCAGGCCGTCGAGCACCGGCTGGTCGGCTCCCGGATACGAGAAGGAGACGTCGGTCAGGGTGACCGTCGGCGGAGCCTTGGCGCCGGGTTCCGGGAGGACGGGGTGCGCTGCGCCTCGGGTGTGCTGCGGGGCCAGGGCGGTCAGTTCGCCGTAGGCCTTGAGGACGGGCAACGCGGACTCGATGTCGTACGCGTCCGAGATACCGACGATGACGGCGAAGACCGCCCACGCCGCGGCGAGTACCGAGGCCTCGGTCGCGATGCTCGCCCGCCCGTGCACGGTGGCGGCCGCTACGGCTGTGTAGACGCCGATCAGCGGAAGGGCCACGAGGAGGAACGACCACAGCTCCTGGGTGTACACGCGCCTGCTCTGGCTCCACACAGGTCCGTAGAGGGCCAGCAGGTGCCGGCGCATCCTCTGGACAGCCCAGTCGGCGAAGCCGAACACCCGCATCTCCTTGCCGGCCGCCGCCGAGGTCATGGCGTTCTTCCAGTACTGAGCCAGCCTTCCCTCCGCGGCCCCGGCTGCCCACTGCTGACTTACCTTCAGCCAGTGCCTGCGCCTGCGTGCGCGGACCAGGAGGGCCGGCAGGACGATGGCGGGAACGAGCCACCAACTGAAGTAGGCGAGGATCACGGAGGCTGCTGCGGCTCCGAAGTACCTGAGGACGAGGGTCAGTTGAGCCACCGCCCCGTCGCCCGGCGTCTTCTCCGTCCAGTTCTGCGGGTCGGCCGCAGAGGTCTGCAGCAGGTCCTGGACGCGCTGGGTACTGAGCTGGCCCAGGTCGAGGCCGAGGGTGGCGATGCGAGCCACCGACGCACGGTGTGCCCCGTTGATCCGCGACTTGACGGCATAGCCGACCGGGACGATCAGTACGTCCAGGAGGTGGCCGGCCAGCAGCACGCACCCGAAGACGGCGAGCGGCATGACGAGACCCGCCGTGTCCGTCATCGGGCGTTCGAGGGTGCGCACCAGCAGCGCCAGGGCTGCGGACGAGGCGGCGGGCAGCAGGCTCTGCGCCGCGACGCTCACGACCAGGAGGGCGACGTGACCGCGGCGCGCCCCGGACAGGACACGGAGCAGCCGCAGACGCTCCATTGTGAGCTGTATCACGCGCTCGCTCCGTTCTGCCGGACGGGTTCGAGCGGCAGGCCGAGCGAGAGTCCGAGCAGAGGGGCGCGGGTCACGTTGTCGAACCGCAGCGGGGTGCGTGCCGCGAGGGTGGGGCCGTAGAAGAGGCAAGACCCGAGTCCGGTCCTCGTGGCTGCGATGGCTGCCGCGTAGGCTCCTCGCCCGGCCAGCCGGTACAGCGGGGCGGCCGGACGACCGGCCGGGACAAGGAGATTCGCCTGGGCGACGACAATCACCGGAGCGAGGTGGAACTCCCGCTGAGGCCACGCCTCAGCGGGGGGAACGGGCCCCACACGGTGCAAACGCAGACCGCTGTCCGGGAGCACCTCGACGTGGTATGAGCCGGCGTCCACGCCCTGAGCTCGGCGAACGACGACGGACCAGCCGAGAAGCGAAGTAACCCGCACCGCGGCCGAGAGCACAGCGGCGATGTCTGCGGCCGGGACGCCACGGTCGGCGTAGCGCCGAATCGACCGCCGGTCGGTGAGTGCCTCTTCGAGCGAAACAACCGGGGCGCTGGGAGCCGGCAGGCGCACGGGGGCGTCACCGCGTTCGGGTACGCACGGTGGCAACCCGTCCGTACCCCCCGTACCGGCCAACGGTGACCGGGCCAGCTCATACGCCTCCGCGAATTGCGGATACGTCGTCATGTCACTTCCCTTCCACGTGGATGTCGGCCAGCTCGATCAGCCCGGACAGCAGGAGCTGGCGTGAGAGAGGCAGGACCGCGTCGAAGAAGTCGGAGGCGCGCTCGGGCGTGGACAGGTGTGCCGTGATCGCCAGCCCTTCGCAGACCATGGCCAGATGCTCGAAGGTCACGCCGGCGTCCAGCCAGCCGATGCGCGGCGCCCTGGCGCCGTACTTGTTCTCCAGCGTCTCGATGTCGACCAGCTGGAGAACGCAGGTCGTGTCACCGGCCAGAGCACGGAGCCGCTCCTGGAAGCCCGGCTGCACCTCGAGCCGGCACAGGGCATCGATCTGCGGTTCATAGCTGTGCAGCCCGGCCCGCTCGGTGCCCCACGTGCACTCCGGCAACCAGACAAGAGCCCGTGGCGAGCCGAGGTTTCCGCCGGTGGGCGGATGACGGCGCAGGGTGCCGGGGCGCAGACCGTACACCTCGGTCAGCAGTCTGCTGAGCCGTGACCACGGACCGCCTCCGAGGACGTCCGGCTCCTGGAGATCAGTACTCCACAGCGCCGTCTCGTCGAGGCAGAGACGTCCGGGCACCTGGGCCAGCAGGTTCGCGGCGGCGTAATGGCCGTACTGGGCCCGGCTGCCGTGCAGGTTCTCCGGAAGCCCTGCGACTCCGTACTCGTACACGACGGCCGAGGTGTCCGGGGAGGCGGATGCATGCCCGTCGGGTACGCACAGGACGCAATCGGCCACCGGGCTGACCGACCGTGCGGTGAATCCGTCCTCGACGTCTCCCAGTCGGATGATCCGGCGCAAGGTGGAGGGGTGGCCGACGCCGGCGATCAGTGCGAGGCATTCCGCCGCCACGGAGGTGGCATGCAGATCGGTACGGATTTCCAGTTCCAGTTCCAGTTGGATGGGGGCGCCGTCCGGTGCCGGCCCGGTCGCAGGCGTCAGCCCCTCAGGCAAGGCACGCCGGGAACAGCACAGGCAGGGGAACAGTGCCCGGTCGAAGAGTGGGCCGAGGCGGACTTCTCCGGGTCCTTCCGTAACGAGGAGCCAGCGTGCTCCCGCCGCGGCCATGGCATCGTCGAGCGTGCTGAGTTGGTGCAGGCAGTCGTCGTCCGGCGCGACGACGACGGTCAGGGTGCCCTGGGCGCAGGTGCCGTTGCTGTCGATGGATCCCGTGCTCACGGTCAGGCCGTGCTCCGTCAGCAGTTCGGAGATTCGCGCATGAAGCCGGCCCGTGCCGAGCAAGCGGACCGTCTGGGTCCGCAGAAACCGCACGACGGACCGGCCGCTGCTGTGCAGACCTGTTTCGGCGGTGGCCCGCGCGTACCAGTCGGACAGGGGCGTGTCTGCCACGTCCTCGTCGCCCTCCAGATCCTCAAGGACTCCGAGGGCGTCCAGCTTCCGCAGCGCTTGGCGCACCACCTCCACCGAACATGCGGTAGCCGCCGCCAGTTCGTCGTGGCCGGCACGACCGGTGAGTGCGGTGAGCAGGGGCACGAGGAGTCGGCCCGCATGCCGGCCCCGGAAGTAGTGGGGCCGATCGATTCCCTGGACGACCACGGTGTCTCCCATTGGTTCCCATGTCACACCGGGCCTGAGCCGTGGTTTCGTCGGGAGCGCGGGAAGACTCAGGTCGATCGTGTCCGTCATGAGGTCTCCTTGTCGCCGACGTCGCCCGGGGCAGCGCAGGGGCGGCACTGCGGCATCGGCAGTACCCACAGGGCACGTGAGGTGCGCACGGGGTGTTCCAGATGCCAGACCAGTCCGGCCACGGGGGCACCACGGCCCACACGAAGGGCCAGGCGCACGGCGAGCGCGGCCGCTGCCCTCGCGAGCAGCGGACTCACTCCGGCGGCCGACGCCCCGGAGGATCCGCCTGTGTCGCCGGTCATGAAGAACGGCTCCAGGCCCCACTGGTGCTGGTCGTTCCGCAACAGGAGACAGGAAGGGCACGGCCGCCCACTGTCCTGGACCGGCCCGACGAGCAGACCCTGTGGTCGCCTCCGTACGGGCAGCACGAGAGTCCCCGGCGAGGACCGCAGCCGTGCAGCGTCGTCGTACGCCTGCGGCGGGACCGTGCCGGTTTCGATGACCAGTGCCGGGAGCGCGGAGTCCGCCGAGGCGAGGCGGCCCCCGGACTCGGCATGGCGGCGTACGTACTCGGCCAGATACGCGGCGACCTGCCGTCCGAAGGCGTCGTGCGCCGTGCACCGCACGACAGGCAGGCCAGTGCTGGTGCGACCGTGTTCTTTCGGGAGCATGCCTACCTCAAGCCAAGGGACAGGGCATCGGGTTCATCTCGGCGACCGGTACTCCGGATCGGTGGAGACGTGTGCTCGCGAGGTACCTCGCCGCGTGCACCGGGGACAGGGGCTGGAGCGTCGGGACGATTGCCCGGATCACATGGACGCCGGCTCGGGCGACGTCCCGCGGCGTGAGATCCACGAAGTAGATCTCGTGCCCGGCTTCGATCAGGCGCCCGACGGGATCGCCGCTGTGCGACAGCGGACCCCCGGACTGCTCCCGCGCATCGTCCGGCTCTTCACCGTGCAGATAGCCGAAGCAGTGGGCTCTGGCGGCCGAAGCCATGAACAGGGCTCCGTCATGGATACGTCGGCACCGGCCCGGCGTCCGGGGAGCGCGGTCTCCGGAACGTACCGCGGAATCCAGACCGGAGTAGATCTGCGCCGCCTCGGCGGCGCTCGCGACGGCGGCGTCGCAGAGCGTGCGGCGCGAGGCGGCGCCGACGACGTGGCGCAGGATCCGGCCGGGGCCGCGCAGAACCGAGAGCACGGTGGGAATCCCGAGGTCGCTGGTGATGTCCCAGCTGGTCAGAGCCGTCTCACCGACAGAGGTGGGGTGGGGTGCCCGGAGGGTGTCGGTATCCGACGTGATGATGCCGTCGCCGGCGCGGGAAATCCTTCTCCCGGAAGTACGCAGCAGCCAGTTGAGTGCGACCGCGTCGCGTTCCACGACCTCGAGAACCGCGTTCTCCCGAGCCCGGGCCCTGGAGACGTGCGCGGCCGTTCCGGTGGAGACCGGGACCCAGAACTGCTCGCCAGGATGCCGGGGTGTCGTGTTGAACGCCATGACGGCGGGCACGAAAACAGTCGCCCGGTCGCTCCAGCGTGTGGCCTGCGCCCAGCGCACCTCGTCCTGCATGCCGAGTACGCCGTGCGTGCCCGACCGCGGCCCCGCCTCCTGCGAGCCGTGTCGTGGCAGGAGGTGCAAAGGCAGTGCAGCGGGCCCCAGTTCGCCGGCGGTCGTCACGGTGGACCGCTCGTCGACGCAAGAGACGGAGGCATAGCGCTCCAGCGCTTCCATGCGCGCCTTGAGCGTGGCCCTGGCCAGGTCCCTGTCGCTGGCTGCGCCGTGCAGCACTTCGGCGCAGCCGAGGCTGTCGACAGACGGCCGGCCTCCGGTTACCGCTCTGTGCAGCCCGGCCTTCACCACCACGGTGAACTGCTCGCCCGACACGGCGTCACCCGGCTGCGGAGTGGACAGCAGGCCGCTGAGCAGGGCCTCCAGCTGGGCCTCGTCCTGGTCGGTCGTCGCCACCGGTGTCATCGCTGCACGAGCAGGGGCCAGCCACGGATGTCGTGACGGTCCATCACGTCAGCAACAACTTCCAGGTAGACGGCAGCCCGGGTACAACGGGCCGCGAGCCGCTCCTTGGTGTACCTCTCCTCGATGCTCTGCCCGGCATAGATCGCCGGATGCGGTACTTCGGCAATCGAGAACTGACCGGACAGGCCGAGCAGCATGAGGATCTCCAGCGTGCTGCCGTAACCCTGTACCCGGATGCGCGGTACCAGATAGGTCATGGTCTTCCTGCTCATCGCCCAGCAGCCGGAGATGACGTCGGTCATGGCCAGGCCGCACACTTGCTGGACGAGAGACCTGAACATCACGTTGAGTGCGATCCGGTCGGATGGCGGTGCGGCGACCACCGGGGACAGCGGGTGGTAACGAGACCCCAGGACAAGGTCTGTCCCGTTCTTCTGGCGTTCCAGCAGCTCGTGGAGGACTGCCGGAGCGTGCTGCCCGTCCCCGTCGATCCGGGTGACGACTTCGTATCCATGGGCCATCGCGTACTCGAGACCGGACCGTACTGCCGAGCCGACGCCCGGGGGAACACCGAGGGCGGATACCTGCCCGGGAAAGACCGAGGAGTTGAAGGCGTTCCCGCCTGCGTCGAGGACGAGCACATCGGTGTCGAGCGTGTCGAGAACGGAGCCGACGACCTTGGGCAGCCTGCCGGGCTCGGACAAGGCGGGCACCAGGACCAGCGATCGCGGTGTCCCGGGCGTGGCGGCGGGCAGTTCCGCCCGGTTCAGGACACGCGGACTCGTGCCGAGCTGCGTCACGTCAGACCCACCCCTCCACGACATAGCGGTTCCAGCGGCGGGCCCAGCGCTCGAGCCGGGGCATCGCCGGGCGTTCCACCGCATCGATCCACGGCAGGCGCTCGCCCTGAACTCGTACGAGTCCGGCTCGGCGCATGGCGTTGGCGATCGGGAGCGGCGAGGTGGCCCGCTTGAGCGGCTGTTCGTGAAGCGGGATCTTCGGGAACACACCGTCGTGGCTGTCCCCGCTCCCGATCAGCGGGTTGAGAACGTCGGCGAGCTCCCGGATGCCCTGACGCACGGGGTTGACCCGGGGGCGCAGCTGATCGATCACGACGATCTTTCCGCCGGGCCGGCACACCGCCTTCCACCGCCGCAGCGCCTCTTCGGGGCATGACACGGCCCAGAGGAGATGGCGGCAGATGACCACGTCGAACTGCTCGTCCGCTATGCCGTCGAGCAGTGCGTCGGCGTGGACGAAGGAGATGTTCAACTCCTTCGTGGACTCCTTGGCTTTGCGGGAGGCCACTTCCAGCATCGCTTCCGAGTAGTCGCTGCCGGTCACCTCGTGACCCAGCTCCGCGACCAAGAGGGCGATCATCCCGGTTCCCGTCCCCACGTCGAGAACTTTCAGCGGGGTGTCCTGCGTGGGCAACAGCCGCCGGAGCAGGAGCAACCAGGCAGCGTGCTCCGCTTCCGAGTGGACACCGTGGCCGTACAAGGAGTCGTATCCCTGCGCGGACTGACCCCATGCGGTCCGGAACGCCGACCAACGGTCTTGAGACACTGAGGGAACCTTTCGGGTAGTGCGACGACTAGCGGTGGGATCGGAATACCGGAACGAACAGCGGGAGCAGCCGGAGTGCGGACCCGGGACGCAGGCTCTCGTGGTCGTCAGGGGTGAGGAGCGCATGAGCACCCAGACAGGTACCGCCGCGGAAGTAGGCCGCGAGCTTCAGCGGTCCGGCGACGAGCGACGGCTCCTGGCCGGGGTCCGCAAAGGGGAACGTGTACCGGCTCTGGCGGACCCGGTCCTGCAGGAGCAGGCCGTCGTGGTGCGATGCCGACAACTCGGCCTCCAGAGCTGCCTTTTCCTCGGCCGAGGCCGGCCAGCCGGTCATCTTCAGGCCCGCACCGCCGGTGGAATCCGCCCGCTTGAGGACGGCGCCGTCGACATCACCCGGCTGACGCCTTCGTGTGGTGAACCGGCCGGGTGCCACGAGCTCCTCGTCGTATACACGCATCGTTCGCGGGATACGCGACATCAGGAACGAGTAGTCTCCGCGTCCATGTGTTGAGCGGAATGTCTGTGCGAACACATGGTCATGCCAGAAATGCATCCAAGCGTGGCTCTCCAGGTACATATGGAAGCCGGGATCCATGCGAATGGCACCGGATCGCCAGGCGTCCGTGAGGCTTTCGAATGCCTGGGTTTCCCGGCGGCGTACGGCCGCATCCCCGCCGTGTTTGGTGACAGCTCGAACCTGCCGGAAGACATGGCTCACTTCGGCTCCGGCTCCGGTTGTCAACTTCCCGTCGGTGAACTTCAGTTCGTCGAGCGGCGTAAGTCGTGCGCTGAATCCGGCACGCTGCAGTGCGGACACCACGCCCTGTGCGTCGGGCACGAGGGCGTGACCGGCCCGTATGACGTAGTCGACGGTCGTCCCGTCCGCGGGCGAACCGTGGAGACGGTCGGCGATACCGGTCGCCCACCCGTCAAGGTCGAAGGAGCCGGTCAAGGCGCCCGAGCCCCAGACATGGTCCGCGTAATCCGCGTAGACGCGGTGAATCCCGCCCGTGACACCCGCCATGCCGGCCATCAGGTTGATGTCGACCAGCCAAGGGACGACTTTCGCACCGTCCTGCTCCAGGAGCAGATCCAGCCGGAAGAGAGGACCTTCGCCGAGCGGATACCCATGCCCGGGATCAAAGTGCGCACCCTCCGATTTCGGTGACCGGAAGACAAACGCGCGCACGTCTTCACTGGCCTTCAGGAATTCCCATGAGCAGCGAAGGGCTCCGGGTACGAGGGCACCGATCCTCTGCACTTCGTCGAGCAGATCGGCGGACAACATCATGGGACTGAGAGACACGGGCCAGGGCACGTCGGCATATCCGTCGCCCAGCTGCACGCCATTGCCGGAGCGGGCGCGCAGCAGATTACGGACAACGGGCCTTTCGAAGTGACTTTCAGACACACGATAGTGCGCCGTCGCGACTCTCAGGCGTTCAGTGAGGAGCTCACGATGTGAATTCTTTGCCGCGCCGCAGGGAAGGGGATGAGAAAGCGGTTCGGCTGACGGAATGTGTACCAAGGCATCTTCTTCGGAGTCTGGGCGTGATTCGTCTGCTTCTGCGCCGACGCCGGCCGGGATATGGCACCGAACGCCGGACAGCCGGTCTCCAGCGCCATATCCCTGCTCGCTTAAGAGCTTTTGTTAGACGGTCGGCGCGTACGTACCGAGCTGAGTCGGCGCATACGTACCGAGTTGGGACGGAGCGTACGTACCGAGCTGGGACGGAGCGTACGTACCGAGCTGAGTCGGCGCATACGTACCGAGCTGGGACGGAGCGTACGTACCGAGCTGAGCGGGCACTTCCTGAGCCGCGGCCGGCACGTCGTCGACGTGAAGATCCAGCTCTTCAATTGCAGTCAAGGCGTCCATAGGGATTCCTCTCTGGGTGGATGGATAGTTCAACGGCAGAGTTTGTTGCAGGGTTGAACAACAGAGATAGTCTCTGCGCTCTCCACCGTGAACCGAAGAGACTGAAACACGGTCGGATCTCCTTTGGCAAGGCCCCATTTCCTCGCGATACAAGGAGGAATAGAGTCGTCCGGAGAACGCAAGCAGGCCATCGAACCTACGGTGCTGCTCGCAATGTCCGGAGGTACTTGTATACCGACGGCGATCCCCTTGTCCAGCAACATGTTCTTTTTTGGCACCTCTGGCCCCGCATCCACTGGCTTCGATGGAGAGCTGTGCCGAGCACATGTGCACGTTCACAGAATGTCGCAACCACCGAGGGAGCGCCGTCTGCACGTGCAGCGGGGAGCGCGTCGAAGCCGTTGGCGTCAGTGACGTACCCACAAGGGCAATCGGCAGGTCAAACCAGACCTAAGGGACCAAGTGCCACCTGGTTCGGCATTTTTTGATCTTGACAGGCACACGCAGGACGCACCATGGTTGCTGTGCACGTTCACGCCATGGTGTCGATGAGATTTCAGTCAGCCCATGCCGCAGCAACGCTCGGGGGCTGGATCCGCATCAGCTGATCGGAAACCGGAGTATTGCTGTGAACCCGGGCCCGGCCCGCTCTCGGTAATGGGAAGGCGGGTGAGTAAGGAGCATCTGGGACGGTGTTCCTCGATTGCTGAACCCAATGATTTCGGGGCCTGCTCGAGACTCGGCCGCACGGCTGTGCAGCCGGCCTTTGTGTGCACCCAAGCCGCAGACACTTATGCATACGCAGGAGCGAGCAGTGAGTACGAGACGGGCCGGCACTCTGCACCTCAATATTTTTCTCCACAACGCCGGTCACCACGAGGCGGCCTGGCGGCTGCCCGAGAGCGACCCCGTCGCGGACACGAACATCGAGCACTACCGGAACGTGGCCGTCATAGCCGAGCGAGGGAAGTTCGACTCGGTCTTCCTGGCCGACAACCCCAAGCTCACGACGGACATACGGCGGCGCCCCTCCGGCACCTTGGAGCCGACCGTCGTTCTGACGGCGTTGGCCTGCGCGACCAGGCACATCGGGCTCATCGCAACGGCATCCACGACCTACAGCGATCCGTACAACCTCGCTCGCCGTCTGGCGTCGGTCGACCACATCAGCGCGGGCCGGGCCGGATGGAACATAGTCACCAGTTCCGGTGCCTCCGCTGCCCGCAACTTCGGCCTCGACGACTCACCTCCGCATCACGAGCGATACCTGCGAGCCGCAGAGTTCGTGGAGGTCGCCCAGCGCCTGTGGGACAGCTGGGAGGACGACACGATCGTCGCGGACAAGGAGCGTGGCGTCTGGGGTGACGGTACGAAGATTCACCCTGCCGCCCATGCCGGAACCTTCTTCCGGGTCGAGGGCGCACTCAACGTGCCTCGCAGCCCACAGGGGCAGCCCCTGCTCGTCCAGGCCGGCTCCTCGCAGGACGGCCGCGCTTTCGCCGCGCAGTACGCCGAAGCGGTGTTCACGGCGCAGCAAACCCTGGAAGAGGCACAGCAGTTCTACGCCGACATGGCGAAGCGAGTGGTGCAGGCAGGCCGTGATCCCCGCAACGTGAAGATCCTTCCGGGGCTCGTACCCATCGTCGGCGCCACGGAGCACGAGGCCCGCGCGATGGCCGAGGAACTCGATCGGCTCATCCTTCCCGAGTACGCCAAACTCCAGCTCGCCTCGCGGCTCCGGCTGTCTCCGGAGGAACTCCAGCTTGACCATGAGCTGCCCGTGAACCTTCCTCACGAGGGCGAGATCGAAGACGTCAAGAGCCGGTTCAGCCTGATAGTCGGCATCGCCCGGCGCGATTCCCTGACTGTCCGTCAACTCATCGCCAGGCTCGGCCCCGGTCGCGGTCACCGCACGGTGACGGGGACCGCCGAGCAGATCGCGGACTCGATGCAGCACTGGTTCGACAGCCGTGCCGCGGACGGGTTCAACGTCATGCCTGCGGTGATGCCCTCGGGGCTCGAGACCTTCGTCGACCAAGTGGTGCCGATCCTTCAGGACCGGGGTGTCTTCCGTCGTGAGTACGAGGGCAGCACACTGCGTGATCACTACGGCCTTGCGCGCCCAGCCAACCGATTCGCGCCTCAGGGGTGGGACCGTTGACTGCCCGCTCGCCTCTTCCCGCACTCGACCCGGGCACTGGGCTGCGATTCGCCGTGCTCATCGACACTGCCGGTCTGCGGCGATGGCACAAGCGATGCGTGGAGAGCCTGACCTCCCAGGGCGACGAGTGCGTGGCGCTGCTCCGGGTCCCCGCCCCTTCCCGGGGACGAGCCGTGACCATCCTGCGAGGTCCGGCGAGACGATCGGGCGAGCTTGCAGACTCGCCTCCGCAGTCCGTGCCGTGGCCCTGCCGTGACGTCGAGCCGGAGAGCACGACGGCCTGGCTGGCAGAGCACGACATCGACATCGTTATCGATCTGCGGGAGAGCGGCCACGACATCGTGTTCGACGTTCCGGCCCACGGGGTGTGGCGATTCTCGTTTCCCGCTCCGCCGGCCAGGATGGCCGCGCGCGCCCTGATCCGCGGAGACCTGACGATATCCGCGGGCTTGGTCGACGTTGCTCGCGACGGCAGTTGCCGGGTGCTCGTGGAGGGTGTGTACGGCGTCGTCCCCACGTCTGCCGCAAGGACGACGGACAGTGTTCTGTCGGGCGCTGTCGGACTCCCCGCTCGCGCGGCCAGGGCTGTGCGGCTCGGGCTCGTGCGCTCCGGGACGGCACACGAGAACGTACCGGCCACCTCCGCAGGTATGACCCCCCGGCATTTCTGGCGCACCCGGCTCGCCCTCACCGTGTTGAGCAGGCGCTGTCGCAAGGCGGTGCGGGATGCCCTCACAGAGACGTACTGGTCGATCGGCGTGGTCAAGGCACCGGTGGAGAAGGTGATGGACGGAACGGTGACCGGAGACCTCGTCGACTGGCATCCCGGCACCCGGCCGGGCACCTACATCGCGGACCCGGTACCGCTGCCGGGCGGCACCGGCGTGGTCTACGCCGAGGAGTTCGACCATATGACGCGGCACGGCCGGCTGATCGCGACGAGGTATTCGGAGGCGGACGGCTGGTCGAGCGAGGGCGAGGTGGTCGCGCACGAGCCGTTCCACATGTCGTACCCCAGCCTGATCGAGTACGACGGTGAGACGCTCTGCGTCCCGGAGACGGGCTGGAACAACGCGGTGTCGATCTACCGGGTGCAGGACCCCCCGCGCCTGGAGAAGGACCGCGACATCCTCTCCGGAGTCGCCGCCGGCGACCCCACTGTCTTCTGGTGGGACGGCTATTGGTGGATGTTCTACACGGATTGCTTCGCGCCGCGCGATACCGATCTGTACGTCTGGTTCGCGCCGAGCCCATGGGGACCCTGGAGCCCTCATCCGGGCAATCCTGTGAAGAGTGACGTCACCTCCAGCCGTCCCGCCGGAGCCCCGTTCGTACGTGACGGAAAGCTGCTCCGTCCTGCTCAGGACGACGCAGGGCGATACGGATGGCGGATGGTCGTCAATGAAGTACTGACGTTGACGCCGACCGAGTTCGAGGAAGTCCAGGTCGCCCGGATCGGGCCCTTCGGTGCAGGTCGGTACCCGGTGGGACCCCACACCCTCTCGGTCTCCGGTCCGTACGTCTACGTCGACGGCAAGCGCAGCGTCCTGTCGCTCTCACTGAAGACACGTCGGCTGCTCGGGCGAGTTCGAGATCGCTACGCCGGCCGCCGCCGAGCCTCCGCGCCGAAGGGACAGTGATGACGGAGCTCATCGTGCCGATCTCGGCCGGCCTCCCCGGTGGAGTCGTCGAGATCGGCCTCGCCTACACGCCGGGCGAAACCACGCCGGACAAGCCGCACGACTGGCGGACCGGCAGTGTCGCGCTCGACGGCGACGTACTGGTGTCCGTCTCGTACTGGTCCGGAAGCGCGGACATCATCCGTCGTGGTGCCCCTGGCGCCCACAAGACGGTCACAGGGCTGGTCGGCCCGCGTGGTGTCTCGCGGTGCGCCGAGGGCCATGCCGTCGTCGCGCAGCCGGAGATCGGCAGGCTGACCCGCATCGACCGTGACGGCCACATCCGTGGACACCTGGATCTGCCCGGAGTCTCCCCGTGGTTCGCCTGCCAGTGGCAGGACCGGTGGCTCGTCAGCGACGACACGCAGAAGTCGGTGTTCCTGGTGTCGCCGGACGGCCGTACCGTGGACCGTCTTCCGGTCCCCTTCCCATTGAGGTCGGTTCGCTCGGCCGTTCCTGTCAGCGCCGACCACTACCTCCTGTGCGACCGTGAAAGCCAGAGCGTTGTCGTGGTCTCCCTCAAGGGGGAGCTGGTGTGGCAGTACGGGCGCAGTAACTACCCCTCGTCCCAGGAGGGTTGCCTCACCAGCCCGGAGCATGCTGTCGCGCTGCCTTTTGGAGTCGCGATCGCGGATACGCGCAACCACAGGGTCCTGTTCGTGGACTGGGAGGGCAGAGTTGTCTGGTCGCTCGGGGGCGTGGGCAGAGCCGGGAGCGGGCCGGGGCGGTTGTGGCATCCGATATCCGTCTCCGTTGACGGATGCGGGCTCCTGATCACCGACTCGGGGAACGACCGCGTCCTGGAAGTGGATCTCCATGGCCGGGTTGTCGCCGCTCATGGTCACGCCCCGATGGAAGCGGGCACGTTTCATCTTCCTCGTTCCCTGGAACCGACTCCGGCCGGGTACCTGGTTGCGGATTCGTACAACAACCGTGTGACTTCCTTCGGCGTGGACGGCCAAGGTGTCCGGCACACGGCATCCGCCGTCGGGCGTGACCTGTTCTGGCCCCGAAACGCATCGGTGATCGACGGCTCCACGGTCGTCTCCGACAGTCGAAACGGACGGATTCTTCTGTCGGACGGTCATGGTGCCGACGACTGGCGAGAGCTGAGCCTGTCCCTCGCCGGAAGGCCTCTTGCCCTGATCGATCCACATGCCGTACGCAAGAGCCGTTCGGGGTGGCTCGTGACGGACACCGGGCTCAACGCCGTGCTGCTCTTCGACCCGCACACCGGCGACGTGCTTCATGCGTGGTGCGGTGAACAGGCCGGAACCGACCTGGGCCGGGCGGACGTGACGCGTCTGCCCCTGGATGACGTCCACGACGCCGTGATCGACGACGAAGGCGCGGTCTGGTTCGCCAATACCGGTCATGACCAGATCGCAGTCCTCCCCCACCGTGCGCCGCGGCTGCGTGTCCTCGCCCCGAGGTCCGCCTCAGGGGCCTCCTCGCCGTTCGTCGCGCCCCGCAGCATCGATCTGATGGGCAATCAACTGCTGGTCACCGACAGTGGGAACCACCGCATCGTCCGGATGACACGCGCGGGTCTGGTGACGGGTGTGTACGGGCGTCGCCGTGGCCATGCCGTCGACTGCCTCTCCGACCCGCGTCTCGCAAGGGTCTCCCGCTCCGGCGAGGTCATCTCAATAGCGGATTACCTCAATGACAGAGTGCTGCTCGTGCCTCGTACGGCGCTGGGCGAAGACAGTGACACCGTGGGGAGTGCTGCTTTGTGACCAAGCCATGCCGGTTGACGGTCGTGGGCCTCGGATACGTCGGGCTCCCGCTGGCGCTGGAAGCGGCGCGAGCCGGCCTGCGGGTGGACGGCCTGGACCAGGACGCCGGTCGTGTCGCCGGGCTCGTAGCCGGCCGGAGCCATGTGGACGACATCACGGACGGACAGGTTGCCCAGGCGCTGGCCGTCGGATTCGTGCCCACGACCGATGCGCGCTGTCTCGCCTTCGCGGACGTCGTCGTGATCTGCGTACCCACGCCGCTGCGCGACAGCGCTCCGGACCTCGACGCCGTGAAGGCCGCGTCCGACCAGATCTCCCGGACCATGAGCCCGGGGGCTCTGGTGATTCTGGAGTCGACTTCCTATCCGGGTACGACATCGGAGGTCCTGCTCCCCATGCTGGAGCGGGACGGCCGACGGGTGGGCCGGGAATTTCATCTCGCATACTCGCCGGAACGGATCGATCCGGGCAACCCCGACTTCTCTCTGCGAAACACACCCAAGGTAGTGGGGGGCATCACGCAGGAGTGCACGGATGCCGCGGTGCGCTTCTACGAACGCCTCACAGACACGGTGGTCCGGGTCAGTTCTCCCTCGGTTGCCGAGATGAGCAAGCTTCTGGAGAACACCTACCGCCAGGTCAACATCGCCCTGGTCAACGAGATGGCGGTCTTCTGCCACGAACTGGGCATCGACCTGTGGGAGGCCATCGACGCCGCCGCGACCAAGCCATTCGGCTTCCAGGAGTTCCGCCCGGGGCCGGGCGTGGGCGGACACTGCATCCCGATCGACCCGAGCTACCTCTCCCACAGGGTGCGGACACTCGGATACCCCTTCCGCTTCGTAGAGTTGGCCCAGGAGATCAACCAGAGGATGCCTGCCTTCGTCGTCGACCGCGTGATGCGTCTGCTCAACGAGGACGGGCTCGCGCTGAAGGGCACACGCGTGCTGCTCCTCGGAGTCACGTACAAGGCGGACATCGCCGACGACCGGGAGTCACCGAGTCTGGTCGTCGCCGAGCGGCTGCGGGCCCTGGGGGCGGAGGTCACCTACCATGACCCGTTCGTTCCGGCCTGGGAGGTCGCCGGCGAGCGGCTCGGCCGGGTGGCCGATCTGCAGGCCGCCCTCGCCGAGGCGGAGGTGACCGTGTTCCTCCAGCCCCACAGCTACTACGACCTGGACGAGATCGCCAAGAGCGCGCGCCGGGTGCTGGACACCCGGGGGCGCGTCGTCGGCGCGAACGTCACAAGGCTCTGACCCCCGCCACATCCGTAGAGCTTGCTGTCGAGAGAGGAAGGACGACATGGCTCCTGCCCCTGCGTGGTGGCGACCGCTGACGGTCGTCGATGCCAAGGCCGCAGAGTTCGCGCGCGAGACCGGCTTCCGTGAAGCCGCCGCGGCCTTCCAGTCGATCGGAGGCCGGCGCGCCGGAGCCGTACTGCAGAGGCTCGCGGTCATCACCTTCAAACCCGAAGCGGTCGTGGGCAGACGGATCCCCACGGCGTTGGAATTCATGCGCCGGCACGGATTCCGGCCGGTGGCCTTCCGCCGGGTGCGACTGCACCGGTACCGGGCACGTGAACTGTGGCGGTACCAGTGGAATGTGGCCACACTGGACCGGCTGTCCGTCGCCGATCTGCTGATGCCTGCATGCGATTCGCTCTGGGTCGCCTTCTGGGACGAAACGACGCCACTCACCATGCCGGGCACCGTGCGCTTCCGGAGCCTGAAGGGACCCGCGTATCCGTCCGTACGGAGGGAGGGCCAGCTTCGGTACGAACTCGGCGGCACGAACCGGATGATGACCTTCATCCACGCCGCCGACGAACCCATCGACATCGTCCGCGAGTCGGGTGTTCTGTTCGACTCGGAGGATTACCCGGCGCTGGCCGGCGAGCTCATCGCCGCCGAGGATGCCGATGCGACCGGGGAACTCCATGCGTGTCTCTCCCGGCTGCACGACAGCGTGCCGAGTCTGGAACTCGACATCGATGCGGCCATGAGCCGGGTCGACACCGTGCTCGCGGACCACCTCGGTCAGGGTCCGTCGCCGGACCTGAGCGCTGCTCGCCACGAGCTGACCCGCGCGCGGGACGGAGAGACTCTCGACTGGGCCGGCTTCGTCCGACACCTCGAATCGGCGGACGTCCAGTTGCCGCTGTGGGACCGGATTCAGATCGGCGCCCAGCACATCCGGCACGACGAGGAGAACGCCGTCTGCACCATCGACGACGACGGACGTACAGGATGGTTGTCAGGCCGAGGCACGGTCCTGCCAATGGAGGCGCCACGTTCCGCCCAGGTACGGCAGCGGGACGACGCACCCACCGAAGTCACAGACGTGACGGTGGTCGACGTGGCGGGCGGGCGTCTGTGGCCCCGCATGACGCTGCGTCTGGCAGACGGGCGCCTGACCCCTGCCGGGCGGACCGGCGATCCTCGAACGACGGCTACCGGGCCCCGCCGGGTCGTCGACGGCTCGGGCCTCTTCCTGTGCCCCGGCCTGCACGACAGTCATGTCCACCACCGGGACGACGACAGCGCTCTGTACCTGGCCAACGGCGTCACCCGGGTACGGAACATGTGGGGCAGCGAGCAGCATCTGGTGCTCGCTGCAGGTAAGGACGCAACGGGCTTCGGGCCCAGAATGCTGACGACGAGCCCGGTGATCGACGGGCCGGCCGAGACGCAGGCATCGACCTGGCCCGGTGTCGTTCAGTGCCGCTCGTACGGCGAAGGCATCAAGGCGGCCACCGAACTCGCCGACGAGGGCTACCGGATGCTGAAGGTCTACGGGAACGTGACCCGGGAGACCCTGGCCGGAGTCGGCGAGGTCGCCCGCGAGCGCGGCCTCCAGGTTGTCGGCCACTGCCCGGGTGCCCTCACGTTCGAGGAGGCCGCCGGGCTGGGGATGTCGTGCATCGAACACCTGGAGAACGTGGAAACCGGACACTTGCTGCCCGAATACGCGCGAGCTCTACGCTCCCTCGGGCGTCGATACCGGCAACTGGGCCCCGGACACGCTGCCGTGGAAGCGCTGAGGATCCGCACGACCGGGATCGACTGGCAGGCCATCGAGCGCATGGCGGACGAACTGGCCGCGTCGGGCACCGCCGTGTGCCCGACCCTGTCTCTGTACCGGATGATGTTCCAGGAGCCCGAGGCCGCCCTGCGAGATCCCGCGCTGGACTACATCGCGCCGGAACGAGTGCGCCAGTGGCACCCCCGTCAGGACTTCCGGCTGAGGGACCTGGCACCCGTGTGGCCGGAAGTCGTCGCTCTGTCACGGCGGCGACTGGAGAACTGTCTGGAGATCGTGGCGATCCTCCATGCGCACGGTGTCCGAATCATCGCGGGCACCGACGCCCCCAATCCATATCTGGTCCCCGGCTTCTCCCTGCACCACGAGTTGTCACTCCTGGTGCAGGCGGGCCTGAGCCCGCTGGACGCGCTGCGGTGTGCCACGACGGTTCCGGCAGGACACTTTCGGGGTGCGGCAGGGGCCGACTGGCATACGGATGACGACTACCTCCTGCTCGATGGCAACCCGTTGGAGTCGTTGCGTACCCTGCGTCGGCCGGAGGGCCTGGTTTTCAGGGGCGTTCACCGATCCAGAAGGGACCTCACCGCGCTCCTGGACGCTCAGCGACGCGTACCGCTGGAAGCCCGAGGGGAAGGGTGACCTGAATCAGCTTGTTTCTCGGCCCGCGGCGGAAGGGAATCGTGAACCCCGGCCCCAGGAGCCCTCCAGTCGGGCCAGGGCGGGCAGCAGCGGCCGTACCGCCGCCCACTTCGCATACGACACGTCCGTCCTGGATCTCGGAAGGCACCTCAAATGGCCAGTCTGGTACTCGTTCACGGTCTGTACCACTGCCCTCAGCACTTCGACCTGGTCGCCGAGGGGCTGCGCGCCGCGGGGACTCATGTCGTCGTGCCCGAGTTGCACCGAGGATCGTTGAAGGCGGACACGGCGGAGGTTCAGGCTGCCGTGGACAGCCTCGACGAGCCCCCCATCGTCCTGGGGCATTCCTACGGCGGTTCAGTGATCACCGGTCTGCGAGGAGTAGCGCATCTCGTCTATGTGTCGGCCTTCGCACTGGACGCAGGCGAGAGCGCGGCCAGCACGGGAGGGATCTCGCCCGAACTGCGAGCTGCCATCATGCCCGGACCGGCGGAGTCCACGTTCATCCACCCGGACCTGGCCTCCGACGTCTTCTACTCAGGCTGCCCCGCTCCGCTCGCCGCCTGGGCTGTGGGACTGCTGCGGGTCCAGACACCCGGTTGCGGCCGGGGAATCCCCGACCACCAGAGCTGGAAGCACACCCCGTCCACGTACGTCGTCTGCGCACGGGACCGCGCCATCGCTCCCGCCACTCAACGGATCATGGCTGCCCGCTGCACGTCGGTTCAGGAATGGAAGTCGGACCACTCTCCCTACATCAGTCATCCCGAGCGTGTCGTTCAACTCGTACAGGAGACCGCCGCTCTGCTCTGATATCCCGTGCCGGGCGAACGAACGGGTATGCCCGAAAGGGCGGCCGAACGGTTCTGTTCCCGGTACCGCGGTGACGGCACCATGACTGTGGTCACGCCCCTGACTCCGGGGCAGTGCTGGTGAAACAGGAGAAGCTGTGCCCAGAACGTCGTTGGAACCCGGTGGCGTAGCCGCAAGGCCTCGTCTGGAGGACGAGGTACGCCGTAGTGCGGAGCGGGTGCCGACACACGAAGCACTGCGCATCGGCACTCGCAGCGTGAGCTATGCGGAGCTCATGACCACCGCCGACCGCTGGGCGGATCAACTGCGGACGACGCATCCTGAGGGAGAGCCGCGGTCCGTCGGTATCCTCGCCGACAGGACCTTCACGGGATACGTGGCCGTCCTGGCCGGCATGTGTGCGGGCGCGGCAGTACTGCCCCTGGCTCCGGACCTGCCTGTGAGCCGGCTCGCCGAGCTGCTCAGGGACCACCCGGTGGATGCTCTGGTCACCGACGCGGTATGTGCGCCCAAGGTCAGGGAACTTGCCGGGCTCGTCGGCCTTCCCCCCGTCCTCGCACCCGAAGTCGAACCTTCGGCCTGGGCAGGGTCCGCTGTGCCGCTGCTCGCTCCGGAGGACGTCGAGCCTCTGGCTCCTCGACAGCAACTCAGCGACATCGCCTACGTGTTGTTCACCTCGGGATCGACAGGGCGCCCCAAGGGGGTACCGGTGAGCCACTCCAACGTCCGGCACTTCGTGGGAAGCGTGCTCGACCGCTACGACTTCACCGAGGAAGACGTCTTCAGTCAGACCTTCGGCCTCACCTTCGACCTGGCCTTCTTCGATCTCTTCGTGACGTGGGCATGCGGCGGAACCCTGGTGTACACCCACCCGGCAGCACTGGGACGACTGCCTCAGTTCGTGCGACGCGAGGGCATCACCGTCTGGTTCTCGGTCCCCGGTGTGATCTCCGTGCTCCGGCGGTCCGGGGGGCTCGCGCCCGATTCCCTGCCCTCGTTGCGATGGAGCCTGTTCTGCGGAGAAGCCCTGCTGGACGAGGACGCGAGCAGCTGGCATACGGCCGCCGCGAACTCGACCGTGGAGAATCTCTACGGTCCTACGGAGCTGACCATCGCCTGCTCCGCCCAGCGCTGGTCTCCGGCGACCGGGGGTGCCGGATCCCACGGCCTCGTTCCTATCGGCCACCTGTTTCCCGGCCATGACGCGTTGCTGCTCGACGAGGCCGGCAAGCCGGACCCTCGTCACGGGGAACTGTGCGTCAACGGCCCTCAGATGTTCTCCGGCTATCTGAATGCCGACGACGACGCGGACCGCTTCGTCCGGTTCGACGGCCGTCTCTGGTACCGCACGGGTGACGTGGTCCACAGGAGCGACGGAGGAGAACTGCTCTACGTGGGCCGCACCGATCACCAGACCAAGATCCGCGGATACCGCATCGAACCCGCAGAGATCGAGCATCACCTGCGCGCGCTGCCGGGTGTGGAGGCCGCCGTCGTCCTCGCGGTAGGCGAAGAGGCCGTCGAGCGACGCCTGGTCGCCGTGTGCAGCGGTACGTCGCTGGATGCGGGCGCACTGGAGAAGCGGCTTCGCGGCACACTTCCGCCCCACCTGGTACCGGCCGCATTCGTGGTACTCGACGGTCTCCCGGTGAACGACCGAGGAAAGACGGACCGCCAAGCCCTCGTCCCCGTGGCCCTGGCCGCGAGGAAGTGACACCACAGCCTCTGCGCCTCCGGGCTCAGGTGTTCCAGCGCTTTCATCGAGGGGACTGAACAAACATGGACACGTCGGAAGCACCGCTGCAGCGTCAGGAAACCGAGTTGCTCCTGCTGCTGGCCGACCTCCAGCTCAGCGCGGAACGTGTCGAGCTCTGTCGAAAGCTGCTCACGGACAGCGGCCCGCGGCTCGACTGGGGCTTCTTCGTCGACCAGGCCGCACGGCACCGTCTGCTGCCGTTGGTGGCCAGGAACATACTCCGGCACGGACTGCACCGCGTCGCTCAGGGGCCCTCTCCCATCCCCTATCACTGGCTGTACATCTTCGTCTACTACGGCAACAGAGACCGAAACCGGATCCTGGCAGGTGAGTTCGGGAAGGTCATCCGTGGTCTGAACGCGTCCGGCCTGGCCTATGCGATCCGCAAGGGCCCCGTCCTCGGAGAGCACCTCTACGGTGACGTGGGGTTGCGGCCGGTCAGCGACCTCGACGTCATCGTGGAAAGGGAGCATGCCGACGCCGCAGGCTCGGTGCTCTCCGATCTCGGCTACATCCAGGGCAAGCTGTCGGCGGACGGTGAACGCATCGAGCCCTTCACCCGCCGTACGAAGGTGTTCTGGCAACTCAACGTTCCCATCGAGCTGCCTTACCAGAAGATATCCGGACACGACGGCATCGAGTCGTTCATCGTCGATATCTGCTCCGACATCTTCCAGACTCGCCCCAACGGTGCACGGCTCACGGGCGGGCTGCTCGCCCGGCGATCCACGGTGCCACTCTGCGGTGAACAGGGCTCTGCCCTCGCACCGGAGGATCAATTCATCGACCTCTGCGTCAATCTGCACATGGAAGCAACCTCGCTGTATTACGTCACCGAGGGCGGTGACATGGAGGTTCTCAAGTTCCTGGACGTCTCCCTGGGATGTCGGCGGATCAGCGCGGACAGCCAGTGGCCCACGGTGCGGAAACGCGCCGAGGAGCTCGGCGTGGTGGAGAGCGTCTACTACGCCTTGCACCACACGGAGCTGCTGTATCCGGCGTCGGTCCCGGCTGCGGAACTCGAAGCGCTCAGGCCCGACGACTGCGGCTATCTCGATGAATACGGACAGTTCGAAGGAAAGGCGGAGCGCTGGCAACAGCCCTTCCTCCAGCGCTTGTTCGACGCACGTCGGGTTGACGAGGTACGGCACACCAACGTCATTCCACGAAACTGAGTCCGTCCGCATCCGGGGTACCCCTATTGTCTTTGGTCAAGGTGGATGGGTGCTGGCTCGGGCGTCCGGAACGATGTGCCTGTGCATGCTGATGATCAGGTTGGCGAGGGTGTCTCCGCGGAGCTCGCGCCGTCTCTCCGGAACGCTGCCGCCGACCGTCCGGAAGGTGGTCCGCAAGTCGCCGTCCTCGTACCGGTGGAACAGGTCGATGGGTGCGCCCCCGTCGGTGGAGTGCACCACGGCACGCCCTCCTGCGGTCAAGGCCTCCAGGAAACGCGGCCGCATCCCCACGCCGCCGTCGAACTGCAGGATGAGCGACCAGTCGCCAGTGCACGCGCCCACGACGAAGGAGTCGTCCCAGCAGTCCGTCGCGTCGCGCAAGTCCCCATGCCGCTCGATCAGCGCGTCCACCCCCATTCCCGCGCCCAGCGGCTCCGCGCCCATCGCTCGCAGTACGTCACCGGGGGCGACGCCCCGCACCAGGGTCAGGCCGCATCCGCTCTCCATCGCGTTGCGGAAGAGCGAGGAGGAGCGTATCCAGGCGAAATCATGTGCGCTCGCCGAAGTCATGCACCACCAGCCTGCCCGGCACCCCTGATCAAGTGATGGTCGGTCAAGTGGGCGGCGCCTGTCGCATCAGCCTCCGCCGTCGGCTGCCTGGATGCCGTGGTGCCCGTAGTGAGGGCGTGACGGCGGGACCAGGTCAGGGCTGCCGTTGTGGTCAGGGCGAGGAGGGGGCGGTGACGCCGGCTCGTGGGCCGCCTGGACCGTCGACGAGTCGGCCGCCGCGGCGGCAGAGACAGCGATGCCCGCCGCGCTCGCGGAGTTCGTCCAGGTGAAGGCGTGGGTCAAAACCGCGGCTGCGCGACGCTCCGGAGAGCCCTGCTCATGGTGTCAGGTGGGCCATCACCGAGCGCATCGCACGGTGTACGGCCTCACGCGACTCCTCCGTCGGGTCGACGGTCTCGAAGCTGTGGCGGCCGTTCGGTACGTCGACCACCTCGACGTTCGCCCCACATTTCCTGGACGCGGCCAGGAACTCCGCGACGGTGGCGGCGATCTCGGGCAACTCGCGCCCCACCCGTGTGACCACGACGGGCAGGGCGCCCGCGCCCGCCACCGCGTCCACCGGGTGGAACCGGCTGTCGAGCAGCCCCCAGTTCGGCAGCGGAGCCAGAATCGGGTAGCTGGCCGCCAGGCAGCGCAGCCACGCCGGGGGCTGCCTCAGCCAGTCCGCCGCGATCAGACCGCCGCCCGAGAGGAACCACAGGACGACCCGGTCCCCGTCCACCCGGGGATCGGCCCGGACCAGCTCCACCGCAGCGGCCACGTCCGCGGCGGCGCGCTTGTAGTCGATCAGGTCGTGCAGGCGGTGATCGAGGGTCACACCCACCACTCCCTGCCCGGCCGCGTACCGGGCGTACCCCATCAGGGCCGGCCAGTCCCGTGGGGTCGGCCGGGCCTCGGCGGGCACGGGTCCGCCGTGCACGAACACCACGGCCGGCCGCGGGCCTTCGGTGTCGGGCGGCAGGTACAGGTCGACGTTCCCTGTCCGCTCCCGCGGGAGCTCCGGCACCTCCAGCAGGAACGGCCGCAGGTGCGCCGGCGGTTCCGTGGAGCCGGCCGCCACCAGGCGGTGCCCCTCGCCTGCGGCGGCCCGCAGCAGGACCTCCGCCAGCTCGGCCGGGAGCGACAGCATCGGCCAGTGACCGGTGGGGAGTTCGAAGAAGGTCACCCTGGGGTCGGTGAGAGCCTGGAGGGCGGGGTCGCCGAAGCCCACCCGCATCTGGATCAGCTCGATGCTCGCGCCGTTTCCGTTGCACAGCACCCCGGTGATGGGCAACGAAGCCGCCGCACCGGTCAGTTGCAGCGGCTGGAGCAGGGTGCGCAGCGGCTGTGGCGCTGCGAGGGCGGTGAGCCGGTCCAGCGCCGCGTCGGGGATGCCGGCGGTGCTGCCCCAGCGCTGCCACCCGTCGCGGGCCGGGGAGGGCAGCTCCCGGTGGGCCGAGTCGGCATCGGCGCACTCGGCCAACTCCTGGCGCAGGGACTGGTCGGGTACTGCGGCCAGGGCGGGAACGCCGTCCTGCGGCATCCCCGAATCCAGGTAGACGATCCGGTCGATGTGCTCCGCCCGCCGGTCGGCGGCGCCCAGCGCCGGGTGGATGCCGTAGTCGTGGCCGACCAGCACGATCTCCCGGCTGCCCGCGGCGCCGACCGAGTCGATCACCGCGAGCACGTCCGCGATGTGGGTCTCCAGGTCGATGCCGTCCGTCGCGGTAGGGCGGGGCTCGCCGAGTCCGGTGAGGGCAACCGCGTGTACCTCGGCGCCCGCCGGGGCCAGTTGCACCGCCGTGTCCTCCCATACGTGTGGGCCGGTGAACATCCCGGAAACCAGGATGAATGCAGTCATGGGCCTCTCCTCGGTGCGCCGTCGTCCGCGGACCGGACACGATCGTCCGGCCGCGCTCGCCGGTACGGTAGAAGCTCCCCCTGAGGGAGGTTCAAGTGTTCACGTCGTACGACGGCCTGTGCAGCATCGGCGAACTCGCCGAGCGCGCGGGCGTCACCGTCAAGGCCGTCCGCTTCTACTCCGACCGCGGTTTGCTGCCGGAGACCTCCCGCAGCACCGGCGGGCATCGCCGGTACGGCCCCGAGGCGCTCGACCGGCTGCGCCTGGTCCGCTCCCTGCGCGCCCTCGGCCTGCCGGTGCGCGAGGTGCACCGCATCCTCGACGAGGAGGACGAGGTGGGCAGTGTGCTGGAGGACGCCGTCGCCGGGCAGCTGCGCGAACTAGGCTCCCAGCTCAAGGCCCTGCGCTGGCGGGAGGCGGGGCTGCAACTGGTGCAGGAGTGCCCGCCCGGGGAGCGGGCCGACCGGTTGCGTCTGATCGGCGCGCTGGCCGCCCCACCGAGCACGGCTCCGCTGGCCCGGTTCTGGCGGTCCTGGCTGCCGCCGCGGATGCCGGCCCGGGCGACGGCCGCGTTCCTGGAGGTGGCGGTCCCTCAGCCGCCCGACGACCCGGAACCGGCCCAGGCCCTCGCCTTCGCCCGGCTGAACGCCTTCGTGACCCGCCCGTGCACGGGCGCCGAGCAGCCCCGGCCCGAGGCGCACAGGGCCGCGGGGGCGCACGGACCGGCCGTGCTGTACGCCGGCCTGGCCCAGGCGTACGAGCTGGCGGGTATGCAGCTGCGCCGGGGCCGGGAACCGTATTCGGGCGAGGAGCTCGACAGTTTCGTGGGCGCCTACGCGAGCATGTACGACACCCGGGACACCTCTGCCTTCCGCAGCCGGCTGGTCGGGCAGCTCGCGGCCGACCCGCGGATCGACCGTTACTGGGAGCTGGTGACCGAGGTGATCACCCCGCCGGGCGGTCCGGCGGAGCCGACCCCCGGGTCCGCACACGACTGGCTGTTCGCGGCACTGGACGCACAGACGGCCGCGGCGGCCTGACTCCACGGAACAGGACGCCTTCGACGAACAGCTCAGAGCTCGCGGATGCAGCGTTCGAACGGGACTCCGTCCGCAGCCGGAAGTTGTCCGGTGCAGGTGAAGCCCGACCGTCGCGCGACGGCTGCCGACCCAGGGTTCTCCGGGTTCACCTGGATCACTGCCTGAGACGTTCCTCCGGCTGCGGCGTACCGGCAGACCAGGTCGACCGCGCGCGTGGCCACACCCTGGCCGCGCCAGGCCGGATAGAGCCCGTAGGCGATGTCGACCTGCCCCGGCGCGAGGCCCGGCATCTCGAACCGCAGGTCGATCGTGCCGGCCAGGGTGGACTGGGCACCGACGCATACCCCGAAGGCGCGCAACGGACCGCCGGTATCCCACTGCTCCATGCACGGGCGGAAGTACGCCTCGGTGCCGGCCCGGGTTCCTGGCCCTCCGTTCAGCCGGCGCACCAGCTGTTCGTCCTCGCCCGCCAGGTGCGCGTCGGTGTCGTCCACGTGCAGAGGGGACAGGGTGACGATGCCGTCCGACACATGGGCCTCATGCAGGCGCTGACTCACATCCCGAGGAGATGTCCTTGCGCATCAAGGTGCACATGGTTTCGTAGCGGCGCAACGACCCGTCCGGGGCCTGCTCGTCCCACGAGTCCGGCTGACGGTCGAATGCGACATAGCCCAGTCGTTCGTAGAACGCCCGAGCCCTGGGGTTGTTCTCCTCCACGCCGAGCTCGGCCTGCCACAGACCGCGGTCCCTGATGCGTTGCTCCGCGGCGTCGACCAGGAACGTGCCGATCCCACAGGACTGCAGTGCGGGATGGACGGCAAGCTGCCACAGAGTGCCGACGCCCTCCTTGACGCGGTAGTCGATCCCGCCCTTCGCCACGGGGATGCCGGTGGGAGGGCAGACCGCAAGGTAGTCGACCTCTCCCAGCCGGGCGCGTTGCAACTGCTTCGCGACGCCGGCCAGGTGGTGTTCGGACCCTGCCCACCCGCACGACGTCAGGTCCGCGTGCAGCAGATCGCGCACCGACACCTTCACCACAACATCTGACATTCTTACCGCCTCCGGCCGGCCAGCATCCAGGGCTGCCTCATGAGGCGCAACGCCATTTCTCGTCGGCGGTGGCGGGCCGTGCCCCGGGCGACGGCGATGTCGGGACGGTGGCCGCCCAATGATCCGGCTCGGGCAGCCGGTCCCCGCCATCCGCTGATGAGCACCGGCGGACCGCCTCGGGGGATTGCCGTCCGCCGGCTGCTACCTGGCCGCCCGCCGGCGGTGCATCGCATAGCCCCCGCAGAGCAGTCCCGCCACGAACACTCCCAGCAGCGCGGCCCAGAGCGGCATCGTGACCTTCGGGATGATGACGCGGATGGTGACCTCGGCGGTGTTGACGCAGATGAAGACGATCGCGAGCACCGCCAGGA
The DNA here is from genome assembly GCF_042736635.1 of Streptomyces sp. NPDC060035. Classification (NCBI taxonomy): domain Bacteria; kingdom Bacillati; phylum Actinomycetota; class Actinomycetes; order Kitasatosporales; family Streptomycetaceae; genus Streptomyces; species Streptomyces sp. NPDC060035. The sequence goes on from NZ_JBHWVO010000001.1 coordinate 515,517, forward strand.
GGGTGACGGCGATCCGGGCGGGGCTGAACGGGCCCGTGCTACCGGTGGATACGTCCTTGGGACTCATGTGCGGCCCTTTCGCTGGGTCCTGGTTCCGGGACCAGGAACGGCCGTCCCCGGACCCCAGGATCCCTCCGTCCCGGGCCCGGGGGCAGTGGAGTGCGGCCGTTCGGGTGACGGTCAGCCGACCACCGGGAGCTCCAGGACGCCGGTGTCCTGCGGGGTGCTGACGACGGTGACCGGCTTGATGCCCCGGTTACCGAAGTACGCCGTGTCGCTCGCCGCGATCACGAACCGCAGCCGGTGCCCCGGGTCGAACCGGTGGACGATGCCCGGCAGCTCCACCGTGAAGGAGCGGGTGACGTCCGGGACACGTACCGGTGCGACGAGACGGTTCACCAGCTTCTTGCTTCCGTCGGGCGCCACGTCGTACACCTTCGCGAAGAGGACCAGTTTGTCCGCGGCGTCGCTGCTGTTCTGGACCCGCTCCGTCTTCGGTGAGACGACCTTCAGGGTGGCCTTCGGCGCACCGACGACGTCCACCGCGGAGGTCAGGGGGGCGCTGGTCCAGCCGAGATAGGTGCCCTTGGTGTCGTACGGTGCCGGGTCGCTCAGTCCGATCAGGCCGGCCAGCGAACTCTCGGAGTGACTGGTCGGCAGGAGCCAGTTCGTGTACTGGCGGCTGCCCCGGGTGACCTGCGCACGGCTGCCGGCCAGGGTGCCGTCGCCGGAGAGGTACATCTTCCGCGAGAGAGCGGGTACGGCGGCCGCGGTTCCGTAGCCGCTCGCCCAGTCGCGGTAGTAGGCGAACGCCGGCCCGGTGTCGGTGTCCTCCTTGTGCTCGAGGTAGCGGTCGAACCAGGCGAGGATCCGCTGTCCGACGTAGCTGGTCTCCAGATTGCCTTGTCCGAGGTCGAGTTCGCCGGGCACCGAGCCACCGCTGTGGCCCCAGGCCTGCCAGATCATCTTCGTCGTCGTGCCCTGCGCATCGAGCGCACGGTAGGTGGCGGTCGCCTCGTTGAGGTTGAACAGGCTGTCGGCCTGGCCCTGGACGAGCAGGGTGGGGGTCGTGACGCCCTGCAGATAGGAGGCCGGTGAGACGCTGCGGGCGTAGTCCAGCATCGCGTCGGCCTCGGCGGCCGGGTAGCGGCCGGAGTTCAGGAGGCGGATGGTGTCGCACGCCCGCGGGGCGAAGTGCAGGCAGGTGAGGCTGCCGAAGCGCGACGGGTCGAGGCTCGGGACCAGGAGCGGCTGGGCCTCGCCCAGCAGGTAGAAGCCGTTGGTCCACTGCCACTTGAAGACGCCGGGGGTGTCGGAGGAGACGCCCCGAACCGCTCCGGTGGCGTTGGGGGCGAGCGCGTAGGCCAGGTCGTTCCAGGTGATCAGCGGAACGAGCGCGTCGACCCGGTGGTCGGCCGACGCGGCGGCCAGTTGGACGGCCCCGCCGTACGAGCCGCCGATCATGCCGACACGCGGGTCGCCCGGACCGTCGCCCGTGACGTAGTCGGCCTTGGTTCCGTCGTCGGCGGCCCGTGTCCCGGCGAGGAAGTCGATGAGCCCGGAGGCCGCCTTTCCGTCGACGGCCGGGTCGTCGAGCGTGATGAGGCAGCCGGACTTGCCGAAGCCCAGTCCGGAGTAGACGAGGCCGACATAGCCACGGGCGGCGAAGGCCTTGCCGATCGCGTCGGTGGAGCCGTCGGACTTGCTGCCGCCGAAGCCGTTGGTCGCGAGAACCGCAGGAGCGGGGTGCTCCGCGTCCACGCCGGCGGGCCGGTAGAGGTCGGCATCCACGGTGCAGGACCGGTCGCCCGCCCGCACGGTGAACTCGAGTGGGGTCACGGTGAATTCGGCGGCCGAGGCAGGACCCGCGCCGAGCAGCACGAGCGGGGCGACGAGTGCCGCCCCGGCGAGGAAAGTGAGTGGACGGCGGAACCTGGGGACAGTACGCGACACATGGACCTCCACACCGAGGGCACCTTACCGACCGGTCAGTACCGAGCCGGGCCCATGCTGTGACATGCGTCATACCGCTGTCAACGCACCGTGCCGGAGTTCGCCTGCCAGGTATTCAGGAAAGAGGCGTGGTGCGGCACTTCATGCCAGGGCCGGCACCTCTGTGGTGAGCGTGCAGCGACCGCCGTCACCCGGCGCGTCCAGTACGGCGGGCACGCCGAGCGGAATCGTCAGCGCCGTGGGACTGTGGCCGAAGCCCAGCTCCTCGACGACCGGTATCCCGAGTCCGCCCAGCCGGTCGTTGAGCACGGCTCGGACCTGCTCGTACGGTCCGCAACTCTCCCACGAGCCGCACGCCACCCCGGATATGCCGTCGAGGGCCCCGATGCGCAGCAGCCGGGTGAGGATTCCGTCGAGGCGGTACGGGTCCTCCGTGATGTCCTCGATCACGAGCAGGCCGCCCCGGGCGGAGGTCCGGGCGTGCGGGGTCCCCGCGTCGGCGGCGAGCAGGCTCGAACAGCCGCCGTAGGTGACACCCCGGGCCCGCCCGGGGACCAGGGCAGTTGCCGTGTCCAGCCCGAGCGTACGCACCGACTCGGGCTCGAAGAGGGTGGAGCGCAGGGACTCCTGGGTGGTGGCGTCCTTCAGGAAGACCTCGGTGGCGACCATCGGGCCGTGGAGGGTCGAGAATCCTGCCCGCAGGGCGAATGCCTCGTGCAGCACGGTGATGTCGCTGTAGCCGACGAACACCTTGGGCCCGGCCTCCCGTATGGCCGGCCAGTCCAGGAGATCGACCATGCGGTGCACGCCGTACCCTCCACGGGCGCACAGCACCGCGTCCACGGACGGGTCGCACCACGCCTCCTGGAGGTCCCGGGCGCGGTTCTCGTCCGTGCCGGCCAGGTAGTCCAACTCCGGGTGCACGTCCAGGACATGGGGTGCCACCACGGGCTCCAGATCCCAGCCGCGCAGCAGGTCGAGACCCCTCTCGAGGCGCTCGGCCGGCACGGAGCCGCTGGGTGCCACGACCGCGACCCGGGCGCCGGGGCGCAGCCGGGCCGGCCGGGTGAGAGGCTGCAAGGTCACTTCTTCAGCTCCAGACGGGGGACGTCGGCCCGGTCGACGCCGAACGTCTGTGCGTAAAGGGAGAGTTCGGCCTCAAGGGCACGGCGCACGGTGTCCGCACGGCGGAATCCGTGGCTCTCCCCCTCGAAGGCGATGTACGCATGGGGAACGCCGCGGCCTTCCAGCGCGGCGAGGAACCGTTCGCACTGGACCGGCGGACAGATCGGGTCGTCAAGCCCCTGGAGCAGCAGGAACGGAACGTTGAGCCGGTCGGTGCGGTTGATCGGTGAGCGTTCACGGTAGCGCTCGGGCACCTCCGCGAGCGGGCCCACGAGCGACTCGAGGTACTGCGACTCGAAGTCGTGCGTTTCGCCGGTCGCCCATCCCTCCAGATCGAGAATGGGGTAGCTGATCGCCCCGCAGGCGTAGACGTCGGTGCCGGTGAGGGATGCGGCAGCGGTCCAGCCGCCGGCGCTGCCACCCCTGATGGCCAGCCGGTCGCGGTCGGCCGAGCCCTCCTCGGCCAGCCCCAGGGCGACGGCGGCGCAGTCCTCCACGTCGACCACGCCCCACTGTTCGCGGAGCCGTTCGCGGTAGAGACGGCCGTAGCCGGTGGAGCCGCCGTAGTTGACCTCGGCGACGCCGATGCCGCGGGAGGTGAAGTAGGCGATCTCCAGGTCGAGTACGACCGGGTCGCGTCCGGTGGGGCCGCCGTGCGCCCAGATCACGTAGGGCGGCAGCTCGTCGGCGGGGCCGGTGCGTGCGGGGTGGTGCGGTGGATAGACGTGGGCGTGGATCTCACGGCCGCCCGGTCCGGTGAAGGTCCGGATCTGCGGCTCGGGGTAGTACGCGGGGTCGACGGCGTCCTGGTGGGGCGGGCCGATGGTCCGGGTGTGGCCCGTCGCAGTGTCCAGCTCCACGACCTCGTAGGAGGTGTGCGGGCTCGCGGCGATGCCGATGACCCGGGTGTCCTGCACAGCGAGTGTTTCGGCCCACGCGGTCCAGGGACCTGCGACGTCGACGAGCTCGCCGGTCTCCGGGTCGAGCACTCCGAGCCGGGTGGTGCCCCGGCCGTGGATGACGGCGATCAGCCCGCTGTCCAGCAGCCGGAACCAGTTCAGGCCGATCTTCCACAGCGGCCCGCCGAACTCCTCGCCCCGGCCGGAGCAGAGCCGGCTGCTGGGCACGACCGCGCCGGCCACGGCGTCCGGCCGGATCCGCTGGAGCTCCCACCAGCCGCCGACGTCCGACACGAAGAGCAGCGAGCCGTCCCGGTCCCACTCCACCTGGACGACCGACTCGTCGACGGCGCCGACGAGTGGCCGTACGCCGGCGAAGGTGCCCTCCTCGGCGACCTCGGCGACCATCACGAACGTGCCGTCCCACGGCATCTGCGGGTGGTCCCAGGCGATCCAGGCGGCCCGCCGGCCGTCGAAGGAGAGCTTCGGCCCCGTGACGAACCGGTGCCGGTCGCCGCCGAGTTCCCGTACGGCGCCCCGGTCGTCGGCCGCCGAGCCGTCCAGTGGCACGGCGGCGATCACCCGGCGGACATCGGTGGGCGTCTCGCCGGTGAACTCCTCCAGTACACACCAGACTTCGCCGTGCGCGCCGCGGTCGAGGTGCAGCTGGGGGTCCACCCAGCGCAGTCCGTCGCCGATGTCCGAGACGGGGCTGAGCGGCCAGGGCTCGTCGGGCCCGTCCGGGGCATACGCGTACAGCCGCTGGTCGGGGTAGTGAACGAAGACGACCAGCGGTCCGCCCTCCTCGCGCGCGGCCCCGGCCCACGGCCGGCCGCCGTACTCGATCACGCGGCTGCGAGGGTTCCACGGGGCGGGCAGGACCGATCCGGTGGTGCCGTCGGCCCGACGGCGTACGAGGGCGCGGCGGCCTCCTTCCGACGGGCGCGGTTCCGTCCACCACACCTCGTCGCCGACGCTGTCGACGAACTCGGGCCTGCCGTCGTGCGAGGCGGCCAGTGCCGCGTCGACAGGTGACGGCCATGTGCCGTACGCCGCTGTGGACACCATCGTCGGTTCCCCCGTAGTCGATCAGGCGTTGCGCAGGAAGTGGTTCAGGACCCGGACGCCGAAGTGCAGGGCATCCACGGGGACCCGTTCGTCGACGCCGTGGAACAGGGCCTGGTAGTCGAAGCCGACGGGCAGCTTCAGCGGGGAGAACCCGTAGCCGGTGATGCCGAGGCGGGAGAACTGCTTGGCGTCCGTTCCGCCCGACATGCAGTACGGGACGGCATGGGCTCCCGGGTCGAACAGCTCGACGGCGGCGCGCATCTTCTCGTACGTCGGTGAGTCGACCGGGGCTTCCAGCGCGACCTCGCGGTGGTGGAACTCCCAGTCGACGCCGGGTCCGGTCAGCCGGTCCAGGGTCTCGACGAACTCGTCCTCGCCGCCCGGCACCATGCGGCCGTCGATATGGGCGGTGGCCCGGCCCGGGATCACGTTGACCTTGTAACCGGCGTCCAGCATCGTCGGATTGGTGCTGTTGCGGACGGTCGGCTCGACGAGTGCGGCGGCCGGACCGAGCTTGCCCAGCAGTTCGTCCACATCGAATCCGGGCGCGTCGAGGTCGACACGGATGTGGTGGAGCGCGGCGATCTCCGTGAGGGCGGCCCGTACGGTCGGGGTCAGCCGCACCGGCCACTCGTGCTGCCCGATCCGGGCGACGGCGGCGGAGAGCAAGCTGACGGCGTTGGCCTTGTTGACCTTGGAGCCGTGTCCCGCCTTGCCCTCGGCGGTCAGCTTCAGCCAGCCCGTACCGCGCTCGCCCGCCGCGATCGGATAGAGCGACATGCCGGGTCCGGCGTGGAAGGTGAAGGCCCCGGACTCACTGATGCCTTCCGTGCAGCCCTCGAAGAACTCCGGGTGCCGGTCGGCAAGGAAGCCGGAGCCGTCGTTGGCGCTGGCCTCCTCGTCGGCCGTGTAGGCGATGACGATGTCCCGGCGCGGGCGGACACCGGCGCGCGCCCAGGCCCGGACGACACTGAGGACCATCGCGTCCATGTTCTTCATGTCGACGGCGCCGCGTCCCCATACGACCCCGTCGCGCACCTCGCCCGAGAACGGGTGCACGGTCCAGTCGGCGGCCTCGGCGGGCACCACATCGAGGTGCCCGTGTACGAGGAGCGCGTCGGCGGACGGATCGGTGCCCTCGATCCGGGCGACCACGTTGGTCCGTCCGGGCGTGCGCTCGAGCAGCGTGGGCTCCAGTCCGGCATCGGCCAGCCGCTCGGCGACGTACTCGGCGGCCGGGCGCTCCCGGCAGCTGTCGTCGCCGCGGTTGGTGGTGTCGATCCGGATCAGTTCGGAGGTGAACGTCACCACTTCGTCGAGCGCCCGGTCGTCGACGGGTCCGGGCAGGTCGGTCGCCTCAGCCATACTGCTCCTCCACGGCGGACGACACGATCGTCGTCACCGCCTTGAACGTGCGAATACCTTCGTACATCGTCCCGCTGGTGTAGGCGACGCGCCGCTCACCGCTCGGCGCCACGCCGGGGACAACGGTCGCGGCCGCCGCCAGGTGCTCGGCGTCGAATTCCAGCTCCACCGTGAAGGAGCCACCGGTCACCGGTGCGTGGCGCACGGCGAGCACGGTCGCGTCCTTTGCCGCGGCCCGGATGTCGGCTGCGGTACGGGTCGGGGTGCGGCACACGGCCGCGTACCGCGAGACGTAGTCCTTGACGGCGACCTTGCGTGCGTCGGGGGCATAGGTGTGGGCGTCCTTGCAGGTCAGGTCGTCGCCGGTGACCAGAATAACCGGAACGCCGTACTCCGCCGCGACATGGGCGTTGAGCAGGCCCTCACTGGCACGGACACCGTTCAGCCAGACCCCGGTGATGGAGTTGGCGAGATAGGTGTGCGCGAGTACGCCCTCCGTGCCGGCACCGGTGTGGTAGCCGACGAACGCGATGGCGTCGACGTCCCCGTGCTGGATGCCCTCGACCATGGAGAGGGACTTGTGCCTGCCGGTGAGCATCTGGACCCGGTCGTCGAGCCGCTCCAGCAGCAGATTGCGCATGCTCCAGTGGGCTTCGTTGACGAGTACCTCGTCGGCACCCCCGTCGTAGAAGCCGAGGGCCGCCGCGTTCACATCGGAGGTGAACAGGGAGCGGCACCTCTCCCACTGCGGGGTGCCGGGCAGCACATCGGCCGGCCACGTCACGCCGGTGGCGCCCTCCATGTCGGCGCTGACGAGGATCTTCACGGTACGGGGTCCTGTCGCTGGTCGGTCGGTTGCGGTTCCTGCGGCTACCGCATCGGTCGCGCGACATGGGTACCCGCACGGTTGACGGATATCCCCTGCCCGCTCTCCGGGAAGAAGATCTTCGTGCTGGCACAACGGTACGCGCCGGGAGGGGCACCGGACCAGTGCGGCCGGGATCTGTCACTGGTCCAGTCCGGTGATGCCGGGGGCAGCCGACGGACGGTCCGGCGCCGGTGGCACACTGGCCGCCGAACGTGCGAAGGAGCCCCCGTGCCGTTGATCCGCAGTCTCCGCCATGCGGTCCGCCGCGTTTACCGCAGCAAGGTGGATCTGAGCCACCCGGCGCGCTCCCCGCTCGGCAGCGCGGTGGTCAATTCCGTGCTGTACGTGGACGGGCTGCGGCATCCGTCCGACTGCCCGGCGGACGAGGCCCTGCGCCGCGTCCGTGCCTCCGGCCGGGGCTTCGTCTGGCTCGGGCTCCACGAGCCGACCGCAGCCGAATTCGCGGATGTCGCAGAGCTGTTCGCGTTGCATCCGCTCGCCGTCGAGGACGCGGTGCACGCCCATCAGCAGCCCAAGGTGGAGCGGTACGACGAGACGCTGTTCGCCGTGTTCAAGACCTGCCGTTACGTCGAGCACGAGGAGCTCACCGCGACCAGCGAGGTGGTCGACACCGGGGAGATCATGGTCTTCACCGGCGCCGACTTCGTGATCACCGTCCGGCACGGCAGCCACGGCTCGCTCGGCCCGCTGCGCGAGGGCCTGGAGTCCGCACCCGAGCAGCTGGCGAAGGGGCCCGCAGCCGTACTGCACGCGATAGCCGACCAGGTGGTCGACACCTATCTCGCCGTGGCCGAGGCCATGCAGAGCGACATCGACGCCGTGGAGACCGCCGTCTTCAGCGAGCAGGCCGGCCGGGGCGACGCGGGCCGCATCTACCAGCTGAAGCGTGAACTGCTGGAGTTCAAGAGGGCGGTGTCCCCGCTGGACCGGCCGCTGCAGGCCCTGGCGAGCCGCACGATGGAGCCGGTGGGGCCCGACTTCCAGCCCTACTTCCGTGATGTCGCCGGGCACCTGGCCCGCACGGCCGAGCAGATCGCCGCGTTCGACGCGCTGCTCGACTCCGTGCTGCAGGCCCATCTCGCGCAGGTGACCGTCGCCCAGAACGAGGACATGCGCAAGATCACCGCCTGGGCCGCGGTCATCGCCGTACCCACCATGGTGTGCGGGGTGTACGGCATGAACTTCGAGTACATGCCGGAACTGCACTGGACCTACGGTTACCCGTTCGTCGTGGGCGTGATGACCGTCGCCTGTTTCGTCATCCACCGCGGCTTCCGGCGCAACGGCTGGCTCTGACCCGTCAGGACGTCAGGGGCGGACCGTGCCCTTGACCAGCTCGTCGATCCGGGCGAGCTCCTCCTCACCGAACTCCAGGTTGCGGATCGTCGCCACGCTGTTCTCCAGCTGGGCGACGCTGCTCGCGCCGACGACGGCGGAGGTGACCCGGCCGCCGCGCAGCACCCAGGCCAGCGCCAGCTGGGCCAGGGACTGTCCACGCTCCTGTGCCAGCTCGTTCAGCGCGCCCAGCCGGCTCACCAGCTCGGGGGTGACGGCGTCGGCCGACAGGAACGGGCTGGTGCCCGACGCCCGCGATCCCTCGGGAATGCCCCGCAGATAGCGGTCGGAGAGGATGCCCTGCTCGAGCGGTGAGTAGGCGATGGATCCGGTGCCGAGCTCGTCCAGCGTGTCCAGCAGCCCGTCCTCGACCCAGCGGTCGAGCATCGAGTAGCGGGGCTGGTGGATGAGGAGCGGGGTGCCCAGGTCGTTCAGGATCCGGGCGGCCTCGCGGGTCTGCTCGGCGGAGTAGTTGGAGATGCCGGCGTAGAGCGCCTTGCCCTGCCGCACCGCGGCGTCGAGCGCACCCATCGTCTCCTCGAGCGGGGTGTCGGGGTCGAAGCGGTGGGAGTAGAAGATGTCGACGTAGTCGAGCCCGAGCCGGGTGAGGCTCTGGTCCAGCGAGGAGCGCAGGTACTTACGGGATCCCCACTCCCCGTACGGGCCGTCCCACATGTCGTAGCCGGCCTTGGTGGAGATGACGATCTCGTCCCGGAGACGGGCGAAGTCCGTCTTCAGGGCGCGGCCCATCGTGATCTCGGCGGAGCCGGGCGGTGGGCCGTAGTTGTTGGCCAGGTCGAAGTGGGTGATGCCCAGGTCGAACGCCCTGCGGAGGATCCGGCTCTGCGTCTCCGGGGTCCGGTCGCCTCCGAAGTTGTGCCAGAGCCCGAGCGACAGCGCGGGAAGCAGCAGACCACTGCGTCCGGTGCGCCGGTAGGGCATGGCGGCATAGCGGTCGGCGGACGGAAGGTACATGCAAGCACTCCACGGGAGAGGTCCGGGGGACGCGCCAGGTCTGGTGCGCAGCGTCCAGACTGACGGAGAACGATCCAGCGGTCCAACAGGAGATTCCACTGGGATTCATCGATTAGATTGCTCAATCATGGAACTGCGCCAGCTGGAGCACTTCGTAGCCGTCGCCGAGGAGCAGCACTTCACCCGCGCGGCCGAACGTCTCGCCGTGTCCCAGTCCGGGCTGTCCGCGTCCGTCCGTGCGCTGGAGCACGAGCTGAAGACCCCCTTGTTCAGCCGCACGACGCGCACGGTGCGGCTCACCGAGGCGGGGCAGGCACTGCTCGTGGAGGCGGAGCGCACGCTGGCGGGGGCGAGGGCGGCGAGGGACGCCGTCGATGCCGTACGGGGGCTGCTGCGCGGCACGCTGACGCTGGGGGTCGAGCAGTGCGTGGCCGGGGTCAGCCCGGCCCGGCTGCTCGCGGCCTTCCACCGGGACCATCCGCACATGGAGATCCGGCTGCGGCAGGAGGGTACCTCCAGCCTGCTGGAGGGGGTTGCCGGCGGGCGCCTGGACCTCGCGTTCGCCGCCACCGTCAGCCCTCTGGAGTGGCCGGGCGAGCTCATGCCACTGGCGCGGGAGCCCATGGTCGTCCTGTGCACACCCGGTCACCGTCTCGCAGAGGTGCCCCGGGTGGCGTGGACAGGACTGCACGGGGAGTCGTTCATCGACTTCCACCCGGACTGGGGCCCGCGCCGCGCGGCGGACGAGGCATTCGCCGCGGCGGGGGTGCGCCGTACGGTGGCGCTCGAGGTCAACGACGTGCACAGCCTGCTGGAGCTGGTGCACGAGGGCCTGGGCATCGCAGTGGTGCCGCACCACTTCTCCCGCAAGCAGGAGGCGCGAGGGCTCGTGGAGGTGGAGCTCGACGGTGCGCACCGGCCGGTCTACGAGAGCGTGGTGCTGCTCCCGCCGGCCCGGGCCATGAGCCCGGGGGCGCAGGCACTGATGACGCTGGTACGTCAGGACCCGCTGCGCTGAGAGCCCCGGACGGGTCAGCCACTCGTCCGCTCAGCCACTCAGGGCTTCGGCGAACGCTCCCGCCTCCTGTTCGACCCCGCTGCAGGTGTCGCCGGCCACCGTCGTGTCCTCGCCGTCGGCGCACGCCCGGTCGCGGAAGGCCGCCCACATGGAGAGCGCACCGACGCCCTGACGGGTGGCGAAGCCGCGCAGGGACGCGGCGTCGGCGAGGGTGAAGATCTCCCCCGCCACGTCGTTGACCCCGATCATCACGGTGAGGTGCAGCGCCCGCCACGCCGCGTCCTGCGACAGCCCCAGTACGTCCACGAGCTGGTCATGGGCCGCCTGTGCGGCCTGCTCCGCGTAGTCACCCATGTCGCCGCGGTGGGACGAGCTGTAGTTCATGGCCATGATGTTGACCGCGGAGAGTCCGACGCCCTGGTCGGCCGCGTCCTCGATGAGGGCGAGCCCGGTGTTCTCCAGTCCGTCGGGCATCACAGGAAGCGTGTACGTGATGTCGAGGTCGCGCTCCTTCTGGAGGAGGGCGAGGGCCTCGTTGCGGCGGGTGACCGAGGCCCGGTCGGTCAGCGCGTCGCCCTCGATGTCGAAGTCGGCCTTGGTGGCGCCGACCGCGTCGAGCACCTCGGCGTAGGCGTCGGCCAGTTCCTCCGCACTGTCGCAGGCCAGAGCCGTCTCGGTGCCCGCAGCACCGCCGAAGGAGACCCGGATGTCCGCCCCGGTGGCGGTGAGCGCGGTGACGCGCGCCACGACCGCGTCGCTGGTGGCGGATTCGGTGCCGCCCCAGACGGGCGTGCAACCGGAGCCGTCCGAGATGACGAAGGCCAGGTTGTACGTATCGGTGGAAGCGGCGCTGTCGGTGTCGGCGGGGGTCGTGGCACTCACGTACGGGGTGTAGGCGGTCTGCGGTGTGCCGTGAGGGGACGGGGCGGACCCCTTGGCCGGGTCGGCCGCTGTTCCCGTCGCGCAGGCCGAGCAGGCGAGGCCCAGCGCGACCAGTCCGGCAACGACGGAGGAAGCCCGTGTGCGCCTTTGCAACATGTGTGCACCTGCTCTCGGAATGAGCGCCCCCGAACGGCAACCGATGATGCCGGGGCAGGACGAACCTCTCACATCACCGGTCCGTGCGAAGACACAGGAAACTCATGGGCGGGGCAGTCAGAGATCCTCGATCTCCGTCAACTCGCCGTCCAGGGAAGGCTGGTGCCGGGTTCTGGGCGTCTCGGGCGCCGGTCGCACTCTCAGCGGCCCGACAGGTTCGGCGCCCTTTCACAGCGGGCGGCCAGCAAAGCTCCAGACTTCACACAACGAGGTTCGCCACCATGCGCACATGCAATCCGACCCCGTCATCGAGAAGAACCCGGCACCGCGCGGCCGGCGTCGAGCACACGCAGGGCGGCCCCGCTCGGCGGGACGGTCCCAGGCGGGACCCGTGTTCGTGGACAGTTCCGGCCGTCGGGCCCGGCTGCTGCGCCGTGCCGGCACGCTGCTGGGCATCACCTGCGCCGGTTACGCCGCCGTGCTCGGGCTCGCCTTCATGGGCGGCATCTCGCTGACCCCGTCCCAGCTGCTGCCCTTCGACGGCGGACCGGCCGCGGAGGCGGGCCCGGGCGGCGGGATGCGGCCCGGGTACGGCTCGGCCCCGAGCGGCTCCGGGGCGCCCCCGAGCGGCGCTCCGAAGCCTTTCGGCACGCCGACCCCGTCCGGCGGGGCGGGCTGATGGCCGCGTCCCGACGGCGGCACGCCACACCCGGCACGATCGACCGGGTCCGGCGCCAGGCGGTCCCGGAACCCCGCGTGATCATGGCCCTGCTCCTTCTGCTGGGGCTCGCCTGCGCCATGCTCCTCGACGGCTATCTGCGCGCCGAGGTCGGCGACGACCAGCGGGTGCGCTCCGACGCCTCCTCGGACACCGTGCCCGACAGTGTCCTGGACGGCGGGCCGCTCCTGAGCTTCGCCGGCGGCAGCGCCCGTGCGCAGTCCGTACCGGACAGGACGATCGTGCTGACCTTCGACGACGGCCCCGATCCGGAGTGGACCGACAAGGTGCTCGACGTCCTGGACGACAACGACGTGCCGGGCACCTTCTTCCTCGTCGGCTCGATGATCTCGCGCTACCCGGACGTGGTGCGCAGGGTGGTCGACGACGGCAGCGAAGTTGGGGTCCACACCTTCACCCATGTCGACCTCTCCTATCAGAGCGAGGCCCGGGTCAAGCGGGAGATCGCCCAGACACAGCTCGCACTGGCGGGGGCAGCGGGCATCACGACGACGCTGTTCCGTGCCCCGTACTCCTCGACGAACGCGGCGATCGACGACTACAGCTGGCCCGTCTACCAGCGGCTCGGCGCGATGGGCTACACCAGCGTGTTCATCGACACCGACAGCGAGGACTGGCAGCGACCCGGGGTCTCCAAGATCATCAAATGGGCGACGCCGAAGGACGGGAAAGGCGCCTCGGTGCTCTTCCACGACTCCGGGGGCGACCGTTCCGAGACCCTGGCCGCGCTGCCGGAGTACATCAAGAAGATGAAGGCGAAGGGCTACACCTTCACCACCGTCAGCGGCGCGCAGCAGCAGTCCGCCGAGGCGTCGCAGGGACAGCAGGATCAGCAGCCCGGCCCTGTCGCGCAGGGCGCGCTGGGAAACGCCGCGCAGGCCGCCCATCGCACGGCGGACACGGCCACACGGTGGGAGGGCCGCGCGCTGCTCGCCGCTGTCACGGTCGCCGAATGGACGGTGCCCGGGCTGGCGGCGGTGCTGGCGGTCGTCGGGTTCGCCGTCCTGGGCCGGTTCGGCATGATGCTCCTGCTCGCGCGGCGCCACTACCGGCAGCGCAACCGGCGCCGGTTCTCCTGGGGTCCGGAGGTGACCGGACCGGTGAGCGTGATCGTTCCCGCGTACAACGAGAAGGAGTGCATCGCCGGAACCATCAACTCCCTTGCGGCGAGCACACATCCGATCGAGATCCTGGTCGTCGACGACGGATCGACCGATGGCACGGCCGAGATCGCCGAGTCGCTCGGCGTGCCCAACGTCCGGGTCGTGCGACAGGAGAACGCGGGCAAATCCGCAGCTCTCAACAACGGTGTGCAGCAGGCACGTTACGACATCGTCGTGATGATGGACGGGGACACCGTCTTCGAAGCCGACACGGTGCACCGGCTCGTACAGCCCTTCGCCGACCCGGCGATCGGCGCCGTCGCGGGCAACGCGAAGGTCGGCAACCGCTCCACGATGATCGGCGCCTGGCAGCACATCGAGTACGTGATGGGCTTCAACCTGGACCGCAGGATGTACGACCTGCTGCGCTGCATGCCCACCATCCCCGGCGCGATCGGGGCGTTCCGCCGAGCTGCGGTCCTGGAGGTCGGCGGGATGAGTGAGGACACCCTCGCCGAGGACACCGACATCACCATCGCCCTGCACCGCGCGGGCTGGCGGGTCGTGTACGCCGAACACGCCCGCGCCTGGACCGAAGCACCGGCGTCGCTGGGCCAGTTGTGGCGTCAGCGCTACCGCTGGAGTTACGGCACGATGCAGGCGCTCTGGAAGCACCGCGGGTCCGTGACCGACCGGGGGCCGTCCGGGCGCTTCGGTCGGGTCGGCATGCCGCTGGTCGTCCTCTTCCAGATCGTCACGCCGGTGTTCGCCCCGCTCATCGATGTGTTCACGGTCTACGCGATGGTCTTCGTGGACTTCAGGGCCTCGCTGCTGGCGTGGCTCGCGGTGCTGGGCGTGCAACTGTTCTGCGCGGCCTATGCCTTCCGTCTCGACCGGGAGAAGTACCGGTATCTGCTGATGCTGCCGCTCCAGCAGCTCGCGTACCGGCAGCTGATGTACCTCGTGCTGATCCACTCGTGTGTGACCGCCGCGACGGGTGGCCGGCTGCGCTGGCAGAAGCTCAAGCGCACCGGCGAAGTGGGCGCGCCCCAGCCGGGTGCGGAGGCGGGGTGATGGCGGGTGCGCACCGCAGGACGACACTCGCGCCGCCTGCGGTGGCCGGGCCGGGAGCCGGACGCGACCGCTCCTTCGACGCGCTGCGGGCCTTGGCGCTCGTACGGGTCGTGGCCTACCACACCTTCGGGTGGCCCTGGCTGGGGTTCCTCTTCCCCTCCATGGGCGTGATGTTCGCACTGGCCGGATCGCTCATGGCCCGCTCGCTGGAACGGCCCGCCGCGGGGGTGATCCGTGGCCGGCTGCGCAGGCTGCTGATCCCGGTGTGGGTCTTCGGTCTCGTACTCGGGGTGGCGATGCTGCTGCACGGCTGGGTGCCCGGGCCGGATGTTCTGTACTGGGTGCTTCCGCTCGGTGATCCGCCGGGCAACGCGTGGGGTGAGCAGGCCTGGGCGGTGCTCTGGTATCTGCGCGCCTATCTGTGGTTCGTGCTGCTGTCGCCGGTTCTGCTGCGCGTCTTCCGGTTCGCTCCCCTGCCTGTGCTCGCGCTGTCGCTCGTGCCCGTCGTGGTCCTGGAGACGGTGACGGGCGTGCCGGAGGGGCGCCTCGGCAGCGCACTCAGCGACCTGTCGGTGTTCCTGTTCTGCTGGCTGCTGGGCTTCGCGCACCGGGAGGGCGTCCTCGACCGGCTCCGCGGGGCGGGGGTGGCTGCAGCCGCGCTGCCGCTGATGGCCGCCGGTGCCTGGTGGGCGGTGCGGCACCGGGTGGACGGCTCGTTCGACCTGGATGACATTCCGCTTGCCCAGACCCTGTGGTCGGCGGGGTTCGTGCTGATTCTGCTGCGCTTCCGGCCCCGGTTCGACGCGCTCGAGCGCCATCCGGTGGCAGACCGGATCGTCACCGTGTTCAACGCGCGCGCCGTGACCGTCTATCTCTGGCACGAGGTAGCCCTGATGGGCGCCGTGCCGCTGATCGATCTGATGTGGGAGGTGCCGGCGCTGGAGCGGCACCTTCCGCTGGACAGCCTCTGGGTGCAGTTCGGTGTCGCCTGGGTGCTGATAGCCGGCGCCGTGATGTGTTTCGGCTGGGTCGAGGACGTAGCGGCGAAGCGGAGGCCGCGTCTGCTGCCGTGACCACGAGGGGTGCGGACCTGCGGAGCCGGGCTCGCAGGTCCGCTGTCAGGCGTCCTCCCGTGCCGGTCGGTCCGGGGCTGTTCAGTCCTCGTGCCCCAGCTGGAGATCGCGTTCGGTCCGTCCACCTCCCGGGACCTGGAGCACCGTGGCGACCGGCGGGTAGCCGGCGGCGATCACGGTGTACTCACCGGTCGACAGGTCCACGAAGCGGAACGCTCCGTCAGGTCCGGTGGCGAGGGTGTCGACGACATTGCCCGCCGCGTCCAGCAGGGTGACCCTGGCGTCCTCGACGACCCGCCCGCCGGGGGCCCGTACGACACCGCGCAGCACGGCGCCACCGGCCAGTTCGATGTCCTGCCTGGTCTCCCTGGCGGCCTGCACGCCGACCGGCAGGGCGGCGGGGCGGAAGGCCGGGGCGCTGGCCGCCAGGGTGTACTCACCGGCCACCAACTCGCCGATCACATAACTGCCTTCGCGCCCCGTGCGGGTGGTCGCGACGACTTCGCCGCGCACATCGGTGAGCGTCACCGCCGCATCGCGGACGGGGGCGCCGTCGGGGGTGACGACCGCGCCTGCGAGCCGTCCCGCACCGCCGAGCACCACATCGAGCTCCACCGGCCGCTCGCCGACGGTGACGCTGACGGCCTGCGGCTGGTGCCCGCCCGCCGCGGCGATCAGCACGTACGAACCGGCACCCGGCGCACTCAGCGCGTACCTCCCGTCGTCGGCACTCGCACCACGTCCGATCTGCTGCCCCTGGACGTCGATGAGAGTGAGCGCGGCCCGCCCCACCTTCGTACCGTCGGGGTGCTGGACGCTGCCGCAGACCGGGACGCCCGACATGCGTCCGGTGGGCGGTGGGCCGGGGTCGGTGCGTGCTGCGGGGATGGTGGGGTGCGTCGCGGACGGGTCGGCGGCCGTGCCGGGGGTGTGGTGGGACACCAGGGGTTTCTCCTTGAGGAAGAAGGCGAGGAACAGGCCGAGCAGCAGCACCGGCACGAGGTAGAGGAAGATCCGCGGCATCGCGTCGGCGTACGCCTGGATATAGGCGTCGCGCAGCGCGGGCTCCATGGCGTGGACCAGCTGCGGGGTGATCGACTCCGGATCGGGCAGGCCGGCTCCGGAGGGGAGCCGCACACCGAGGGCGTCCGCGAGCCGCCCCGCGAACAGGGTTCCGAAGATCGCGGCGCCGACGCTGCCGCCGATCTGCCGGAAGTAGTTGTTGGCGCTGGTGGCGCTGCCGAGGTCGGCGGGGCGCACGGAGTTCTGCACGGCGAGGACCAGCACCGGCATGACCAGCCCGATCCCGATGCCCAGGACGGCCTGCCCGAAGCCGTATTCGACCGGTGAGGTGTCGGTCTCCAGCCGCGAGAGCAGCCACATGCCCACGGTTGAGACCGCACTGCCCAGGAGGGGGTAGATCCGGTAGCGCCCGGTCCGCGAGATCAGCTGGCCGGAGACGATGGACGCGCCGACGATGCCGCCCATCATGGGCAGCATCAGCAGCCCCGACTCGGTCGCGGTCGCACCCTCGACCATCTGCAGGTACGTCGGCAGATAGCTGGCTGCTCCGAAGAGCGCGACCCCGACGACGGCCCCCACCAGAGCCGTGACGTTGAAGACCGAGTCGCGGAACAGCCGCAGGGGGATGACGGGTTCGGCCGCCCGGTGTTCGACGGCGAGGAAGAGCAGAGTCGTTCCGGCAGCCCCGGCGGCGAGTCCCAGGACGGTGCGCGAGCCCCATGCGTACTCCGTACCACCCCAACTGGTCAGCAGCACCAGGCAGGTCGAGGCGGCGGCGAGCAGCAACGCCCCCAGCACATCGAGGCGCGGGCGGACAGCCGGCTTGGGGAGTTTCAGTACGACGGCGATGACGGCGAGGGTGAGCAGGCCGAACGGCACGTTGATGTAGAAGCACCAGCGCCAGGAGGTGTGGTCGGTGAAGAAGCCGCCGAGCAGGGGGCCCGCGACCGACGCGAGACCGAAGACGGCCCCGATGAGACCCATGTAGCGGCCCCGTTCCCTGGGCGGGACGATGTCGGCGATGATCGCCTGGACGCCGATCATGAGTCCGCCGCCGCCGATGCCCTGGACGGCCCGGAAGGCGATGAGTTCGTCCATCGTGCGCGACCAGCCGGCGAGCGCGGAGCCGATGACGAAGACGACGATCGCGAACTGGAAGACGCCCTTGCGGCCGAAGAGGTCGCCGAGCTTTCCGTAGACCGGAAGGCCGATGGTGGAGGCGAGCAGATAGGCCGTGACGGCCCAGGACATCTTGTCCAGACCGTGGAGCTCGCCGACGATCTTCGGCAGGGCGGTGGCCACGATCATCTGGTCGAGTGCCGCGAGCAGCAGCGTGAGCATCAGCCCGAGGAAGACGAGGCGGACCCGGCGGGGGCTGGTCTCCGCAGCTGATGCGGCAGGCGGTGGGGGCGGCGCGGGCGCGGCGCCCCCTGCACCACTCGGCTGGTCCTTCACCAGAGTGATCCCACCCACCACGTGACGCTCCCCTCGTCGCTGCTGCGCCGCCCATTTCTCGCATCAGGCGGCAAGGCAGGGCAAACGCGACCGGGCGCACGGGCGGCGCACACAGAGGGCTTATGCGCCGGTGGGAGGCGCTACGGCGCACAACCGGCCGTCCCGGAAAACCACTCGTTCCGGTGAGGCCGGCTGTGGAGCCGACGGAGTCAGCGCACGGGCTACTTCTCGACCTCGGTGGCGAGGTTCTGCAGCAGCTCGTCGTAGATCCGGCCGAGGCCCTTGGGCGCGAAGGTCCGCTCGAAGAACCCGCCGATGCCGCCGGCGCCGTCCCAGACGGTCGAAACGACGGCCTTGGACTTGCCCTCACCGGCCGGAGTGACGGTCCAGGTGGTGACCATGGAGGAGTTGCGGTCCTTCTCGATCAGCTGTCCATCGGTCGGCTCGGTGACTTCGAGCAGGCAGTCACGGACCCGCTTACTGGTGGCCTGGAGCTTCCAGTGCACGAGGGTGCCTTCGCCGTCTCCGCCCTCACGCACCTCGTACTCGCTGAAGTGGCCCGTCAGCACCTTGCCCCGGACCTCCTTGTAGTTGGCCAGCGCATCGAACACAGTCTCTGCGTCCGCCGCGATGATCCGCTCCGTCGTGGCCTCGACCTGCGCCATGCCTGCTCCTCAGCACTCGGTTGTTCGGGGGGTGCTGAGCCAACCACCTCCGGTACTGCCCCTCAAAATCGGGCCTCACCATCCCGCCGCGCACGATCAAGGGAACAAGTGTTCTATTCTCTGCGCAGTGCTACCAAGGAGGCGTCCATGCGCTGGGACAATCTGGCCGATAACACCGCAAAGGCGAGGAACGGCGCGCTCTTCGCTGCGGACGCGGTGACCACGCGCACCTTCGACACCCCCGAATTCCGGGGGATCACCTTCCACGAGATCCGGGCCCGCTCGATCGTGAACCGGGTGCCCGGCGCGTCCCGTATGCCGTTCGAATGGACCGTGAACCCCTATCGCGGTTGCTCCCACGCCTGCGTGTACTGCTTCGCCCGCAAGACCCACAGCTATCTGGACCTGGACACCGGCCTCGGTTTCGACTCCCAGATCGTCGTCAAGATCAACGCGGGCGAGTTGCTGAACCGCCACCTCGCGTCCAGGCAGTGGCACGGCGCGCACATCGCGATGGGCACCAATGTCGACTGCTACCAGCGGGCGGAAGGCCGCTACCGGCTGATGCCGGGCATCATCACGGCCCTGCGCGATCACGCGAACCCCTTCTCCGTCCTGACGAAGGGCACCCTGATCCTGCGCGACCTGGAGCTGCTCCGGCAGGCGGCCGAGGTCACCGAGGTCGGCATCTCCGTCTCCGTCGGTTTCACCGACCCCGGCCTGTGGCGCACGGTCGAACCGGGCACGCCCTCACCCGAGCGCCGCCTGGACGTCGTGCGCACCCTCACCGACAACGGCATCGGCTGCGGTGTGCTCATGGCGCCGGTCATCCCCTTCCTCAGCGACAGCCCCGACCAGCTGCGCACCACCGTCCGCGCCATCGCCGCCGCCGGGGCGACCTCGGTGACCCCGCTCGTGCTGCATCTGCGCCCCGGCGCCCGCGAGTGGTTCATGCAGTGGCTGGGCGAGCACCACCCGCACCTGGTGCGACGGTACGACCGGATGTACGCCGACGGGGCGTACGCGCCGACCTGGTACCAGCGCCGCATCACCCGCCGGGTGCATGAACTGGCGGCCGAGTTCGGCATCGGTCCCGCGCACCGGGGCGAAGCCCGCCGGGCCTCCGCACCCGAGGTACCGGTGCCCCTGCCCGACGGTCCCACCCCCGGCCCCACCCAGCTGACCCTGCTCTGACCGCCTGTGTCCGACTGCCCAAACGGGTCAAATCTCGCCGAAATCTGTCCTGCCGTGCCCGAATTCGGGGAGCATCCGGCGGGGGCTGTGCCGCTCACAGGCGCGTTCCCTCCACCACGGGAGGCCATATGACGAAACGTGCACGAATTCTGGTCGCAGTCGGCGCCACGGTCGCGGGTCTGGTGACCGCCGTGCCGTCCACCGCGACCGCCGGAACGGGTACGGCCGCACCGCGTGCCGTCGCACCACTCAAGTGGAAGGCCTGCGGGACGAAGTCGTATCCGAACCTGCAGTGCTCAACGGTCCGTACCCCGCTGGACCACGACCGCCCGTCGGGTAGACAGGTCACTCTCGCTCTCTCCCGGATCCCGCACACGGCGAAGACCTCACAGGGTCCGTTGCTGGTCAACCCCGGCGGCCCCGGCGGGAGCGGGCTCTCGATGGCCGGATTCGTGGCGTCCTCGCTGCCCGGCAAGGTCGCCGCCCAGTACGACGTGATCGGGTTCGACCCGCGCGGGGTCGGGAAGAGCACCCCCGCACTGAACTGCGTACCGAAGTACTTCGACCCGGTGCGCCCCGACGCTGTGCCGGACTCCTACCCGGCCGAGAAGGCCAACAGGGACCGGGCCGCGTCCTTCGCCGCGGCCTGCGGCAAGAAGCACGGCGACCTGCTGCCCTTCATGGACACCGTCAGCACCGCGAAGGACCTCGACGTGATCCGCCGGGCGCTCGGATCGCAGCGGATCAACTACCTCGGCTACTCCTACGGCACCTACCTCGGCGCGGTGTACGCAAAGCTGTTCCCGGAGCGCGTGCGACGCCTGGTCCTCGACTCGATCGTCGACCCTGACGGCGTCTGGTACGAGGACAACCTCGGCCAGGACCACGCGTTCGACGCCCGCCACAAGGCGTTCGCGGCCTGGATCGCGAAGAACGACGCCACCTACGGGCTCGGCACCGACCCGGCGGAGGTCGAAGCCGCCTGGTACGGCATGCGCGCCGCGGTGAAGCAGCACCCCGCGGGCGGCAGGGTCGGCCCCAGCGAACTGGAGGACACCTTCCTGCCCGGCGGGTACTACAACGGCTACTGGCCCTCTCTGGCCCAGACGTTCGCGGCGTACGTGAAAGACAAGGACCAGCAAGCGCTCGTCTCCGCGTACAAGACCTTCGGGGCCATCGACGCGAGCGGCGACAACGGCTACTCCGTCTACGCGGCCGTGCAGTGCCGTGACGCCGCCTGGCCCCGGACCTGGAGCATCTGGCGCAACGACACCTGGGAGGCGCACCGCAAGGCGCCCCTGATGTCATGGAACAACACCTGGTACAACGCCCCGTGTGCCACCTGGCCGGTGGAACCCCTGGAGCCGGTGCAGGTCACCAACGACAAGATCCCGCCGGCGCTGCTCTTCCAGGCCACCGACGACGCCGCCACGCCCTACGAGGGCGGTGTCACCATGAACCGCCGGCTCAGTGGCTCCAGCCTGGTCGTCGAGGAGGGCGGCGGCAACCACGGCATCAGCCTGAGCGGCAGCAACTGCCTGGACGCGTATCTGGTGGACTACCTCACCGACGGCACCCTCCCGCGCGCCGGCGGCAGCGGGGCCGACGCGGTCTGCGCGGCACAGCCCGAGCCGAAGCCGCAGAAGGCTGCGAAGGCAGGCACGAGCACGAAGGGCGCCACGCTGCACGGGCTGCTCGGCTTCCGCAGCTGACGTCCGACCGCGCAGCCGCACCGCCGGGGGCGTACGCCAGGATGGGCCGTATGACGACACGACCCACTCCCGCGTACGCCCCCGGCGTGCACATACAGGACATGACGCTCGACGACTGCGACGCCGTGGCCGAGATCCGGGTGCGCGGCTGGCAGAGCGCGTACGCCGGAATCATCCCGCAGCCCTATCTGGACGCGATGGACATCGCGCGGGATGCCGAGCGTCGGCGCGGGTACCTCGCCGCGGGCCAGGCCGTCGACGTCGTCTCCCGCAAGGAACCGGACTCCGCCGTCACCGGCTGGGCCTGCTACGGTCCCGACCGCGACGACCCCCGCCTGCCCGGGCGCTGCGAGCTGTACGCGATCTACGTACACCCGGAACGGACCGGTGCGGGGGCCGGCCGTGCACTCCTGGCCGAGCTGACCGCCCGTGCCGTGGCGGCCGGTTTCCACGAGATGTCGCTCTGGGTACTCAAGGACAACACGCCCGCCCGCCGCTTCTACGAGCGGGCCGGTTTCCTGCCGGACGGCGCCGAGGAGCCCTTCGAGGCGGGCGGCGCCATGGTGCCCGAGGTCCGGTACGTGCGCGCGCTCACCGGACCGGCAGCCGGCTGAGCGCCTCGGCCGCCGCCCTGCCGAGGCGGGGATGGGGCAGCGCCGCCTCCAGGACCGGCCGGGCCTCGCGGTCACCCAGGCTCCCCAGCCCCTCCACGCAGGCGAGCGCGACGCGCCAGTGCGGCTCCTCCGGCGTCAGCAGCCGCCGCAGGGTACTGACCAGCGCGGGCACCGACTCCGGTGCGCGCAGGGCGGCCAGCAGGCGCACCGGGTGCAGGGCGTAGGCCGTGCGCAGTGTGTTCGTGGCAAGTGCCGCGGCGGCCCTGGGTGTTCGGGGGTCGTCGAGGAGCAGCAGCGCGTGGGCGGCCGAGACGCAGCGCTCCGGGTCGCGATGGTTGAGGAGAAGGACCAGCGTCTCGAAGGACCGGCGGTCCCCCCGGCAGCCGAGCCGGAACGCCGCGATCTCGCGCGCCCACAGCGGGCGCGCGGGCTCGACGAGAACGCGCGCCAGCTCCTCCTCGTCGTCCGTGGCCAGGAGCCGTCGGTAGAGCGCCGGTTCCCCGGCCTCGTCCCACAGTCTGTCCACCAGCGAGCGCAACTCCTCATCCATGACAGTCAGCTTATCGGCGCCCACGCACCGTGTCGGCGGCAACTGTGTGCCAGTGCACAACCTTCCAGGGCTGGCGCGCTCGTTACTCGCCGGTTAACCTCATGTGAGCGGGACACACACCCGCCGGCTCCGGTGGCCTGGTGACGCAGCCACCCGGAGTGCTTGTCGGTTCGGCAGCTTTGTGAGACGCGACTCGGGACAGAGTCCGTCGCCTTTTCCGGTCCTGTGCGTGCTCCGCACGCACGGGACCTGAGCACCACGACACAACTTCCGCACGCCGAGCGCCGGTTCTCAACGACCACGCGCGCCGCCCGTGCTCCTCTTCAGTCGTCACTCACCCTGGAGTCCCGTGATGGACACCCCGCTCAGCACCATTGCCGTCGTCGGCCTCGGCACCATGGGAACCGGCATCGCCGAGGTCCTGGCCCGTGCGGGCCGCGAGGTCATCGGCATCGACATCAGCGAAGCCGCCGCCCGTCAGGCCGTCGCCTCCCTGGAGGCCTCCACCGCACGCGCCGTGCAGCGCGAGCGGATCACGGAGCAGGAGCGGCGCGACATCCTCGCCCGGTTCCGTACGTTCACCGATCTCCAGGCCGCAGCGGACGCGGAGCTGGTCATCGAGGTCGTGCCCGAGACCTACGAGATCAAGCAGCAGGTCTTCCGGGAGCTCGACGCGGTCGTCTCCCCCACCGCGATCCTCGCCACAGGCACGAACGCCCTGTCGGTGACCCGGCTGGCCGCCGAGTCGCAGCACCCCGAGCGCGTCCTGGGCATGCACTTCTTCAACCCGGCGCCCGCGATGAAGCTCGTCGAGGTGGTCTCCTCCGTGCTGACCGCGCCGTCGGCCGTCGAGACCGTCACCCGGCTGGCCCGTGAGCTGGGCAAGGAGCCGGTCGCGGTCGGCGACCGGCCCGGATTCGTCGCGGACGGGCTGCTGTTCGGCTACCTCAACCAGGCCGCCGCGATGTACGAGGCGAACTACGCCTCCCGTGAGGACATCGACGCCGCGATGAAGCTGGGCTGCGGGCTGCCGATGGGCCCCCTCGCCCTGCTCGACCTGATCGGTATCGACACGGCCCGCACGGTCCTGGAGGCCATGTACTCGGCGTCCCACGACCGGCTGCACGCTCCGGCGCCCGTGCTCGGCCAGCTCAGCGAGGCGGGCCTGACCGGCCGCAAGACGGGCCGCGGCTTCTACACGTACGACGCCCCCGGCGGCCAGAGTGTGGTGCCGGACGCCCGGACCCCACTGGCGAGCGCGGGTGCGGTGGCCGGGCGCGAGGTGTCCTCGGTGGGTGTCGCCGGCTCCGGGACGATGGCCTCGGGCATCGCGGAGGTCTTCGCGAAGGCCGGGTACTCCGTGGTGCTCGCCGCGCGCAGCCAGGAGAAGGCGGACACGGCCAAGGCCCGGATCGCCAAGTCGCTGGACCGTTCCGTCTCCAAGGGGCGGCTGACGGCCGAGGCGCGCGAGGAGACGCTCGCCCGGGTCACACCGGCCGGGTCTCTGGACGCGTTCGCCGAGGTCGACCTCGCCGTCGAGGCGGTCGCCGAGGACCTGGACATCAAGCAGCAGCTGTTCGCGACGCTGGACAAGGTCTGCAAGCCGGGCGCGGTGCTGGCCACCACGACCTCGTCGCTGCCGGTCGTGGCGATCGCGAAGGTCACCTCGCGTCCCCAGGACGTCATCGGGATGCACTTCTTCAACCCGGCGCCCGCGATGAAGCTGGTCGAGGTGGTCCGCACCGTGCTGACCGCCGACGACGTGCACGCCACGGTGCGCGAGGTCTGCGTGAAGGTGCGCAAGCACCCGGTCGACTGCGGGGACCGGGCCGGCTTCATCGTGAACGCGCTGCTGTTCCCGTACCTCAACAACGCGATCAAGATGGTCGAGGAGCACTACGCGACGCTCGACGACATCGACGCGGCGATGAAGCTGGGCGGGGGCTACCCGATGGGTCCCTTCGAGCTCCTGGACGTCGTCGGGCTCGATGTCTCGCTCGCCATCGAGAAGGTCCTGCACAGCGAGTTCCGCGATCCGGGCCTGGCCCCGGCGCCGCTGCTCGAGCATCTGGTGGCCGCCGGCTGCCTCGGCCGCAAGACGGGGCGCGGCTTCCGCGAATATGCCCGCCGCTGAGCCGGGAGCCGGGTGGGGCGGGCTGCTCGGGCCCTCGGGCGACCCGCCCCCACAGGCGCACTCTCCTGCGCGGATGAGTTACGTTCACACCATGTCCCAGCCTGCCAGGTCCACCCGTTCCGCCGCCGCGCCCGACGCCACGGAAAGTGCCGCAGGCACCCGCGCCGCTGCCCAACGCCTCAAAATGCGCCGCGAACTGGCTGCCGCGGCGATGGAACTCTTCGCCACGAAGGGGTACGAGGCGACGACGGTCGACGAGATCGCGGGCGCTGCCGGGGTCGCCCGGCGTACGTTCTTCCGCCACTTCCGCTCCAAGGAAGAGGCCATCTTCCCGGACCACGACGACACCCTCGTCAGGGCCGAGGCCGTCCTCAATGCCGCTCCCGCGCACGAGCATCCGCTCGACACCGTGTGCCGCGGCATCAAGGAAGTCATGAGGATGTACGCGGCGAAGCCGGCGGTCTCGGTGGCGCGCTACAAGCTGACGCGCGAGGTTCCCACGCTCCGCGAGGCCGAAATCGCCTCGGTGGCCCGCTACGAGCGGCTGTTCACCCGCTATCTGCTGGGCCACTTCGACGAGCGCGACCACCATGTGGGCAATGACGACCCGTTGCTGGCCGAGGTGGCCGCATCCGCCGTGGTCACCGCGCACAACCATGTACTGCGGCGCTGGCTGCGGGCCGGCGGCCAGGGCGATGTGGAGGCCCAGCTCGACCATGCCTTCGCCATCGTGCGGGACACGTTCGGGACGGGGATCGGTGCCGGACGGACCGCGGACAGCGAGCCCGCGAAGCCCCCCGCCGCGTCGGTGACCACCGGGGGCGAGGTGCTGGTCGCGGTGGCCCGGACCGACGCACCGCTCGACGAGGTCATGCGTACGATCCAGCAGGCCCTGACGGACCGCTGAGCGGGCGTTTCAGCTCTCGACGGACTGTACGGCCTCCCCGGCACGCCAGGGCAGGGGAGCGCCGTACTCGCTCCATGCCTTGAGTCCGGCCAGGTCGACGCACACGATGCCGCACTGCTCCGCGTACTCGAGAGCCGGTTCGGTGAAGGCTCCGGTGGTGACGACGACGGCCGTCCCGGCCTCGTGCACGGCGTAGCACGTGCCGCCGAAACGCTGGAGGTCCTGCGAGCCGACCTTGTTCTCGGACGTGTACCTCTTGCACTGGACGACCAGGCGGCGGCCGTCGGGCGTGGTGGCCACGACATCGGCCCCCAGATCTCCGGCACCGCCGACGACTTCGGCGTCCGTGCAGCCGTCCCGGCGGCAGAGGGCGGCGACGGCCTCCTCGAAGCCGTACGGGTCCATGTCCTCCCAGTCGACCGGCTCGGGGCGCCGTACGGGCTCGGGGACGGCATCGGGCCGCTCCTCCAGCGCGGTGTCCACCACCTCGTACGCGGCATCCAGAGCCGCCGACGCCGCCCTGGCGGCCGCCCTGCGGTTGCGGCGGCGGCGCAGGAGCGCCGCCGCCCCGGAGACCACCGCGACCACCGAGAGGACGGCGGCCACCGGATGCCGTTCGGCGCTCTCCAGGGCCGTGCGGAGGGTCAGCCCGGCACCGCAGACCAGTACGGCGACGAGAAGGAAGCCGAACGCCGTCCGGCGGACGCTGAATTCGGACCGGCGGTCTCTTCGGACGCGTCCGCGCACCTGTATCGGCATCGGGTGCCCCACCCCTGTTCGTCGTGACCGGATCAAGATCACTTCCATCTGCCCCCACCGGCCCTGTTGACGCATCCGCCCGGGAAACCTGATGGCCCGGCCGGGCTCCCCGTGGTCGGATGCGCGGATGGAACCCCAGAGCATGCTGGCCCTCTTCGACCACGAGATGCGTGAACACGCCCGCCCCGACGGCCCCGGTGTAAGGGTCGAGCGCACGGGAGACCTCGTACGGCAGACCGGTGGCCCCGACGACTGGAACGGTGTCGTCTGGACCGCTCCGGACCTCGGTCCCGTACAGGCGGACGCGGCGATCGCGGCGCAGGTGGAGTACTACACCGCCCTCGGACACGACGAATTCGAGTGGAAGCTGTACTCCCACGACCGGCCCGCCGATCTGGGGCAGCGGCTGCGGGCGGCGGGTTTCGACGCGGAACCGCCGGAGACGCTGTTCGTCGCCCCGGTCGCCGACCTCCCCACCGCCGTGGAACTCCCCGCGGGCGTCGAACTGCACACCGTGTCCGACGCGGCCGGGGTGGAACTGATGCTCCGGGCTCACGAGCAGGCCTTCGGTACCGACAGTTCCTGGCTGCGTCACCGGACGCTGGCCCGGCTCGCCGAGGCCCCCGACACGTTTGTCGCGGTCGTGGTCCTCGCGGACGGCGAGCCCGTGAGCGCCGCCCGCATGGAGCTCCACCCCGGCACGGGCTTCGCCGGCCTCTGGGGCGGCGGGACGGCGGCACCCTGGCGGGGCAGGGGCATCTACCGGGCGCTGATCGCCCACCGGGCCCGTATCGCCGCCGAGCGCGGCTACCGCTATCTGCAGGTCGACGCGACCGACCAGTCGGCCCCGATCCTGCGCCGGCTCGGTTTCACGGCCCTGAGCACGACGACACCGTACGTCTACCGCACCACGCCGTAGCCGCTCGCCCTCCGGGGCCAAACCGGCAAAGAGCCCATCATGTTGCTCATGCGTGCCCTGCGGATGACAAGTGAGAGAAATTGTTGGCACTCGGTGCCTTGCCACCTGTCACGGAGTGCCATACGTTGAAGGTGTCCGGGCGGCCGGCGTGCAGAGACCTCTCGTACGTCGGCTGTCCCCGCAATCCACCGTGTCTGCGCGCCCGGACGCCTGCGTCACAGGCAACCCTTCTGCTCCACCGAGCAGGCCGAAGCACCACCCCGCCGAACCGACGGCACACCTCCACACCGCACCACCCCCCTGTCCACAGGGGTCCCTCCAGCGTTCCCTCGGCGCTGGAGACCCGATCTGCCGGAGGCATCACCGTGAAGGAAATCCTGGACGCGATCCAATCGCAGGACAGCACAGCCGCGGACTTCGCGGCCCTGTCCATCCCCGAGTCGTACCGCGCGGTGACCGTGCACAAGGACGAGGCCGAGATGTTCGCCGGCGTCGCCAGCCGCGACAAGGACCCCCGCAAGTCCCTGCACGTCGAGAACGTGCCGGTGCCCGAGCTCGGCCCGGGCGAGGCCCTGGTGGCTGTCATGGCCAGCTCGGTCAACTACAACTCCGTGTGGACGTCGATCTTCGAGCCCGTCTCGACCTTCGGCTTCCTGGAGCGGTACGGCAAGCTCAGCGACCTCAGCAAGCGCCACGACCTCCCGTACCACGTCATCGGCTCCGACCTGGCGGGCGTCGTGCTGCGCACCGGCCCGGGCGTGAACGCCTGGCAGCCGGGCGACGAGGTCGTCGCGCACTGCCTCTCGGTCGAGCTGGAGTCCTCCGACGGCCACAACGACACGATGCTCGACCCCGAGCAGCGCATCTGGGGCTTCGAGACCAACTTCGGCGGCCTCGCCGAGATCGCACTCGTCAAGTCCAACCAGCTGATGCCGAAGCCGGAGCACCTCAGCTGGGAGGAGGCCGCGGCTCCGGGCCTGGTCAACTCCACCGCGTACCGCCAGCTCGTCTCGCGCAACGGCGCCGGCATGAAGCAGGGCGACAACGTGCTGATCTGGGGCGCGAGCGGCGGACTCGGCTCGTACGCCACACAGTTCGCGCTGGCCGGCGGCGCCAACCCGATCTGTGTCGTCTCCAGCGACCAGAAGGCGGACATCTGCCGGAAGATGGGCGCGACCGCGATCATCGACCGCAACGCCGAGGGCTACAAGTTCTGGAAGGACGAGCACAACCAGGACCCGCGCGAGTGGAAGCGCTTCGGCAAGCGCATCCGTGAGCTGACCGGCGGCGAGGACGTGGACATCGTCTTCGAGCACCCGGGCCGCGAGACCTTCGGCGCCAGCGTGTACGTGACCCGCAAGGGCGGCACGATCGTCACCTGTGCCTCGACCTCGGGCTACAACCACGAGTACGACAACCGCTACCTGTGGATGTCGCTGAAGAAGATCGTGGGCTCGCACTTCGCCAACTACCGCGAGGCCTGGGAGGCCAACCGGCTGGTGGCCAAGGGCAAGATCCACCCGACGCTCTCCAAGGTCTACTCCCTCGAGGACACCGGCCAGGCCGCGTTCGACGTGCACCGCAACCTCCACCAGGGCAAGGTCGGCGTCCTCGCGCTGGCGCCCCGTGAGGGCCTGGGCGTGCGCAACGAGGAGCTCCGCGAACAGCACATCGACGCCATCAACCGCTTCCGCAACGTCTGAGGTTCATCGATGACCGAACGTCAGAAGGACCGCCCGTGGCTCATGCGGACGTACGCCGGTCACTCGACCGCCGAGGCGTCCAACGAGCTCTACCGGCGCAACCTCGCCAAGGGCCAGACGGGTCTGTCGGTCGCCTTCGATCTGCCGACGCAGACCGGATACGACCCCGACCACATCCTCGCCCGCGGCGAGGTGGGCCGGGTGGGCGTGCCCGTCTCGCACCTCGGTGACATGCGGCGTCTGTTCCAGGACATCCCCCTGGAACAGATGAACACCTCGATGACGATCAACGCCACCGCGATGTGGTTGCTGGCGCTCTACCAGGTGGTGGCGGAGGAGCAGGGCGCCGACCCCGACAAGCTCCAGGGCACGACGCAGAACGACATCGTCAAGGAGTACCTCTCGCGCGGGACGCACGTCTTCCCGCCCGTCCCCTCGCTGCGGCTGACCACCGACATGATCACGTACACGGTCAACCGCATCCCGAAGTGGAACCCGATCAACATCTGCAGCTACCACCTGCAGGAGGCCGGAGCCACTCCGGTTCAGGAGATCGCGTACGCCATGTCGACGGCCATCGCGGTCCTCGACGCGGTGCGCGACTCCGGACAGGTGCCCGAGGAGAAGTTCGGCGATGTCGTCGCCCGTATCTCCTTCTTCGTGAACGCGGGAGTCCGCTTCATCGAGGAGATGTGCAAGATGCGCGCCTTCGGCCGCATCTGGGACCGGGTCACCCGCGAGCGGTACGGCATCGTGAACGCCAAACAGCGACGTTTCCGCTACGGCGTACAGGTCAACTCCCTCGGGCTGACCGAGGCGCAGCCGGAGAACAACGTGCAGCGCATCGTCCTGGAGATGCTGGCTGTCACGCTCTCCAAGGACGCCCGCGCCCGCGCCGTGCAGCTGCCGGCCTGGAACGAGGCTCTGGGGCTGCCGCGCCCCTGGGACCAGCAGTGGTCACTCCGCATCCAGCAGGTGCTCGCCCACGAGAGCGATCTGCTGGAGTACGAGGACATCTTCGCCGGGTCGCACGTCATCGAGGCCAAGGTGGAGGAGCTGGTCACCGATTCGCTGGCCGAGATCGACCGGATCCAGCAGATGGGCGGCGCGATGGCCGCCGTCGAGTCCGGCTACCTCAAGTCCGAGCTCGTCTCCTCGCACGCCTCGCGGCGGGCCCGGATCGAGGGCGGCGACGAGAAGATCGTCGGCGTCAACATCTACGAGACGACGGAGCCGAACCCGCTGACCGCCGACCTGGACGCGGCGATCATGACGGTGGACCCGGCCAACGAGGCCCGGGTGGTCGCCGCCCTGCACGAGTGGCGCGACAACCGTGACGAGGCCCGTGCCTCCGAGGCACTTGCCGCGCTGAAGAAGGCCGCGGCCGGCACCGAGAACATGATGGAAGCGACCGTGGAGTGCGCCCGCGCGGGTGTCACCACCGGCGAATGGTCCTGGGCGCTGCGGGACGTCTTCGGCGAGTTCCGGGCACCGACGGGAGTCTCGTCCGCCCCGGTCGCCGTGACCGCCGAGGCCGGCACCCCGCTCGCCCTGGTCCGCGAGAAGGTCGCCCGCACCGCCGACGAGCTGGGCGCGGGCCGACTGCGTCTGCTGGTGGGCAAGCCGGGCCTGGACGGACACTCCAACGGCGCCGAGCAGATCGCCGTACGGGCCCGTGACGCCGGCTTCGAGGTGGTCTACCAGGGAATCCGGCTCACGCCGGAACAGATCGTCTCGGCCGCCGTCGCGGAGGACGTGCACTGCGTCGGCCTGTCGATCCTGTCCGGCTCGCACGCCGAGCTGGTGCCGGACGTACTGACCCGGCTGCGCGAAGCAGGCGCGACCGACATCCCGGTGATCGCGGGCGGCATCATTCCGCCCGCCGACGCCGCCGCACTGATCGGGGCCGGCGTAGCCGCCGTCTTCACCCCGAAGGACTTCGGTATCACGGAGATCATCGGCCGTATCGTCGACGAGATCCGGAAAGCGAACAAGCTCGACCCTCTGGAGGTCCCCGCATGACCACGCCCGTGAACCGTCTGCGTCCGCGCCGCTCCTGCCTGGCCGTGCCGGGCTCGAACCCGCGGTTCCTGGAGAAGGCCCAGGGCCTTCCCGCCGACCAGGTCTTCCTGGACCTGGAGGACGCCTGCGCGCCGCTCGCCAAGGAGGGCGCCCGTCACCACATCGTCGACGCGCTCAACAACGGCGACTGGACGGGCAAGACCCGGGTCGTGCGCGTCAACGACTGGACGACGCACTGGACGTACCGCGATGTCATCACGGTCGTCGAGGGTGCGGGCCCGAACCTCGACTGCATCATGCTGCCGAAGGTCCAGGACGCCCAGCAGGTCGTCGCGCTGGACCTGCTGCTGACCCAGATCGAGAAGACGATGGGCTTCGAGGTCGGGAAGATCGGCATCGAGGCGCAGATCGAGAACGCCAAGGGCCTGGTGAACATCGACGACATCGCCGCCGCCTCGCCCCGCCTGGAGACCCTGATCTTCGGCCCGGCCGACTTCATGGCCTCGATCAACATGAAGACCCTGGTCGTCGGCCAGCAGCCGCCCGGCTACCCGGCGGACGCGTACCACTACATCCTGATGCGCATCCTGATGGCGGCCCGCACGCACGACCTCCAGGCGATCGACGGCCCGTTCCTGCAGATCCGCGACGTGGACGCGTACCGCGAGGTCGCGGGCCGTGCAGCGGCGCTGGGCTTCGACGGCAAGTGGGTGCTGCACCCCGGTCAGGTCGACGCGGCCAACGAGGTGTTCTCGCCCTCGCAGGAGGACTACGACCACGCCGAGCTCATCCTCGACGCGTACGACTGGTGCACCTCGGAGGAGGGCGGCAAGAAGGGCTCGGCGATGCTCGGCGACGAGATGATCGACGAGGCCAGCCGCAAGATGGCTCTGGTGATCGCGGGCAAGGGCCGTGCGGCCGGCATGCCGCGCACCTCCAAGTTCGAAGCCCCGGAGGCCTGATCATGCAGTTCGGACGCACATACGAGGAGTTCGAGGTCGGTGCCGTCTACAAGCACTGGCCCGGAAAAACGGTCACGGAATACGACGACCACCTCTTCTGTCTGCTGACCATGAATCACCACCCGCTGCACATGGACAGCAACTACGCGGAGAAGACGACCGATTTCGGAAAGAACGTCGTCGTCGGCAACTACATCTACTCGCTGCTGCTCGGCATGTCGGTGCCGGACGTATCCGGCAAGGCCATCGCCAATCTGGAGGTGGAGTCGCTGAAGCACGTCGCACCGACCTTCCACGGCGACACGATCTACGGCGAGACGACCGTGCTCGACAAGACGCCGTCGAGGTCCAAGAGCGACCGCGGCATCGTGTATGTCGAGACAAAGGGCTACAAGCAGGACGGCACGCTGGTCTGCGTGTTCCGCCGCAAGGTGATGGTCCCCACCGAGACGTACATCAAGGAGCGGGGCGGCGAGCAGCCCGGCCGCCCGGAGCCGATCCAGCCGCCGCAGAAGAACGTGGAGAAGTAGCCATGAGCCGACTCGCGCAGACCGCCGGTCTGACCGATATCCAGCAGGAGATCCTCTCCACGGTCCGGGATTTCGTCGACAAGGAGATCATTCCTGTCGCGACCCAGCTGGAGCACCGCGACGAGTACCCGACGGAAATCGTCGAAGGACTCAAGGAACTCGGCCTGTTCGGGCTGATGATTCCCGAGGAGTACGGCGGTCTGGGCGAGTCCCTTCTCACCTACGCGCTGTGTGTCGAGGAAATCGCCCGCGGCTGGATGAGCGTGTCGGGCATCATCAACACGCACTTCATCGTGGCGTACATGCTCAAGCAGCACGGCACGCAGGAGCAGAAGGACACCTTCCTGCCGCGGATGGCGCTGGGCGAGGTGCGGGGCGCCTTCTCGATGTCCGAGCCGGCTCTGGGCTCCGACGTCTCCGCGATCACGTCCAAGGGCGTCAGGGACGGCGACGAGTACGTTCTGAACGGCCAGAAGATGTGGCTGACGAACGGCGGAACGTCCACATTGGTCGCCGTCCTCTGCAAGAGTGACGAAGGACACCCCGAGGGCACGGCCCCGCACAAGTCGATGACGACCTTCCTGGTGGAGAAGGAGGCGGGCTTCGGTGAGGTCCGCCCCGGTCTCACCATCCCGGGGAAGATCGACAAGATGGGCTACAAGGGCGTCGACACGACCGAGCTCATCATGGACGGACTGCGCATTCCGGCCAATCGCGTGCTGGGCGGCACCACCGGCCGAGGTTTTTACCAAATGATGGACGGTGTCGAAGTCGGCCGGGTCAATGTTGCCGCGCGTGGCTGCGGTGTCGCACAGCGTGCATTCGAACTGGGCGTTTCGTACGCCCAGCAGCGCCATACCTTCGGAAAGCCCATCGCCCAGCATCAGGCGATCCAGTTCAAACTGGCTGAAATGGCTACCAAGGTCGAAGCGGCGCATGCCATGATGGTGAATGCAGCGCGCAAAAAGGACTCCGGGGAGCGAAACGACCTGGAGGCAGGGATGGCGAAGTACCTCGCATCCGAGTACTGCAAGGAAGTCGTCGAGGACGCCTTCCGTATCCACGGCGGCTACGGCTTCTCCAAGGAGTACGAGATCGAGCGCCTCTACCGTGAGGCGCCGATGCTGCTGATCGGTGAAGGTACCGCCGAGATCCAGAAAATGATCATCGGTCGCCGGCTCCTCGAGGAGTACCGGTTCCAGGGTTGATTGTCCCTTTCGAGGTGATTTAGTGGCGAAGAACATCACACCGAGTCACCCTCGTCCGGAGCCTTTCAGCTGTCCGACTCGGCTGCTGGCTTGCCCAGTTGCCGCTCGCACCCGATAGCATCGCCGGAAAGCCGCCGTCCCCCCGTTGCCAGCGCGGCATCATCCGCTACGAAGGTCATCCATGCCCGAC
Source organism: Streptomyces sp. NPDC060035 (assembly GCF_042736635.1). Classification (NCBI taxonomy): domain Bacteria; kingdom Bacillati; phylum Actinomycetota; class Actinomycetes; order Kitasatosporales; family Streptomycetaceae; genus Streptomyces; species Streptomyces sp. NPDC060035. The sequence goes on from NZ_JBHWVO010000001.1 coordinate 549,718, forward strand.
AGCCAAACCTCTGCACCACGCGGCGGGGTCCGCCTTGCGCGCGGAGCATCGCCGTGGCTCCTCCCGACCGTCGCCACCGCGGCACTCAGCCTCACCCGGGCCCGCAGGTCCGGGCGCTGGGCCGCCGTGGCCGTGCCCACCACCGCGCTCGCGGCGGGCATGCTGTGGTTCTTCCGCGACCCCGAGCGCGAGATCACCCAGGGTCGCGTCATCTCGCCGGCCGACGGTGTGGTGCAGAGCATCATGCCGTGGAAGGACGGGCGCACCCGCGTCGCGATCTTCATGAGCCCGCTGAATGTTCACGTCAACCGGGCGCCCCTGTCCGGCACCGTGACATCGGTCGAGCACATCCCGGGTGGGTTCGTCCCGGCGTTCAACAAGGAGAGCGAGAACAACGAGCGCGTTGTCTGGCACTTCGACACCGAGCTCGGCGACATCGAGATGGTGCAGATCGCGGGAGCGGTCGCCCGTCGCATCGTCCCCTACATCCCGCAGGGTACGAAGGTGGAGCAGGGCGAACGCATCGGTCTGATCCGGTTCGGCTCGCGCGTCGACATCTACCTTCCGGAAGGTATCGATGTCGCGGTCGAGGTCGGACAGGCCACCACCGCGGGGGTGACTCGAATTGACCGTGATTGATCCTGATACACAGGCCGGCTGGGTACCGGAGGCCGACGCCGACGCCGACGCCGAGGACATGCCGCTCTCCATGCGGCTGTCGATAGCGGACACCCTCACCCTCGGTAACGCCACGTGCGGTTTCATGGCGGTGTACTTCACCACCACGGGGATCCTCATCCCGCACCTCACCGGCAGCGACGAGTCGGGCATGGCCCGCCACTCCGCTGCCACCGCGGTGATCCTCATGCTCATGGCCGCCGTGTTCGACCTCTTCGACGGGCTCGTGGCACGCAAGCTGCGTTCTTCGCCGATGGGTGCGGAGCTGGACAACCTCTCCGACCTGATCAGCTTCGGGCTCGCCCCGGCGTACTTCGTGCTCGTGTACGGGATGGTCGCGGACGACGCCCACCAGCGGGTTTCGGCGCTCGCGGCGATCGTGGTGCTGCTGGCGGTGGTGCTCAGGCTTGCGAGATTCTCCTGTGTGACCCTGAAGGACGGCATGTTCCAGGGCATGCCGAGCCCCTTCGGAGCGCTCACGGTCGTCTCGATCGTGCTCCTGGAGCTGCCCTTCGTGCCCACCCTGCTCGCGATCGTCGGGGTGGCATGGCTGATGGTCAGCCGGGTCGAGTACCCCAAACCGCGGGGTGTCCTCGCGGTGGCGATGCTCGGCTGGATCGTGGCCGCGATGGGGCTGCTCGCCGCATGGGCGTTCGACGCCCCCGGCGGCCAGCTGCTCCTGCAGACCGGCTGCGCTCTGCAGGTCGTGCTGGGTGCGGTGATCCCGCTCTTCGCCACGGCGCGGCGGGTGAACACCTTCCGCGACAACCGGCGCGAGGCACGGGCGGCACAGCTTCCGTAGCCGCACTCCCGTAGCGCACAGCACAGACAGGCACGAGGGCCCGGATGCTCCCCAGCATCCGGGCCCTCGTGCGTGCCTGCGGCGGCCGGCCGGGCTCAGCGCACCTTGCGCGCCGGCAGGATCGCCGGAGCGCCGCCGAGGCACACCGGTGAGCATGAGGCGGAGGGCGCCGGGCTCGACGATGCGCTGCCCGTCGCCCCAGGCGTCCTTCGTGCAGGAGGTCTGGTCGGCGTGCACCCGGAAGGACACCCGGGCCTGGGCGCCGGGCTCGAGGTCGGGACGGAGCGCCTCCGCTCGTGCGCGTTCGTACCCGGCGCGGGTCCGTGCACGCCGTGTCCGCCAGCGGGTGCGCGGCCGCTTGTCACAGGGGAGGCTGGAGAGCGTGCAGAACCATGCAGCCCCTGTCGCCGCCACGGGTTCCGGCACGGAGCTTCTGGACAGCGCTGTGGCCCGTCTCGTCCGGGAGACCGGCGCGTCCGTGGCCATGGTGTACCTGCTGCCGAAGAACGAGACCACGCTGCGCCTGACGGTGCTGGCAGGAGTGCCGATTCAGCTCGCCGTTCCCTGGACACGGGTCACGCTGTCCGCACCGATGCCGGTGGCCGACGCCCTGCGCCACCGCTGTCTGATCTGGCTCGGCAGCCAGGAGGAACTGGCGCGCCGCTATCCGCGTCCCGCACTGGTACTGCCCTACCGGTTCTCGCTGGCCGCCGCCCCGATCCGTACAGGAACCACCGACTGGGGTGGACTGGTGCTCCTGTGGCCCGGCTCGCACCCCCCTGAGCTGACACCCCGGGAACGCGATGCCGTGGCCGGCGGCTGTCGCGACATCGGCATGCTCATGCAGCAGGCCGAAGCCGCCGGCCATCCCGTGCTGCCGGGGACCCAGCCGCGGGTGCTGCCCCCGCCCGAGCCGCCCGTCCCGGACCCGGCCGAGGGCTCGGCCGCAATGGAGTTCGTCCGGCGGCTGCCCGGGGGAAGCTGCGCGCTGAGTCTGGACGGGACCATCACCTTCCTCAACCCCGAAGCCGCGGAGCTGCTGGGAACCCGTGCCGCGGACCTGCTGGGCACCCTGCCCTGGGTGTCGCTCCCCTGGCTGGACGACCCTTCCGTCGAGGACCACTACCGGGCCGCGGTCATCGGCCGCCAGCAGACGTCCTTCACCGCTCTGCGGCCACCCGACCGGTGGCTGTCCTTCCACCTCTTTCCGAACGCCACGGGCATCAGCGTCCGGATCGTTCCCGCTGTCAATCCCGATCCGGCGGGCGCCGCGGTGTCGGCGGAGCCGCCGACGCCTGCGGCACCCAGCCGGGCGACCGCCCTTTACCACCTGATGCACCTCGCCGCGACGCTCACCGAAGCCGTCGGCACCCAGGATGTGATCGAGCTGACCGGCGACCAGCTCATGCCCGCCTTCCGGATCCACTCTCTCGTCGTGCTGACATCGGCCGAGGGGCGGCTACGGGTCGAGGGCAGCCGCGGCAGCCACGCCACGCTCATGGACGGCTTCGACGGCACGCCGCTGACCTCGGACACCCCCGCCGCGCACGTGCTGACGACGGGCGTCCCCGCCTTCTTCGCCACTGCGACGGAGCTGGATCGCGCCTACCCCGCCCTCGTCCTCCGGAAAACGGTCGCCGCCTGCGCCTTCCTCCCTCTGGTCGTCTCCGGGCACCCCATCGGCTCGCTGGTGCTCGCCTACGACCGGCCCCATACCTTCGAGCCGGAGGAGCGAGCCCTGCTCACCTCCATCGCGGGACTGCTCGCCCAGGCCCTCGACCGGGCTCGCCTCTACGACGCCAAGGACAGGCTCGCGCACAGCCTGCAGGCACACCTCCTCCCCCACACCCTGCCCCGCATCCCCGGACTGGACATCGCCGCCCGCTACCTCCCGGCCGCCCGCGGCACCGGCATCGGCGGGGACTTCTACGACCTGATCCAGCTGGACGACACGACGGCCGCGGCCACCATCGGAGACGTACAGGGGCACAACGTGAACGCCGCCGTCCTCATGGGCCAGGTGCGTACAGCCGTGCATGCCTCCGCGGGAGCTCCGCCCGACGAAGTCCTCGCACGCACCAACCGGCTGCTCACCGACCTCGATCCCGGCCTGTTCACCAGCTGCCTGTACGTCCATCTCGACCTCGCCGGGCACCGTGCGGTCCTGGCCACCGCCGGCCACCCCGCACCACTCCTGCGGCAACCGGACGGGCAGACCGAGGTGCTCGAACTGCCGCCCGGCCTCCTGCTCGGCGTCGATCCGGCGTCCCGCTATCCGACGGCCGAGATCCCGCTGCCCCCGGGCGCGGCACTCGCTCTGTTCACGGACGGGCTGGTGGAGGCTCCGGGTGTGGACTTCGACGACGCGACCGCCGAGCTGGCCGAGCACTTCGCCCTCGCCCTGGACCAGAGCATGGACTCCGTCGCCGACACGCTCGTACGGTACGCGGAGCGCTCCACACCCGGCTCCGACGACATCGCCCTGCTCCTCATCAACGCCCTGGGGACCGACGGCCCGACCCGGCCTGACCGGTGAGGTCGGCGGAGGTCCGTCCAGGAAGTCGGCGGCCCAGGCCGGTGGGGCGTTCCGGTTGATGGTGTTCTCCTTCGATCCCCATGCCTCCGGTGCGGTGTTGCTGCCCGCGTACGACGTGGCCGCCGGACGCCCGGTGAGCGGCGTTTTGGAGGTACTGGCCCTCAACGGGGCATGCCCACCCGGTGGACGTAGAAGTACTGCGTGCCGGCCGACGCCACCACTCCGGGCACCCGCGGGAGTGATGCACGGCCGGTTCCGGTCCCTGTACTCCATCGCCGGATCCTGCGGCGGAGCACCCCCAACCCTCGTCGAGCAGTACATCGAGCAGCGAGAACGCCCGCTCCGAACCAGCACGTCGGAGCAATCACGAGAGCGCATTCCCTCCCGGCCCGAAGGCGGGATTCCCTGCGAAGATCAGGGATGGAGCCCCACCAGGTGTGGGGGCAGAGCCCTGGGGCGCCGAGGCGGTGGGGTTTCATCGGCACCCCAGGACGGTCAACGGGTGGTGCTGCGGGCGCGGTTCAGGATTCAGCCGCCGTACAGGTCGCCCAGGCTGATACCGGTGGTGGCGGCCGCGCCGCCGAGCCTGACCTGGTGGTCGAGGCTGACGAACTTGCCGCCCGACTGCCAGAGCGCCGGCTTGAGCAGGGCGTACTTGGCTTCGTCCCAGGTCGTCCAGTCGTGGTTCAGCAGCCCGCCGGTGTCACCGGAGTTGGGGTTGATGCACCAGAAGGTCTGGTGGATCCCCTTCTCGATGATGAGGTCACGCAGCGCCGTCATCCACTTCTGGTTCGGACCGTTGTCGAGGATGCCGCCCCATTCACCGATGAGCAGCGGCGCGGTACCGGTCTTGTGCACGTAGAGCCAGTTCGGGTCCCAGACGTCGCGCTCCAGCGTGGTGCGGCTCCACTCGCCCTGGAACCAGGGCTGTTGGTAGACCAGCGGACCGTAGTCGTGCGGCGAGTAGACGAGCTGGTCCTGCTGGGCACCCAGTTCCACCGGGTGGTCCTTGACTCCCCGCAGATTCCCGCCCCACCACATGTTGTGATAGTCCGTCGCGGAGGTGGAGGACCAGTTCGCGCCGTCCTTTGGGTAGATCTCGATGCCCTCGCACAGAACGAGGACATCGGGGTTGATCGCGAGGATGCGCTTGCCCGCGGTCTCACAGGTGTACTTGAAGTTGTCCTGGTCGGTGGAGCTGTTCCACTTCGCCCGCGGGCTGTCGGACTGCTTGCCGTGCGGCTCGTTCTTGATGTCCATCGCCACGAGGGTGTCGTTGGTCCGGTAGCGGCCGGTCACCCATTCCCAGGCGGAGTAGAACTGCTCGGTGGTGATCGTGCCCTTCCACCACACGGGGTACACGTGGCCGGAGTTGTCGGCCTCCGCGCTGTGGACGTCGAGCATCACCTTGATGCCGTACTTCTCCGACAGGGCGAGGAACGCGTCGAACACCTGCAGGGTCGTCTTGTCCTTGAGCTCGGGGTTCGCCCAGGTGTTGACCGCGCTGGAGACCGCGGCCCGGCCGTCCTTCCACTCCAGCAGGAGCTGGGTGGAGATCGGTACGCGGACGATGTTGATGCCCCGCTCCGCCATCTGCCGGGTGACCGTCTCCAGATTCGCGGACCACAGTCCGTGGAAGACGCGTTCGGTGGCGTTGAAGCCGAACCAGTTGGCGCCTGTCAGCCAGACCCGGTTGCCCTGCTCGTCGACGATCTGGTTGCCCTCGGTGTGCAGCCAGTCCTTGCCGGTGTCGGCAGCGGCCGCCGTGCGCGCGGCGGGGGCCGCCGCCGCGGTTGCCGCCGGTGAGCCCGTCGCCGCCTGCGCGGCGACCGGGCCCGACAGCGTCATCAGCAGGGCGGTCGCGGTGACGGCTGCGGCAACCGCCGCGCCCAGGCGCCTTCTCATCGATAACTTCATCCGTCGTCGCCTTTCATGGGGTAAGGCAGGCAGAGGATCATGGGAGCGCTCCCATTCGTTGCTCACATGAAGCCAGCGCGGCAGATGTGCTGTCAATGGGCATGTCAATCTTCACTTCTTGAAGACGCCGGGAACCGGGCATACGCCGGACCGGCCCCGCGCGCCCCGGCCGCACCCCCCGCACCCGGGCCGCATCCCCGGGCGATCGGCCCGCACAGGGCGGCGCAGACCGGACCGGGCCCAGCATTCACGCGCGCGAGTCATTAATTTGAGCTCTGAACACAAAATCTTGCGCAGCAGCGTGGACTTCCTTGCGGAGATACTCCTAGCCTGTGGGGCGTCCGCAGAGCCCCCACGAGCCGCAAGGACGACCAACACGTGACCCCACCACCTGGACGGCGCCTGCTCAGGCGCTCCCTGTCCGCATCCCTCTCACTGGCCCTCGCCGCCGTCGGCACCGCTGCCGCCGTCGTGATGGCCGGTGCACCGCCGGCCCAGGCCGCCGGCGTCCCCGCACCGTCGCCCGTCGGGATACCCGGCCGGGGCGCCACCGTTCCGTTCACGGAGCAGGAAGCCGAGTACGCCGCCACCAACGGCACGCTCATCGGCCCCGACCGCCTGTACGGTTCGCTGCCCTCGGAGGCATCGGGCCGGCAGGCCGTCACGCTCGACGCGGCGGGTGAGTACGTGGAGTTCACCCTCACCGCGCCCGCGAACGCAATGACCTTCCGCTACTCACTGCCGGACAACTCCGCCGGGACGGGCCGGGACGCCTCGATCGACGTACGGGTGAACGGCTCGTCGCTCAAGAGCATGCCGGTGACCTCGAAGTACGGCTGGTACTACGGCGGTTACCCCTTCAACAACAACCCGGGCGACACCGACCCGCACCACTTCTACGACGAGACCCGGACCATGTTCGGTTCGACGCTGGCCGCCGGTACGAAGGTCCGGCTCCAGGTGACGTCCACCGCGAACTCTCCCTCCTTCACCATCGACCTGGCGGACTTCGAGCAGGTCGGCACCCCGGTCGGCAAGCCCTCCGGGGCCCTTGACGTGGTGGGTGACTTCGGCGCCGACCCGACGGGTGCCGCGGACTCCACCGCGAAGATCCAGGCTGCGGTCGACGCGGGCCGCACCCAGGGCAGGGAGGTGTACATCCCGCAGGGAACCTTCCAGGTCAACGACCACATCGTCGTCGACAAGGTGACGATGCGCGGCGCCGGTCCCTGGTACAGCGTGCTGACCGGACGCCACCCCACGGACCGGAGCAAGGCGGTCGGCGTCTACGGCAAGTACGCCGCACAGGGAGGCAGCAGCAACGTCACCCTCAAGGACTTCGCCATCATCGGCGATATCCGGGAGCGCGTGGACAACGACCAGGTCAACGCCATCGGCGGGGCCATGTCGAACTCGGTCGTCGACAACGTCTGGATGCAGCACACCAAGTGCGGCGCCTGGATGGACGGTCCGATGGACAACTTCACCATCAGGAACAGCCGGATCCTGGACCAGACCGCGGACGGCGTCAACTTCCACTACGGCGTCACGAACTCCACCGTGACCAACACCTTCGTCCGCAACACCGGCGACGACGGTCTGGCCATGTGGGCGGAGAACATCCCGAACGTGAGGAACACGTTCACGTTCAACACCGTGATCCTGCCGATCCTCGCCAACAACATCGTCACGTACGGCGGCAAGGACATCACGATCTCCGACAACGTCATGTCGGACACCATCACCAACGGCGGCGGACTGCACATCGCCAACCGCTATCCGGGCGTCAACTCCGGCCGGGGCACGGCGGTCTCGGGCACCCACACCGCCGCCCGCAACACACTGATCCGCACCGGCAACAACGACTTCAACTGGCGCTTCGGCGTCGGAGCGATCTGGTTCAGCGGTCTCAACGAGCCGATCAACAACGCCACCGTCAACATCACCGACAGCGAGATCCTGGACAGTTCCTACGCGGCGATCCACCTGATCGAGGGTGCGACCAACGGGCTGCACTTCGACAACATCAAGATCGACGGTGCCGGTACGTACGCCCTGCAGATCCAGGCACCGGGCACAGCCTCGTTCAACAAGGTCGTCGCCACGCACATCGCCCAGTCCAACCCGATCCACAACTGCGTCGGCAGCGGCTTCCAGATCACCCAGGGCACCGGCAACTCCGGCTGGTACGCGAACCCGCCCGCCTGCACGGGTGTCTGGCCCGATCCGGTGTGGACCAACGGCGGGGTACCCGGAAGCGGCGGTCCCACGGATCCGACCGATCCTCCGGACCCGACGGACCCGCCCGAGGAGACGGGCAACCTCGCTCAGGGGCGTACGGTCACCGAGACCAGCCACGTCGATGTCTACGGCGCGGCCAATGCGGTGGACGGCAATGCCAACAGCTACTGGGAGAGCCGTAACAACGCCTTTCCGCAGTCCGTCACCGTGGACCTCGGTGCAGCCAAGGCCGTCGAGCGGCTGGTGCTGAAGCTGCCTCCGGCCGCCGCCTGGGCCACCCGTACGCAGACCATCGGCGTCTCGGGCAGCACCGACAACTCCGCGTACAACTCGCTCAAGGCCCCGGCGGGTTACACCTTCAACCCGTCGAGCGGCAACACCGCAACCATCACGCTGCCGGGAACGCCGGCCCGCTATGTGCGGCTGACCTTCACCGGGAACACGGGCTGGCCGGCCGCCCAGCTCTCCGAACTGGAGGCCTACACCAGCTGATTCGACGACGCAGTGACGGGCCCGGCCTGCGCGGCCGGGCCCGTCACTGCGTACGGCGGGTCAGGACTACTTGGACGCGAAGTTCTCCGCGGCCGGCGACACCGCGGCCGGACGGACCACCTTGAGGCCACCGGGGGTCTTGGCATCCGGCTTCATGATGACGGTCTCATTGGTCGAAGGGGCCGCGGGGTCGGTGAAGTCGTGCGATATCCCGAAGTCGCTGCCGAAGCCCTTGATGGTGAGCAGGGCCTTGTCCACACCCTCGCGGGTGAGGTCCTTGGACTCACAGGCCTTCTTCAGCGCCTCACCGAAGACGGACGCCGCGTTGTATCCGGCGACGACCCCGTTGTCGAGGCCGTCCTTCGGGTACTGGGCCTTGTATGCCTTGGCAAGCTTGGCCGGGCCCGCCGCCGCATCGCCGATCGGCAGGGTGGAGGAGCCGATGTAGTAGTCCTTCTGCAGGGCGGGGCCCGCCTGGGTTGCCAGGAGCTGCGGGGCATAGGCCGAGTTGTTGCCCACGACGGGGACGTTGAAGCCCGTGGCCGCCGCGACGCCGACCAGCGAGGCCGCCTGGCGCGGTCCGGCGCTGATGACGATCGCCTTGACGCCCGCCTGCTTGAGCGCGGAGACCTGTGCGGTCATGTCGTTGTCGGTCGGCTTGATCTTCTGCTCCACGACGGTGAGGCCTGCCTCCTTCGCCGCGTGCTTGGAGCCGACCAGGGCGTTCTCGCCGTAGTCGCCCTCGAAGTAGACGTGACCGATCTTGTCGCCCTTGGCGATGCGCTTCTCCTCGAGGAGGTAGTCGATCAGGTTGATCGTCTCGACGTCGTAGGTGGCGCCGATGACCCGGACGTACTTGGAGCCGAGAAGGTTCGCCGACCAGGCCTGCGGCAGGACGATGCCCTTGTCCTGGCCGTCGATGCGCTGCTCGACGGCGGCGACGAACGGGGAGCCGATGAACTGGGCGAAGCCCAGCACATCCGGTTCCAGCTCCGTGTAGGCCGCGATGGCCTTCTGCGGGTCGTAGCCGTGGTCGCGGACGGTCAGCTCGATCTGGCGGTCGCAGATGCCGCCCGCGGCGTTGGTCTCCTTCACCCACAGCTGCTGGGCCTGGGTGACGCTCTTGCCGAGCGAGGCGTACACACCCGTCATGTCGGTGAGGGCGCCGAGGGTGATCTTGGAGTCGGTGACCCCTTCACCGGTCTTCACGCCGCTCTTGTCCGTGCCGGCGGCGTCCCCCTTTCCGGCCTTCTCGCTGCACCCGACGAGGGTGAGGGTGAGCGCCGCAAGGACCGCTCCGTACACACGCAGTTTCATTTCTTCTCCCCTGGATTCTTCAGACGCGTAAGGCCGCCGGGCAGGAACAGGACCACCGCGACCACCGCGGCGCCGTACAGATAGCGGGACGCCTCACCCGGTGTGAGTCCGCCCGTACCGGGGGCGGACACCAGAGGCAGGGAGTCGCTGTAGTGGGTGAGCACCTGCGGGAGCAGTGAGACGAACGCGGCGCCGACGACGGCCCCCGCGACACTGCCGAGCCCGCCGATGACGATCATGGCGAGATATTCGAGGGACAGGACCATGCCGAAGTACTCGGGCACGGTCCGCTGGAAGACCAGCGCGAGCAGGACACCTGCCAGGCCCGCGTACATCGAGGAGAGGACGAAGACCCCCGCCCGGTACCTGGCCACCGGCACGCCCATGACGCCTGCGGCGATCCGGTGGTCGCGGATGGCGTTGAGCGCCCGGCCGGGCCGGCCGCGCAGCACCCCGCGGGCGAAGAGCCCGCTCAGGGCGAGGGCGAGCAGTCCCACGTACCAGAGCTTCTCGGAGGACTGGAAGGGCACCGCGGCGACGACCACCTCGGTGTCGTCGAAGGTGAACCCGAACAGCGAGAGCGGGGGCACCGCACGGCCGTTGAATCCGCCGGTGAGGGAACCCGCGTTGAACAGCACGTGCTGGCCGATGAAGATCAGCGCGAGCGTGGCGATACCGAGGTACGCGCCGCGCAGCCGGCCCGCGATGGGGCTGAACAGTCCGCCCACCGCGCCCGCCAGCATGACGGCGAGGATCGCCGCGAGCCAGGTGGGCAGGCCCAGGCCGGAGAGTTCGTGGCCGTTCTCGGTGCTGCTCTCACCGGCCAGGATGCAGTAGCTGTACGCACCCACGGCGAGGAAGAAGGCGTGGCCCATGGAGAGCTGGCCGGTGCTGCCGGTGAGCAGGTTGAGGCCGATCGCCCCGATCGCGGCAGCCATCGCGAAGAGTCCGGCCTGGAGCCAGAAGCGGTCCAGGTAGAACGGGAACGCGAGGAGCAGGACGGAGCCGACGAGCCACAGGTAGGTGCGGGGGTGCCGCAGCCTTCCGGTGAGCGACTGCCCGGCGCCGGGCGGCACAGGAGCCTTGGTGGTGCCGGCCTCGGCGGGCGTCCCGGCGTCCTTGACGGTTTCAGACACGGGCCAGCTCCTTCGTACCGAAGAGTCCCGCGGGCCGGATGAGCAGGACGATCACCATCACGAGATAGGGCGCGAGGTCTCCGATGCCGCGTCCCAGGAAGGAGAGATCGCTCTGGTAGCCGGTGGCGAGTGACTCGGTGACTCCGACGATGAGCCCTCCGACCAGCGCACCCGTTGTCGAGTCGAGGCCGCCGAGGATGGCGGCCGGGAACGCCTTGAGCGCGGCGAAGGAGGTGGCCCGCTCGAGGCCCGGGGTGGGGAAGACGGTGAGGAAGAGGGCGGCGACCGCGGCGAGTGCCCCGGCGACCGCCCAGGCCGAGAGCGACACCCGGCCGAGTTTGATGCCCATCAGGGCCGCGGTCTGCGGGTTCTCGGCGGCGGCCCGCATCGACACGCCCCACGAGGTGTAGCGGAACGCGAGCAGGAACACCGTGATGAGCAGCCCCGCGACGACGAAGGCCGCGATGCGGGTCTCGGCCAGGGTGACACCGCCGATGGTGACGACGTCGTCCCCCCACGGGTCGCCGAGCGACAGGACCTCGGTGCCCATCTGCCGGGTGAGTTCCGTGGTGATGAGGATGTCGACGCCGATGGTGACGATGGCCAGGACGCTGTGGTCGCTGCCCCGGTAGCGGCGCATCACGAAGAACTCGACCGCGGAACCGACGACCGCCGCGCCCGCGATCCCGACGGCGAGCGCCGGCCAGAAGCCGATGTCGTCGTGCAGTACGGCGGTGACGTATCCGCCCGCCAGCAGGAGGGAGGCGTGGGCGAAGTTGACGACCTCGGTGGCCTTGAAGATGACGACGAAGCCGAGCGCGATCAGTGCGTAGACCGATCCGATGGAGAGTCCGCCGAGGAGGAGTTCGATGAAGGTGGTCATTCCTGTGTCCCCAAGTAGGCCTGGACGACGGCCGGATCGTTCTGGACCTCGGCGGGGGTGCCGCCCGCGATCCTGCGTCCGAAGTCGAGTACGGTCACGGCGTCCGCGAGCCGCATCACCACGCCCATGTCGTGTTCGACGAGCACGATGGAGATGCCGAGGCTGTCGCGTACGTCCGCGACGACGGCTGCGACGCGGCGACGTTCGTCGGCCGTCATGCCGGCGATGGGCTCGTCGAGAAGCAGTACCTGCGGCTCCATGCAGAGCGCGCGGCCGAGCTCCACGAGCTTCTGCTTCCCGTACGGGAGTGCGCCCGCGGGCCGCTCCAACTCCTTCTCCAGGCCGATGAACTCGGCTATCTCGCGGACCCGTTCGCGATGGCGCCGCGCTTCGCGAGCCGCCGAAGGCAGCCGCAGTCCGCTGGCAAGGAAACCTGCGCGGGTGAGGCGGTGCCGGCCGAGCAGCAGGCTGTCGGCGACGGTGGCGTGCGGGGGCAGCGCCAGGTTCTGGAAGGTGCGCGCGATGCCGAGGCCGGCGATCTTGTGCGGGGCGAGGCCGGTGAGTTCGGTGGCGCCGAGGTGCACCGTGCCGGAGGTGGCGCGGTAGACGCCGGAGAGCACGTTGAAGGTGGTGGACTTGCCGGCGCCGTTGGGTCCGATGACGGCGTGCACGCTGCCCGGTTCGACGGTGAACGAAACGGCGTCGAGGGCGGTGAGCCCGGCGAAGCGTACGGTCACGTCGCGCACGGCGAGTGCGGCCGGGGCGGTGACGGGGGCCGTGGTGGCCGGAGCGGTTGTCACGCGGACCACCTGCTCAGGGTGCGTGAGGGTCCGCCGACGGCCTGCTCCGCAACCTCGGCCGCCTCCTCGTCGACGACGCCCAGATAGCGACGGCGCACCTCGTCGGAGGCGGCGAGCTCGTCGGCCGTGCCCTCGATGGCGACCTCGCCGACGTCCAGGACGTACGCCGTGGAGGCGAGCCTGAGCGCGATCGCCGCGTTCTGCTCGACGAGCATGACGGAGGTGCCTGCCGCGTTGATCTCCTGGATCGTCTCGGCGATCTTCGCCGCCATCAGCGGCGCCAGGCCGAGGGACGGCTCGTCTAGCAGGAGCAGGCGGGGCCCGGCCATCAGGGCCCGTCCCATCGCCAGCATCTGCTGCTCCCCGCCGGACAGCAGCCCGGCCCGCTGGTGCGCTCGCTCGGCGAGGACGGGGAACAGCTCGTGTACGCGTGTGAGCGCGGCTGTCGTGTCCTTGCGCCCGCCCCGGGCTCCGAGTGCACCGGCCCGAAGGTTGTCCGCCACCGTCATCCGGGCGAACACCTGCCGCCCCTCCGGCACCTGGATCACTCCTGCGGCCACCACCTGGGCGGGGCGCAGCCCGTCCAGGGGCAGGCCGTCGAAGCGGATGGTGCCCGTGCCCGTCCCGCGGTGGAAGCCGAGGGTCCGCGACACGGCCCGCAGCAGCGTGGTCTTGCCGGCGCCGTTGCCGCCGAGTACCGCGGTGATCGCCCCGGCCGGCACGTCGACGGAGACGTCGCGCAGTGCCCGTACCGGGCCGTAGCCCACGGACAGTTCGCGGATCTCGAGCGTTGCCATGCGTCCTCCTCCTTCCGACTGGTCGTTGTGGTGCCACAGACCAGCAGGGGGCGGGCCGCGCGTCCACGGTCCGCGGCGCAATCGCTGCGGCTGACCAGCGTTCGAAGGGCACGGTTGTGCACGCGCACAGAGGCGCGTGATCCGCTGTCGCGCCCGTTGCGACGGGTGGCATCGTCACCAGCCATGAGCGGCCCGGCTGCGGAACGGAGCGAATACATGCAGCGGCGCAGTGACGAACGGGTCCAGGCGCTGCTCGACGCCCTCCTGGAGGACCGGTCCGCACCGGGACTCGCGGCGCGCGCGGCGGCCGGTCTGGGGCTGCCGGAGCAGGGCCGTTACGCGGTGGCGGTGCTGCGGAGGGGCAGCGACGCTCCGGACCGCCCGGTCCTGGTCGCGGACGGGATGATGTTTCTCCGGCGGATGCGGGCGGACTGCGAGATCGTGGTCGTCGCGCTGGGCGAGCGGGGTTCGGACGAGCTCACCGCGGTCATGGTGGAGCGGTGTCCGGGTCCGGGCGGCATCAGCCCGGTGGTGGACTCGCTGGCCGAGCTGGGATCGGCGCGCCGGCTGGCCGACGTGGCGCTGCTGACCTGTCCCCCGGGCTCGGCCGGGATCGTGCGGCTGGAGGAGCGGCTGCCGGCGGCGCTGGTGGTGAGCCGGCCGGAGCTCGCGGCCCGGCTGCTCGCGAATGTCTTCGGCCCGCTGCTGGGCCTGGACCCGGCGGACCGGGACCTGCTGGTACGGACGCTGGACGCCTGGCTGGAGTGCGGAGGGTCCGCGGGGCGGGCGGCGGGCCTTTTGTACTGCCACCGCAATACCGTGCTCAACCGGTTGCGGCGGCTGGAACAGCTGACGTCGCGGTCGCTGTCACGGCCGCGCGAGCTGATCGAGATCATGCTGGCCCTGGAGGCCTTCCGGCTCTCGGTGTCACCGCGGTGAGGGGGCGGGCCCGCAGGCCCGCCCCCTCACCGTTGTGCATCACGACAAGCTGTGGTTCACGACAGGAAGTCGCGGGCGATCGACTCGGCCGCGCGTTCGAGCAGGGGCCCGGCCTGTGCCATGCAGACCGCCGGATCGGGTTCCAGCTCCGTCAGGGCGTAGGCCCGCCGGATCCCGGCCCTGCCCAGCGCCTCGGGCGGCAGGGCGAGACGTCCGCAGACGGCGACGACCTCCACGCCCGCGGCACGGGCCGCCGCGGCGACACCCGCCGGGGCCTTGCCGTGCAGGGTCTGCTCGTCGAGCGAGCCCTCGCCGGTGACCACGAGCGTGGCGCGGGCGAGCGCCGGAGCGAAGCCCAGGACGTCGAGCATGACCTCGATGCCGGGGCGGAAACGTGCGCCCAGCGCGACCAGTGCGCCGTAACCGACGCCTCCGGCGGCGCCCGCCCCGGGAAGCGCGGCGTGCTCGGGTCCCAGGACGGCGGCGTAGTGGGCGAGCGCCGCGTCGAGGACGGCGATGTCGTCCTCGGTGGCGCCCTTCTGCCGCCCGTACACCTCGGGGGCGCCCTTCGGACCGGTCAGCGGGTTGTCCACGTCGCTGGCCAGGATCAGATCGGTGTCCGCCAGCCGGGGGTCGAGCCCCGACAGATCGGCCTCGGCCAGCTCGGCGAGCCCGCCGCCGCCGGGGCCGAGGGGCTTGCCGTCCGCGTCCAGGAAACGGGCCCCGAGCGCGGCGAGCATGCCCGCGCCGCCGTCCGTCGTGGCGCTGCCGCCGACCCCGAACACGATCGTCCGCGCGCCCGCGTCGAGCGCGGCCCGCAGCAGTTCGCCGGAGCCGTACGTGGTGGCTGTGAGCGGAGCGAACTGTCCCGCCGGGAGGTGCTGGAGGCCCGATGCCTCGGCCATCTCCACCACGGCGGTGGTGCCGCGCACCGCGTACGCCGCGTCGACCGGTGTCCCCAGCGGCCCGGTCACCCGCGCCTCGCGGCGCTCGAATCCGGCGGCCACTGCCGCCGCGACCGTGCCGTCGCCGCCGTCCGCGACGGGCAAGGTCTCGACCTGCACCCCGGGTACGACGCGCCGCAGTCCGGCCGTCACCCGCTCCGCGACCTGTACGGCCGTGAGCGAGCCTTTGAACTTGTCCGCCGCGACGAGCACGCGGGCGGTCTCCATCACTGCTCCGTCCGTCACCTTGCATCCTTTGCTTTCGAACAGGCAGTCGCGCCGCCCCGACCCTATCCGGACCACCCCCTCTCTGCCCATGGCTGTCCAGGACCGCCCGCCCTGCTTCTACGCTGCCGCCATGACCACCACGGACTACGCCACCTACATCGCCGGCCTGCCGCGGGTACTGGCCGCGGCAGCATCGCTCTTCCTCGACGTGCGGGGACGGATCCTGCTCGTCGAGCCGAACTATCGCGAAGGCTGGGCGCTGCCCGGCGGCACGGTCGAGTCCGACACGGGCGAGAGCCCGCGGCAGGCCGCGCGCCGGGAGACGGCGGAGGAGATCGGCCTCGATCTGGAGCCGGGCCGGCTGCTCGCGGTCGACTGGGCGCGCGGTCCGGCGCGTCCGCCGATGGCCGCGTATCTGTACGACGGCGGCGTCCTGTCGACGGAGCAGTTCGAGTCGATCCGTCTCCAGGAGGAGGAGCTCCTGTCCTGGAAGCTGGTGGACCGCGCCGACCTCGGCGGGTATCTGCTCGGACCGCTCGGTCGCAGGGTCTTCTCCGCGTTGGAGGTACGGGACTCCGGCGCGGGCACGGCCGAGCTGGAGGACGGTGAACCGGCTGCCTGGTGAGCTGAGGTCCCTGGTCCCGTTCACGCGCCATCGGCCCGTCATGGCCCCGGATCCTAGCTCAGACACCAGCCGCAAAGTGGGTCTCGAGTAGCCGGACGAGCCCCGTTTCGCATGCGATTACCTCGCCGGCCCCGGTCTGCGCCGCGAGATCCACGGCGGACTCCAGGTCGTCGAGAACTGGAACAGCGCGAACGCCGTGCTCCACTACGGCAAGGACGGCGCCCTGACCGGCCCGGACAAGGAACACGCCGAGACCTCGATGCTCGCCCTGCACCTGCTGCAGTCCGCGCTCGTGCACGTCAACACCCTGCTGGTGCAACAGATCCTGGCCGAACCCGCGTGGGCGAAGAGGCTGAGCGACGAAGACCGGCGCGGCCTGACCGCGTTGTTCTGGTCGAACGTCAACCCGTACGGGACCTTCCGCCTGGACATGGACAAGCGCCTCGACCTGGGGCTCGCAGTGCCCCGCACCCCAGCGGACACCGCCGTTGACGGTCCGGTCCTACCTTGATCCTCGTAATATCGAGGTCATCGGTGATCCTGCTTCGTGATGACGGAGCCGTTCCGTCACGGGGAGATGTGCTGTCGGTCGGCGGCGCGTCCGAAGTTCGGCTCGACGTTTTCCGCTCGCAGTCGAACCCGGATCCGTGTGGATATGCTAAAAAGCCGGAATGCCGTCTCAGCGCACCCTGCTTCCCCGTTCGGCGCCTGCCGCCTCGGGGATATCGTCCCGTTCGATCTCCGCGATGCTGGACAGGCTCGAAGCGCGATCAGGCGAGAGCCACTCCATTATGGTCGTGCACCGCGGTCACGTCGTGGCCGAAGGCTGGTGGGCGCCGTACTCGGCCGACCGCCCGCACCTTCTCTACTCGCTGACCAAGTCGTTCACGTCGATCGCCGTGGGACTCGCGATCGGCGACGGGCTGCTCTCGCTGGACGACCGCGTGGTGGACGTGCTGCCCGACCGCGTCCCGGCCGACGTCTCGGAGCAGGGTCGCCGCATCACCGTTCACCACCTGCTGTCCATGACGTCCGGGCACCCCACCGACAGCCTCGCCGAGGCGTGGGAGCGGGAACCCGACGACTTGGTGAAGGGCTTCCTGCGCCTGCCGTTCGCCGCGGCCGAGGGAACGCGGCACGTCTACGACAACTCGACCACCTACATCCTGGCCCGGATGGTGGAGCGGGTCACGGGCCGCGGTCTTCCGGAGTTCCTCGACGTGCGCCTGTTTACGCCGATGGGCATCGACCACGCAGAGTGGGACCGGGTGGCCAGTGGCGCCGCCTTCGGATTCCACGGACTGCACTTGCCGACCGAGGGCGTCGCCGCCTTCGGCGAACTGCTGCGGCGCGGAGGCATGTGGGGCGACCAACAACTCGTCCCACGCGGTTGGGTGGAGCTGGCGACCAGTCGGCACATCGACAGCGAGTGGATCCTGGACGGATCGGACCAGGCGGACTTCTCTTACGGCTACGGCTACCAGTTCTGGATGTCGCGTCACGGCTACCACGGCCATGGCTCCTATGCGCAGCAGTGTGTGGTGGTCCCGTCCCACGATCTCGTCGTCGCCGTGACCGCCCAAGGAGAGTCCCAGGACGTGCTCGACGCAGTTTGGGAGTGCCTGCTGCCCGGCGTGGGTCACGCGGGAAGCACCCAGGACGACGCGATCCTCGCTGATCGGCTGCAGCGACTGTCGCTGCAGCCGGTGCTGGGTTCGGCCGCCCCGGGGCGTGCGGTCAGCGCGGAACTCGACGCCTCGGCCGAGGGGTCGGCCCTGCCCGACGGAACGACGGTCACCGTCGATCCCACCGACGGCGGATGGCTCGTACGATTCGAGTCGCTCCTCGATATCGAGGTCGGCCACGGCGACTGGCGGGAGAGCGCCCCGCTCGGCCGGCCGATCGTCGCGGCCGGCGCCTGGCAGGGCAGCACCTACGTCGCCGATCTATACGTCATCACCACCCCGCACCGCGTTCGGCTGGCCGTCGACGCCGACGCGGGAACCGCGACGGCGACCTGGAGCACCCTGCCCCTGACCGGCCCCAGCCTGGAACTGCACGTGCGGTCGCCGCTGATGACACGACCTGACGTTGCGTAGGACGCGCTCCAGGACCTCTTGGATGTACACCGCATTCCTCGCCCAGCGGCACCTTGACCTCGACGAGTTCCACAACCGCGAGTGGAGCCATATCCCCGGCGAACTACTCGCCCGCGATGCCGACGCTAGCCGGCGCCTACCCGGGCCATCGCTTGCGCCTTCGCGCCTGACGACACTGGCCCGCTCGCCTTCGTCCTCGATCGGATCCTCAACGACGTGGTCAGGAAGCTGCCCCCGCCCGGGATCAGCAGGACGTCGCGCGTTCCACTTCGGAGTACCTGGCGTGCACCGGGAGGGATCCCAACACGTCCTGCATCAGGCCAGGTTCGGCGGTGACGAACCGCACGGTGGCACCGGGCACGTACCCGAGGATCTCGTACGGCCCTATCGCGTCGAGCGGCTCGAACTGGTCGAAGAGCGGGATCACGATGTCCATGCGCCGCAGCATAGCCACCACCCGATCAGACCTCGCCGGGGCCGGTGAACTCGGGCGGGTCCGGAGGTGCGGGCGTCCGGGGCGGTGACGGACGAGCAGGCCGACGCCCTTCGAAATCGGATCGCGGGCGGTACGGGCAGGTGCGTACGCTCGCCCCATGACTCTCGTCGCGATCCTCAGCGGCGCCGGCATCTCCACGGACTCCGGCATCCCCGACTACCGCGGGCCGCAAGGACTCTGGCGGCAGGACCCGGAGGCGGAGAAGCTCGTCACCTACGACTTCTACATGTCCGATCCGGAGATCCGGCGCCGCTCCTGGCAGATGCGCCGCACCAGTGCGACCTGGAAGGCCGAGCCGAACGCGGCCCACCGTGCCGTCGCCGGGCTCGAGCGATCGGGTACGCCGGTGCGGGTCATCACGCAGAATGTGGACGGACTGCACCAGCTGGCCGGTCTGTCGGCCCGCAAGGTCGTCGAACTCCACGGCACGGCGCGCGCAGTCGTCTGTACCCGCTGCCATGCCCGGTCCTCCATGGAGCAGGCGCTCTCCCGGGTCGAAGCCGGTGAGGCGGACCCGCCGTGTGCTGTCTGCGGCGGGATCCTGAAATCGGCAACGGTGATGTTCGGTGAGCGCCTGGATCCGCAGGTCCTGGCCGAGGCGATGGCGATCACCAGGGCGAGCCAGGTGTTCATCGCGGTGGGCACGACGCTCCAGGTCCAGCCGGCGGCCTCGCTGGCAGGCATCGCCGTGGAGCACGGCGCCCGTCTCATCGTGATGAATGCCGACCCGACTCCGTACGACGAACTGGCGGAGGAGACCATCCGCGAACCCATCGGGACGGCGCTGCCTGCGCTTCTGGAGCGACTGTCCGCCGGAGAGGGCTCGTGACCGCTGCTGTCTCGCGACACGGTCCGCGGGTGTCCCCGGCGAATGTTCCGGGGATGTCGCAGAGGCGGCGGACGGCGTCGGGGGCGGTCCTAGCCCTCCAGGCCGCCCTGGACCCGGCGCGACGGCTTGAACGTGTACAGGTCCAGGATCTCGGGCGCCTCGGCGAGACCAGGTCCGCCCTCCCCGGCCCAGGTCACGATGTCGGCGACGGCGTGCGGATCGTTCACCAGCCCGAGCCAGACCGGCCGGCCACCGGCGCCGCGCCCCTCGGCGGAGGGCTGCACAACGATGACATTGCCCTGCTCGCAGGCGTCCAGACACTCCACGGCGCGCACGGTGGCGATCCCGTCGAGGGACTGCCGCAGCTGCGCCAGCTGCCCGGCGTGGTCCACGCCGGGGATCTTCGGGGTGCCGCAACAGCAGCCCCGGCAAACGCTGACGGTGGGCCGCGAAGAACCGGCCCCGGCGGCGGTCCTGCGGGTACGGCGGCTCATACGGGGGGACTCCCGGTGGTGGCGCGGATGATCACCGTAGGACTGTACCGAGCAGCTCACCCGCAGGTCCGGGCGCCCGGGTGCGGTAATGTTGACGGCTGCGAAGGGGAGTAGCCCTGCAAACCGGTCGTCGACACACTGGAACCTCCGGGTTCCCGGTGGCCGGGCTCGTAGATTTTTACGGGTGGGCGAGACCTTCGGTCAGGTATGACGCGTCCGTGCACCGCGGGCGTTGCCGTCATGCCGGGCCGAGTGGTCCTCCGAAGAAGCCCGAGCGGCGCTTCGCGAAAGGCCCGGGGCCCGGCTCACACAGAAAGCCACCCGGAATGCATCTCGACCTCCTGGCGATCCTCACCGCCTTCGGGCTGATCTTCCTCGCGGAGCTCCCCGACAAGACGATGTTCGCCTCGCTGGCCATGGGCACCCGCATGCGCCCGCTCTACGTCTGGTTCGGTACGTCGTCCGCGTTCGTCGTGCATGTCGCCATCGCGGTCGGCGCGGGCGGCCTGATCGGTCTGCTGCCCGACTGGATCGTCAAGCTGGTCTCGGCCTCCCTCTTCGCCTTCGGCGCGTTCATGCTGCTGCGCAGTGGTGGCGGTGACGAGGACGACGAGGACGAGATCAGGACCGTGACCGGCTTCTGGCCGGTCTACTCGACCGCCTTCATGGCCGTCTTCATCAGCGAGTGGGGCGACCTGACCCAGATCACCACCGCGAACCTCGCCGCGAGCAACGGCACCTGGTCCACGGCCATCGGGGCGGCCGCCGCCCTCATGTCCGTCTCGGCGCTGGCGCTGCTGGCCGGGCGCTTCATCGCCAAGCGGGTGCCCCTGAAGACCGTGCAGCGCATCGGCGGTGTGTGCATGCTCGGGCTCGCGATCTGGTCGGTCGTCGAGATCTTCACGGGCTGACCCCGGCGTACCGGCCCTCAGAACAGGGCCTGTACCTCGCCCTCCGTCCCCCGCTCGAAGGCCAGCAGCCGCTGCTTGCGGTCCAGCCCGCCGCCGTACCCCGTGAGGCTCCCCGAGGCTCCGACGACCCGGTGGCAGGGGACGATGATCCCGACCGGGTTCTTGCCGTTGGCGAGGCCCACCGCACGGGAGGCGCCGGGTTTGCCGAGGTGTTCGGCCAGTTCACCGTACGAACAGGTCTCGCCGTACGGAATCTGCTGGAGCCCTGCCCAGACGCTGCGCTGGAACGGTGTGCCCGCCAGGTGCAGCGGCAGGTCGAACGTCCTCAGCTCTCCGGCGAAGTAGGCGTCCAGCTGGCGGACGGTCTCGGTGAAGGGCCGCGGGTCCGGCTCGCCGAAGTTCTCCTCGGGCGGCCTGTGGCGCTGTCCGGTCATGTACAGGCCGGCCAGGACGCCGTCGGTGGCGACCAGGGTGAGGGCCCCGTAC
The DNA here is from genome assembly GCF_042736635.1 of Streptomyces sp. NPDC060035. Lineage (NCBI taxonomy): Bacteria > Bacillati > Actinomycetota > Actinomycetes > Kitasatosporales > Streptomycetaceae > Streptomyces > Streptomyces sp. NPDC060035. The sequence goes on from NZ_JBHWVO010000001.1 coordinate 571,368, forward strand.
GGGCTGTCGATGACCGTGTGCTGCCGGGTCACTGTGTGTGTGTGTCGGTCATGGTTCGTCCCTACGCCCTCAGACGGGCAGGTGGTTGATGGGGTGGTCGTCGACGGTCCACAGGTACTGGACGGCGTACGCCCGCCAGGGGCGCCAGTCCCCGGCGCGTGCGGTGAGCGCCGCGGGGGTCGCGGGGAGGCCGAGCTGCTCGGCCGCCCGCCGGATGCCGAGGTCGGTGGGGAGGAACGCGTCCGGATCCCCGAGCGCGCGCATGGCGATCACTTCGACCGTCCAGGGGCCGAAGCCCGGCAGTGCGGTCAGTTCGGCCCTGGCCTCGTCCCAGTCGGTGCCCTCCCCCAGGTGGAGCGAGCCGTCGGCGAGTGCCCCGACCAGGGTGGTGAGTGTGGTGCGGCGGCTGCGCGGCAGGGCGAGGGTCTCGGGGTCGAGTCCGGCCAACCCCTCGGAGGTCGGGAAGAGATGGGTCAGGCCGCCCTCGGGGTCCTCGACGGGCACGCCGTGGGCGGTGACCAGGCGGGCGGCGTGGGTGCGGGCGGCGGCAGTGGAGACCTGCTGACCGAGCACGGCACGTACGGCGAATTCCGCCGCGTCGACCGTGCGGGGCACACGGCGCCCCGGGGCCGCGTCGACCAGCGGCGCGAGCAGCGGATCCAAGCGGAGCCGGCCGTCCACGGCGACCGGGTCGGCGTCCAGGTCGAGCAGCCTGCGGCACCGGCTGATCGCCTGGGTGAGATCACGCGGATCGGTGAGGGAGAGCCGGCAGGCGATGTGGTCGGAACGCGGAGTGAGCGCAACGATGCCGTGTCCGTGCGGGAGGGTGAGCGTGCGGCGGTAGGCACCGTCACGCCATTCCTCGACCCCGGGGACCGCGGTCGCGGCGAGGTGCCCGAAGAGGTTGCTGGGGTTGAGCGGGGCACGGTACGGCAGCCGCAGAGCAATGACTCCGGGGGCTTCGGCCGCCCCGGCCCCGCGTGCCGCGCGGGTGCGCAGCTCCCCGGGGGCGAGCGCGAAGACCTCGCGGACGGTGTCGTTGAAGGTACGGATGGAGGAGAATCCGGCCGCGAACGCCACCTCGCCCATGGGCAGTCCGGTCGTTTCGATCAGCACCCGCGCGGTCTGGGCACGCTGGGAACGGGCCAGCGCGAGCGGGCCCGCGCCGAGCTCGGCGAGCAGCTGGCGCTCGATCTGCCGGGCCGAGTAGCCGAGCCGCGCGGCGAGACCCGGTACACCTTCCCGGTCGACCACTCCGTCCTGGATGAGACGCATGGCGCGGGCCACGGAGTCGGCACGGGCGTTCCACTCCGGGGAACCGGGGCTGGTGTCGGGACGGCACCGCTTGCAGGCCCGGAATCCGGCCTGCTGACAGGCGGCGGCGCTGGGGTAGAACGTCATGTTGACTACCTTGGGCGGCACGACGGGACAGCTGGGCCGGCAGTAGATCCGGGTGGTCAGGACCGCGGTGAAGAACCAGCCGTCGAAGCGGGCGTCCTTCGACTGTACGGCCCGCACGCAGCGCTCGGTGTCGGTGTGCATGCTTCAAGCATCGGGCATCCACGGCCGCACGGCTGGCGGAAATCCGACATCAGCCTTGCGCTGCCAGGGCTTCCTCGAACTCGGCGTACGCGTGTGCGTCGAACAGTACGAAGCGCACCTCCTCGACGGGCGCGGCAGCCTCGGCCAGCACCGTACGGACGGCGATGCGGGCGGCGTCGTCCATGGGCCAGCCGAAGATGCCGGTGGACACGGCCGGGAACACCACCGTGCGCGCCCCCAACTCCGCTGCTACGCGCAAGGATTCGCGATAGCAGGAGGCAAGCAGCTCCGACCGGTCCTCGGAGCTGCTCCAGACCGGGCCGACGGTGTGGATGACCCACGTGGCGTCGAGCCGCCCGGCGGTGGTGGCGACGGCCCGGCCGGTCGCGAGCCCCTTTCCGTACTGCGAGGCGCGCAGCTCACGGCAGGCGGCCAGGATCTCCGGGCCGCCGCGACGGTGGATCGCACCGTCGACGCCGCCTCCGCCCAGGAGACTCGAATTCGCGGCGTTGACCAGGGCGTCGGCCTTCTGCCGGGTGATGTCGCCGCGGGCCAGGGTGACGGTGACGGCCTCGGATCTGCTCATGCGGACATCATGCCGTTGTCGGGCACGGCCGTGCGGGCCGCTCACGCCGCCCGCAGACGGCGCCACACCGCCTTCGCCGCGTGATGGCCCGACATTCCGTGCACGCCCGGGCCGGGCGGGGTGGCCGAGGAACAGAGGAAAACCGCAGGGTGGGCGGTGGCGTACGGCACGCGGGCCAGTTTGGGACGGATCACCGTCTGAAGTCCCGCGAACGCTCCGGTGGCGATGTCTCCGCCGACGTAATTGGCGTTGCGCACGGCGAGTTGGGGCGGTCCGGCGATCGCACGGGCAAGGACGAGATCACGGAATCCGGGGGCGAAGCGCTCCAGCTGCCGCTCGATGACCTGCGTCGCGTCACCTTCCCAGCCTGCGGGGACATGTCCGTACACCCAGAAGACATGGCGGCCCTCGGGGGCCCGGGACGGGTCGACGAGGCTCGGTTGCGCGGTGATCAGGAAGGGGACGCTCGGGTCGCGGCCCGACACGGCGGCGCGCAGAGCGGAGTCGATCTCACCGGCCGTGGGGCCGACATGGACCGTGCCGGCCCGCCGGGCCTCCTGCGCGGTCCACGGGACAGGGCCCGACAGGGCGTAGTCGATCTTGAAGCAGGAGGCGCCGTAGCGGTAGCCGCTGTAGGCGCTGCCGAGTCCGGCGATGCGGGCGAGTGCGGCGGGCGAGGTGTCGAAGATGTACGCACGGGCGGGCGGAAGCTCGTCGAGGCGCTTGACCTCGATGCCCGTACGGATCGCGCCCCCCTGCTCACGCAGGAACGAGGCGAGGGCGTCGGAGATGGCCTGCGAGCCGCCGCGGGGCACGGGCCAGCCGTTCTCGTGCGCGGCGAGCGCGAACATCAGGGCGATGCCACCGGTCGCGACGCCGTTGGTGGGCGCGATGGCGTGGGCGGCGAGCCCGGCGATGAGTCCGCGGGCCCTGGCGCCCCGGAAGCGGCGGGAGAGGAGCGTGGCGGGCTGGAGCGCGTCGAGGCCGAAGCGCGCCCAGCGGTACGGGTCGCGGGGCAGCCCGTCCCACGGGGTGCGCAGGAAGTCCGCGGCGAGTGTGTCCCAGTGGCCGGTGTAGGGCTCGACCAGCCTGCGGTACGCGCCCGCGTCCTGCGGGCCGAGCGACATGGCGCTCTCCCCCACGGACCGTGTGAGCACGGCGGCGGATCCGTCCGGGAACGGGTGGGCGAGGGCCAGCTCGGGCTGCAGCCATTCCAGGCCGTGCCGGGCCAGCGGCATCGCATTGAAGGCGGGCGAGCCGATACCCAGCGGGTGCACGGCGGAACACGGATCGTGTCGGAAGCCGGGAAGGGTGAGCTCCTCCGTGCGGGCGCCGCCTCCGACGGTCTCCGCGGCCTCGAAGACCTCGACGGCGAAGCCGCGACGGGCCAGTTCTGCCGCGGCCGTCAGCCCGTTGGGGCCCGCCCCCACGACGACGGCATCCAGCATCGATGGCACCTTCGGACTCCTTTGTCAGCCGATGGCCAGGACCCCCAGGATATTCGGGCGCACCGACAACGGGTCCGCGGGTGGCGTCCCGCCCGATGAACAACGCATCCCCGCGGTCTCTCAGGCGCTCCGCGGCCCGGATGCGGAGGCGGTGGAGACGGCGTCCGGAGTCGTAGGGGATGTCCAGCGGGTGCTGGACGGCGGCGACGACACCTCAGTCGCCGGCGGGGCCCGAACCCGGTATGCCGGTGCGCAGCGCGGTCAGGACCGCGTCGGCCGTCGCCGCGTCACGGGCGGCCGTGAAGGGGACGGCGTTGCCGCCGGTGATGCGGTACGGGGCCCCCGTGAGCGTGGACTGGGTGCCGCCCGCCTCGGCAACCAGGAGCAGGCCGGCCGCGTGGTCCCAGGCCAGCTCCCAGCTGAAGGCGACCGCATCCTGTGCACCGCGGGCGACGGCGAGATATTCGAGGCCCGCCGATCCGCAGGGGCGCGCCGCGATGCCTTCGGTGCGCAGACCGAGCAGGGCGCGCTTCTGGGCGTCGGAGGTGTAGTCGGGGTGGGACATCGCCACCCTGAGGACGGCACCCGGCGCGGGCGAACCGCTGTGCAGCGGAGTGCCGTTGAGCGTGGCGCCACGGCCTCGTACGGCAACGGCCATCTCACCCAGCGCGGGGGCGTACGTCCAGGAGGCGAGCAACTCGCCGTGGTGGGCGAGGGCCACCAGGGTGCAGAAGCCGGGTTCGCCGCGGACGAACTGGCGGGTGCCGTCGACCGGGTCGATGATCCAGACGGGTGCGTCCTCGCCCAGTGCGGCGTACACCGCCGGGTCGGCGTGGACGGCCTCCTCGCCGACGACGGCCGACCCGGGCAGGAGCCGGGTCAGTGACTCGGTGAGGTATTCCTCGGCGAGCCGGTCGGCCGCGGTGACCAGGTCGTGCGGGCCGCTCTTCTGGACGATCTCGTGAGCGGCGAGCTGCCGGTATCGCGGCATGATCTCGGCGGCGGCCGCTGCGCGGACCGCCGCCTCGACCTCGGTCAGGTTCCCTGCATCCGCAGCGAGGAAGTCATCGATCATGTGTCCAGCTAAGCACGGTCGCCGCGGAGCCCGGCAGGTGGGCGGTCAGCGGCCGACCGCGTACCCCTGCATGCCACGTGGATTGGCGGCGGCGGAGAGCACTCCGGTCTCCGGGTCGCGGGCGACGGCGCACATCCGCCCCTCGGACCACGGGTCACCGACCGTGACATCGTGGCCACGACGGCGCAGCTCCTCGATGATCTCCGGGTCCATGCCCTCCTCGACGGTCATGCTGCCGGGCCGCATGCCCCGCGGGAAGAAGGAGCCGGGGAAGCTGTCGTTGTGCCAGTTCGGGGCGTCGATGGCCCCCTGCAGGTCGAGGCCGCCGCGGACCTCGGCCCGCAGTGCGACGGCAAGGAAGAAGTGGAGCTGCCACTGGTCCTGCTGATCGCCGCCCGGCGTACCGAACGCCATGACCGCAACGCCGTCGCGCAGCGCGAGGGACGGGGTCAGGGTGGTCCGGGGGCGGCGGCCCGGCGTGAGGGAGTTGGGCAGCCCCTCGTCGAGCCAGGCCATCTGGAGGCGGGTGCCGAGCGGGAAGCCGAGCTCGGGCACGACCGGGTTGGACTGGAGCCAGCCACCGCTGGGGGTGGCGGAGACCATGTTGCCCCAGCGGTCGACCACATCGAGGTGGCAGGTGTCGCCGCGGGTCGCGCCGTCCTTGGCGACGGTCGGCTCGCCGGCGCCGGCGGCCGGGATGCCCATGGCGTCGAAGCCGGACTCGCCGGAGGCGACGGCGTGGGCGTGCGCGCTGAGGACGGGGGTACGCCCCTCGGGGCTGCCGGGGCGCAGCTCGCGCGAGGCCTCGGCGGTGACGAGAGCGCGGCGTGCCTCGTTGTACGGCTCGGACAGCAGCACATCCAGGGGTACGTCGGCGGCGTCGCCGTACCAGGCCTCGCGGTCGGCCATCGCGAGCTTGCAGCCCTCGACGAGGAGGTGGACGTAGTCGGCGGAGCCGTACGCGGGCAGCTCGGCCGGCAGCAGGGCGAGCTGCTGGAGGAAGGCGGGGCCCTGGCTCCAGCCGCCCGCCTTGGCCAGGGTCCAGCCGTTCCAGTCGTACGTGGCCGGGGCCTCGTAGGACGCGGACCAGCCGGCCAGGTCGGCGGCGGTGAGGGTGCCGGTGTGGTGGGCACCGCTGGTGTCCAGGGTGGGCACGGCGGCCTGCCGGACGAGCGCCTCGGCGATGAAGCCCTCGCTCCAGACCTTCCGCGCGGCCTCGATCTGTGCGACGCGGTCGTCGCCGCCGGTCTCCTCGGACTCGCTCTGCAGACGCCGCCAGGTCGCGGCGAGTGCGGGGTTGCGGAACAGCTCACCGGGCTGGGGGGACTTTCCGCCGGGGAGATACACCTCGGCGGACGACTGCCATTCGTTCTCGAACAGCTCACGGACCGTCTCGACGGTCTGCCCGACCCGCTCGACCGGAGCGTGACCGTCCTCGGCATACCCGATCGCGTACCGCAGCACCTCGGCGAGCGTCTTGGTGCCGTGGTCGCGCAGGAGCACCATCCAGGCGTCGAACGCGCCGGGCACGGCGGCCGCGAGCGGCCCGGTGCCGGGCACGAGCTCGAGGCCGAGTCCGCGGTAGTGGCCGACGGTCGCACCCGCGGGCGCCGGGCCCTGGCCGCACAGGACCTGGACGTCGCCGTCCCGCGGCGCCAGGATCATCGGCACCTCACCGGCGGGGCCGTTGAGGTGCGGTTCGACGACATGCAGGACGAATCCGGCGGCGACGGCCGCGTCGTAGGCGTTGCCGCCGTCCTCCAGGACAGCCATCGCGGACTGCGAGGCGAGCCAGTGGGTGGAGGACACCATGCCGAAGGTGCCCTGGAGGGTGGGCCTGGTGGTGAACACGGGATAGGGCTCCTTGGTGCGGTGATGCTGTGGGGTGCGCTGTTCGGATCGTAAGGACGACGGGTCAGGATGCTGCGGCCGGGGCTGCCGCTTCCGGGACTGCCGGGGCCGCCGCGTCCGGAGCCGTCCCGTCGTCGTCCACGAGGTGGCAGGAGACCTGGCGACCGCCGGGCAGCTCGCGCAGGACAGGGACCTCGGTGCGGCACCGCTCGGTGGCGAGCGGGCAACGGGTGTGGAAGCGGCAGCCGGGCGGCGGGTCCAGAGGGCTGGGCAGCTCGCCGTGGAGCACGATGCGCCGGCGGGAGCGCTGGTCGACCGGGTCCGGGACGGGCGCGGCGGAGAGCAGGGCCTGGGTATAGGGGTGCTTGGGTGCGGCGAACAGTTCGGCGGTCGGGGCCTGTTCGACAATCTGCCCGAGGTACATCACGGCGATCCGGTCGGCGAGGAATTCGACGGCTGCCAGGTCGTGGGTGATGAAGAGGCAGCCGAAACCGCGGTCGCGCTGGAGGTCGGCGAGGAGATTGAGGACCGAGGCCTGGACGGAGACGTCCAGCGCCGATGTCGGCTCGTCGGCGACCACCAGGTCGGGGTCGCAGGAGAGCGCGCGGGCGATGGAGATGCGCTGGCGCTGCCCCCCGGAGAGCTCGTGCGGGTGCCGGTCGGCGTGCTCGGGGCGCAGGCCGACCTGGGCGAGAAGCTGCTCGACCCGGGCGCGCACGGCAGGCCCACGGGCCTGCCGGTTCAGTCTCAGCGGTTCGGCGATGATCTGGCCGATGGTCATGCGGGGGTCCAGCGAGGACGACGGGTCCTGGAAGACCAGGTGGAAGTCCTTTCGCAGCGGACGAAGGGCCCGGCGCGAGAGATGGGTGATGTCGGTTCCGTTGATGCGGACACTGCCGCCGGTGGGCTCGTCGAGGCGCACGGCGCAGCGGCCGACGGTCGACTTGCCGCTGCCCGACTCGCCGACGAGACCGACGACCTCGCCGCGGCCGATGGTGATCGAGACTCCGTCGACGGCGCGGACGGTACCGCCGCCGGAGGCACCGAAGTGCCGTTCCATGGCGTCGATCTCCAGCACCGGGGACTGCGGGCTGTCCGCGTTCTCGTCGTCGCTCCCGCGCGGTGCGGGGACGGTCTGCGCTGTGGTCACTTTCCGGCCTCCTGGGTGGTTCGCGCGGGCTCGTGGGCGGCGGCCGGTTCTCCGGCCTCTCCGGCCCGGTCCGCGGTGTGCGGGTGCCAGCAGGCGACCCGGTGCGCCGCGTCGGCGCCCTCCTGCCGGTCGATGGCCCCGAGGCCGGGCCGGGACGAGGTGCAGCTGTCGTCGGCCCGGGCGCAGCGCGGCGCGAACGTGCAGGCGTCGGGCTGGGTGTCGAGGCTGGGGACCAGGCCGGGGATCTCGGGGAGCCGCCGCTTGCCCTCGCCACCGGGCCGCAGTACGGCGCCGAGCAGACCCCGGGTGTAGGGGTGACGTCCCGAGCCGAACAGATCGTGGACCGGGGCCTGTTCGACGCCGCGTCCCGCGTACATCACGAGCACCCGGTCGGCGGCGTCCGCGACCACACCGAGGTCGTGCGTGACCAGGACGATGGCGGTGCCGAGCCGTTCGCGCAGCGACTGCAGGACCTCGAGGATCCCGGCCTGCACGGTCACGTCGAGCGCTGTCGTCGGCTCGTCCGCGATGAGGACCGCCGGGTCGCAGGCCACGGCGATCGCGATCATCACGCGCTGGCGCATGCCGCCGGAAAGCTGGTGCGGGTATTCGTCGATGCGGCGCAACGGGGCGGGTATGCCGACCAGTTCGAGGAGTTCCACGGCACGCGCCCTGGCCTCCTTCTTGCTCAGCCCCTGGTGCCTGCGGACCACCTCGCCGATCTGCCGGCCGATGGTGAGGACCGGGTTCAGTGAGGTCATCGGCTCCTGGAAGATCATCGCGATGTCCTTGCCGCGAACCTTCTGAAGCTCCTTCTCGGATGCCCCGACCAGCTCACGGCCGGCGAGCCGTATGGAGCCGCCGATGTGCGCGGTGGGCGGAAGCAGGCCCATCACGGCCATCGAGGTCACGGACTTGCCGCAGCCCGATTCGCCCACCACAGCGAGGACTTCACCGGGGGCCAGGTCCCAGGAGACCCCGTCGACGGCATGCACGGTGCGGGAGTCGGAGCGGAAGGACACCGACACGTCGCGGACGCTCAGGATGGGTTCGCGCACAGATGTTTCGGTCATCGGGTGCCTCCACGGGGGTCGAGGACGTCACGCAGCCCGTCGCCGAGCAGATTGAAGGCCAGCGTCGCCGCGACGATCGCCAGACCGGGGAAGACCGCCAGCCAGGGTGCCGGGGCAAGGAAGGACTGGGCACCGGACAGCATCACGCCGAGGGACGGGTCGGGCGGCTGGACACCGAGGCCCAGGAAGCTGAGCAGAGCCTCGCCGATGATCGCGGCGGGAATGCCGACGGTCGCCTGGACGATCAGGGCGGAGGTGGCGTTGGGCAGGATGTGCCGGAAGAGCACGGTGCCGTCGCCGCCGCCGTTGGCGATGGCGGCCCCGACGTAGTCGACATGCTTGAGCCGCAGCGTCTCGGCACGGGTGATACGGATGACCGCGGGGATCTGCGAGATACCGATGGCGATGGTCGCGTTGGTCAGCGACGGGCCGAGGATCGCGGCGAGCCCGACGGCGAGCACCAGGAACGGGAAGGCCAGCATCGTGTCGGTGAGGCGGGAGATGGCACCGTCGGCGAACCTGCCGTAGTAGCCGCCGATGAGCCCGAGCGGCACGCCGATGACGAACGCCAGCACGACGGCGACGAGACCGACCTGCATGGAGGCCCGCGCGCCGAACACGATGCGCGAGAGCTGGTCGCGGCCGAGGTCGTCGGTGCCGAGCCAGTGGGCCCCGCCGGGTTCCGCGAGTACGTTGCCGAAGTCCGGCTGCGACGGGTCGTACGGGGCGATGAGCGGGGCGAACAGGGCGACCAGGATGAAGACGGCCGCGATGATCCCGCCGGTGAGGGCCAGCCGGTTCCTTCGCAGGGCCCGCAGCCTTCCGCCGCCGGCACGCCGCTCGGTGACCTGCGGCGTGGCGGGGAGCGAGGGGGTAACTGTGGTCACCGGGCACCTCCGAGCCGGATGCGCGGGTCGATGACCGAATAGATCACGTCGACCAGCAAGTTGATGAGGATGTACGCGGCCGAGGTGCAGAGCACCACGGCCTGCAGCGTCGCGTAGTCGCGGGTGAAGACGGCGTCGATGGTGAGCTTGCCGAATCCGGGCAGGACGAAGATCTGCTCGGTGACGACGGCCCCCGAGATCAGGTGTCCGAGCTGCAGACCGAGGACGGTGACCACGGTGACGAGTGAGTTGCGCAGGGCGTGACCGCCGATGACTTCGCGCCGGGAGAGGCCTTTGGCACGCGCCGTACGGACGTAGTCGGCGGACAGCGAGTCGAGCATCGCGGCCCGGGTCTGCCGCATCACGACGGCGGCGAGTCCTGATCCGAGCACGATCGCGGGGAGCACCATGCGGCGCAGGTTGTCGAGCGGATCGGTGCCGAAGGGAACGTAGCCGGAGGCGGCGAAGACGGGTACGGCGATGGCGAGTGCGAGGACGAGCACGATGCCGAGCCAGAAGGTCGGGATGGAGAGGCCGATCAGCGCGATGGCGTTGGCGAGCCACTCCTCCGGCCTGCCGCGGCGCACCGCGGCGACCACACCGGCGCCGATGCCGACGACGACCGCGAGGAGGAGGGAGAGCGCGGCGAGTTCCAGGGTGACGGGCAGGGCCTGGGCGATGGCGTCGCCCACGGGAAGTCCGGTACGGGAGGAGGTCCCGAGGTCGCCGGTGAGCGCATGGCCGATGAACCGTCCGTACTGGACGACGATGTTGTCGTTCAGTCCGTAACTCTCACGGATCGCGGCGAGCGCCTCCGGGCTGCGTTCCTCACCGGCGAGGGCGAGTGCCGGGTCGCCGGGCAGCGCCCGGATTCCCGCGAAGACGACCATGCTGACGAGGAAGAGTGTGATCAGGGACTGACGCAGGCGCGTCAGCAAGTACTTGGTCATCGTGTGTACCCCGCAGTTGTGACGCGCACCAGTCCGTCGCCGTAGACGCGGATGCCCGCGACGTTCTTGTTGGCGACGACGTAGTTCTTCTGCCGGTAGAGGTAGATCATCGCGTGGGCGTCCTGGACCTTGCGGGTCAGTTCGTCGTAGATCCCGGCGCGCTTCGCCGGGTCTGCCACGGAGCGGCCTTCGGCGATCAGCTTGTCGATCGCCGGGTCGCCCAGACCGTAGGCATTCATCGCGCCTGCCGTCTTGAGGAAGTTGGAGACGTTGCCGTCCGGGTCGAGCCGGCCGGACCAGCCGCTGGTGAAGACGTCGTACTTCCCGGCGTCCGTCTCGGCCAGCATCGTGGCGTACTCGGTGGGCCGCAGGGAGAGTTCGAAGCCGGCTTCCTTGACCATGGCCTGGAGGACCTGGCCGACGCGCCCCTGTTCCGGGGTGGTGGAGGTCTTCAGTTCGATCTTGACGGGCGTCTCCACCCCGGCCTCCTCGAGCAGCTTCTTCGCCTTGGCGACGTCGCGCTTGGGGCAGTCCTGCGGCGGCACGCCTGGGGCGATGGCGGACTGCGGAGAGATCGGGCCGCAGGCCGGTTCGTACATGCCCTGGAAGACGACCTTGTTGATCAGTTCACGGTCGATGGCGAGCTCGAAGGCCTCCCGGACCCGCACGTCACGGCCGAGGGGGGTGTCGATCTTCCCGGGCTTCTCGCCGAGGCCGCCGACGTTGCCGACGTTGAGGCCGATGCCCTGGTAGCCGAGCGAAGGCGAGTTGAAGAGCTGGAGCTTGGGCTCGGTGAGCGCGCTCTGCACGTCGACCGGGGCCATCTGGTCGCCGATCTGGAGGTCGCCGGAGCGCAGGTTGGCGAGCCTGACGTTGCCGTCGGGGATGGGTTTGTAGACGACTCCGTCGAGGTGCACCTTGGCGGCGTCGTAGTAGTGGGGATCCTTCTCGAGGACGATCCGGTCGCCGCCGACCCGTTCGACGAAGCGGAAGGGGCCGACACAGGACGGGTGGTTGGTGAAGTTCTTCCCGTACTTCTTGAGTGCGGTCGGCGACATCACCATCCCGGAGCGGTCGGCGAGTACACCGGTGAGCGGGACATAGGGGTGGTCGAGCTCGATCCGTACGGTGTGGGGCCCGGTGGCCTCGATGGTGCGGGCCGGGGCGAGTTCCGTACCGCGCGCCGAGCCGGGGAGATCGCGGTGGCGCAGCAGTGAGGTGACCACCGCGTCGGCGTCGAGCGCGGTCCCGTCGCTGAACGTGAGGCCGGGGCGCACCTGCACCGTGACCGTGCGGCCGTCGGCCGATGTGGTGGGCAGGGCTGCGGCGAGCTGCGGCACGACGGTGCCGCCCTCGTCGATGTCGTAGAGCTTCTCGCACATGCCCGCGAAGACGGTGCGGCCCACGAGCGTCTGGGCAAGCGTGGGGTCGAGCTTGTCGGGATCCGAGTTGAGAGCCACCGTGATGGTCCCGCCGTCGCGCACGGACCGTTCATCGGTTTTCCGCACACCGCCGACCTCGGTCGCCGAGGACTGCAGCGACGCGCAGCCCGAGGTCAGGAACACCAGGGCAACCGCCACCAGGGCAACCGCTTTTCGGCGCACGAAGGCCTACCTCCCGCCAGGAGTGATCAAAGGAATATCGCAGACCGTATTTCGCATACAGTCCGCAGTGCAAGGGGGTCTCCCACATGGCGGACGGATTATTCTGACGATCGGGTAACGGCGCGGGCAGGTCGCCCGAGGATGCGCGGATTGCCTGAACTGTGCAGGTGGGAGCCGGTCACACCGTGTGTGCGGACTCGACGATCGGACGCCGGATGGGGATACCGCACACTGCGAGAACCGGCAGTGACACGGCCAGAGCGGCAGGCACCGGAAGGATCTCGGGGAACGTGCGCCCGCAGGTCGAGCGGAGCGGCGCAGTAACCGATGTAGGGCTCGCGCTGGTCGACAGGCAGCGCGCTGATGGATGTCCGTACCCCGTGGCCGGAAGTCAACTCCGGTCCGGGCGGCAGTGAGGCCGGGTCGACCGACGCTGGGCCGGGGCGCGAGGCGTCAGCCGATCGTCGGAGCGTCGTCGGGGAGTTCGTGCGGCTCGCAGTAGTCCATGCGGGCGGCCATGAAGCGGGCGATGTCCGCTGCCAGCGCCGTGACCTCTTCCTGGGCGGCTCGGTCCTTCAGTTCCGCATCGCCCCCGCTGACAGCGGTGCGCGTCACCAACAGGACAGGGCTGCCTTTGCTGCTCGTGCAGCCGACGAAGAGGGAGACCGCGTTCCCTTCGATGAAACCCTTCTCCGTTCCCCAGGACAGAGGAGTGTTGCCGGCCTTGGCAGCGTCCCGGGCGATGTCCTGGGAGCTGTAGTCGTCCGTGCTCAGGATGAGGTATTTCTCGAGGTGAACCGACTGCCCACCGGCACTCAGGGTGCACTTCCAGGTCGTCGACACGGAAGTGGCCGAGGAGGAGCCGAACAGATACTCCTCGAAACCCTTCCCGTGCTCCGGCAACAGGTCCCGCACCGGGTCGCCGGGCAGCGCGTCGCCACAGACACGGTCCGGGACGGCGACCGCCGGCTCCTCCCACGGCCAGAGGGCCCAGGCACCGAGTCCGATCAGGACCACGGCGCCCACGCCTACGGGTGCGACGAATGGCTTGCTCCCCGCAGATCCCCGACGAGTCGCTGTCGCTCACCGAGAAGCACGCCCTTGCCTTCGACGTCCTCAGCGACACCGGGTCGGTCGTGGCCAAGTCGTACGGCCTTGCCTTCGACCTGCCCGACGACCTGGCCGCCGTGTACGACAAGCTCGGCTTCGACCTGCAGCGCGTCAACGGCGGCCACGCCCGCACGTTGCCGCTGCCTGCCACATACGTCATCGGCCGCGACCGCACCATCCAGTGGGCGTTCGTGGACAGCGACTACACCGCACGTGCGGAACCGTCCGAGATCCTCGCCGCACTCGACTCGTCGGCCTGAAGTCCTCCACGTTCGGGCACCGGACACGGATACGGGGTCCGCACTCCCTGTGACCTGCCCCGGTGCCGCGGAACCCCCGACCGCACCTGCCGCCCTACTCGAAGAACTTGAGGCTCCATCCGGTGTCAGCGGTCGGGCCGGGGACGTTGGCGCGGCTGTAGGTGGTGTTGCCCCACCAGGCGAACGTGCCGGTGTACCAGTACCGGTTCTCCCACGCGTACGGCGTTCCCTTCGGAACCGCGTGGAACATCAGGGGGAACCTCGGGCCGGCGGGCGGGCTGGTGTTGATGTCGCCGTTGAGCAGGACGAAGCTGTGGTGGCCCGGGCCGTTGACGTACAGCGTCGGGTCCCAGCCGGACATCATCGTCGCGCGGTTGGAGCCGAACAGGCAGCCGTTCGACTTGTACCAGTCCCAGACGTACGTCGGGTCGCCGCCGGCCCGTAGCCGCAGCTCGGCCAGGCAATACTGGTCGCTCCAGCTGCCGTTGGCGGAGTACACGACGTGCAACTGTCCGTTCGGGTCCTTGATGGCCTCGGGGCTCTCGTTGATGAACGGGTTGCCGACCACCCGTTCCCAGCTCTCCCGCGGCTGCGAGATGACGGACCGCGCGCCGGTCGGTGTGGTGGGACTGCTCATCCGGGCGATGTAGAGGTTCTGCTCGACGTTGGTGTCGCCGGCCCAGCCGGACCAGACGAACCAGCGCTGCCCGTTGAAGGTGAACAGGGTCCCGTCGATGGCCCACTTGTCGTCCGGCAGGGCCAGCTGGGTCTCACCGGCGTATCCGCTGTCGGGGGCGGCCGAGCTGATGACGTACATCCGGTGGGCCGACCCGCGGCCGGCCGAGAAGTAGATGTAGTAACGGCCGCCGTCCGTCACGATCTCCGGAGCCCAGATCTCACCGCGGCCGGCGGTGTCCGACCACACCTGCCGGGCGGGCGCCGACGCCAGTGCGGCCGTCGACGACGCCTGCCGCACGGCGATGCCCCCACCGGCCGACTGCACCGATACGTAAGTGCTGCCGACCCGGATCACACTCGGGTCCGCGGCCCTGATGGTCTGTTCCGCCTGAGCGGGCCCGGCGGACGACAGGGACATGACCACCGCGAGGACGCCGGACAGCACAACGGCGGCGGCGCCGGAAAGAAGGCGAGAGAGCTTCATAGTCCCGTTCCATGGTTGGCCTCCGCTGCGAAGCCGAGCCGGCGGGGGGATTTACATCGATGGAAGAGCGCTCTCACAGCATCCAGACTGGTCCCGGACATGTCAACATCCCGCGCGGCTTGTGCGGCTCGCGCGGGGGCGCGCCGGGGCAGCGGCACGGGGGACGTCGCGCGAGGAAGTGCCCGGCACCTAGCCGCCGTAGCCCACGCTCGCACGTGAGTCCGAGCGTGATGGTCTTGTCCTGGAACTCCGGGTACCTCCTCTTCGCAGACACCAACGTCGCCTCGGTCTCCGCGATCAGCTCGTCGCCTTCGTCCTTCAGGCCGATGGCGTGGAGATCCTCTGGGTCCGTGTCGCAGAGGCAGCCGGTGGGACTCGATGAGCGTCGTATGAGTGTCAAGACTCTTCGCCGGCGCTGCGGTCGTTCCGGCCACGAGACCACGGGCCGGTGAGCTCGGAATGTGCGATCAGCCCCCTCTCAGATCCAGCCCTGCCGCGCCGCCTTGAGGCCGGCTTCAAAGCGGCTGGTGGCGTGGAGGCGTTCCATCAGAGCGGACATCTGTCGTCTGACGGTGCGCAGCGAGACCCCGAGACGCTTACCTGCCGCCTCATCGGTCATGCCGGAGGCCAGGAGCTTCAACAACTCGAGCTCGACCGGGCTCGGACGCGTGTCGGTGGCACTGGGACGGTCCGCCCCGAGCGGGACGGCGGCGTTCCACGTCTGCTCGAACAAGGTGATGAGCGAGGCGACGATACCCGGCGCGCGCGTGCACAGCGCGCCCAGGCGCGACTGCTCGGGGTCGATGGGGACGACCGCGATCGTACGGTCGAACACCAGGAGGCGCGGCGGGAGCAGCAGACTGGTGCGCACCTGCCCGCCCTGCTCCGTCAGCCACCGGGCGTAGGACAGCGTCGTCGGATCCTTGCGGGCACTCTCCTGGTACACCGAACGCATCTCGATACCTTGAGCCAGCGCCCGCTCGTCAAGTGGCCGGGACGCGTCCAGGCTGGCCTGCGAGAGCGCGCCGCCCGGCAGGATCGCCAGGCATTCCCGCTCCAGGCCGCGGGCGAGTTGTTCGAGCCGATCCTGAATGGCGTCCATCCCCACCAGCCGCTCCGCGCCGTCGACCTCGGTGTTCGGACGGAGCTCGGCGAACTCGGAGACCAACTGCGCCGCGGCCGCCTTGCTGCGAATCATCTCCTGTTGCTGCCGGACCAGTTCCTCCTCCTGGCGGAACAACAGTATTTCCAGGCCCAGTTCGGGTCTTACGGCGCGCAGCACGCCGGGACTGTCACGGGAGGGCCGGAGCAGGTCGAGATCGACGAGCCGATCCAATCCCGCGCGCACCTGCGCCTCCGTGCGCCCCAGACGGACGCTCAGTTCGGCAATCCCGCCCGACGGGTCCGCCAACACCCCCCGGTACACAGCTTCCGCGTCCACCCCAAGACCCAATGCCTGCAGCATGTCCTTCGGCCCCCCAGCTGAAGTACGGCCGCCCTCCCCGGGCGGCGCCTGACGTGATCGTAAACGAAGGCTGTCACCAACGTGCCAAGGCTTCTTGGGGACAGCCGGAATCCCTTCCCGCCAGGTGGCGGAGGCAGCAGCATGGTGATCACCGGAACGGCGGGGCGAAAGTCCCGGCTCGGGGCCAGAGCCGCAAGGACGGTCCGGAACAGCGCGCGACACAGCACACCGAAGGAACCGCATCCCGACTTCTGATCCTGGGGGAACCATGTCCCGCACCGCCCGCACCGTCTCCGTCGCCGTCTTCACCCTTTTCTGCTGCATCGCCGTCACCACCTCGGCGACCGGCGCCGAGGGCCATCGCGTCAGCGCCTCCGTCCCCGGCAGCATCAACTGGGACACGACGCCCGAGTCCGCGGCCGGCAGCATCAACTGGGACACGGCACCCGAGTCCGCGGCCGGCAGCATCAACTGGGATTAGACCGCGTGCACGTCATTCTGGCCTCGCTCACGGGGCCGCACCACGTCCACCACGGCGTGCCCGCCATCCTCACCGATCTCGTCTGGGCCCACACCACCACGGCGCACGGACTCGAGCACCTGCGGGCCAAGGCCTCCGACGACGGCATGGACCTCTACCTCTTCCTGCGAGCCACCTCGGAAGCCGCCGCTCTCGGCCAGGCCCACGCCATCCTCACCGGTGCCCGCGTGCCGCTGCGCGCCTACGGCTACACCCTCGCCGCACCGCTCCGCTGACACCCGCCGCACCGGGCCCTACGGCGTCGCAGCGCTCCAACAGGCCACCGCTGCAAGGCTCCACGCCCGGCCGACCCGAACATTCCGTTCCTTGGGGGGAAACGCAGTGCCCACCGCTCTCCGCAGAACTGCCCGCACGACCACTCTCGCGGCCCTGTCCGGCCTCCTCGGCGCCGGGATGCTCACCGCCGTCGCCACCGCCCCGGCCGCGCAGGCCGCGACCACCTGCAGCGGAACCGCCTCGCTCTACGGCATCCTGCCCGACGGTCGCCTCACCTTCAGCACCATCACGCCTGCCACGGGCGAGTTGAAGAAGGTACTGGTCGGAGCGGACCTGGGATTCGAGCCGCGAGCAATGGCCACCCTCAACTTCAACACCATCCTCGTCACGTCGACCACCGGAGCGCTCTACCGCCTCGATGTCCTGACCAACAACACCTCACTCGTGCTGGAGCGGCCGCCCGTCAAGCTCTTCGACAGCGGCTGGACCCACGACAAGTTCACCTACGACGGACACGGCCACCTCTACGGCACGGCCGGGGGCCTTCTCCTCCAGTACCTGGTCTCGCAGCCCAAGCCGACCGGCTCCGCCCACATCGGCCAGCGCAAGGAGATCGGCAGCGGCTTCGTCCTGAAAACCCTCACCGCCGTCGGCGACGACCGCCTCCTTGCCACCACCTCGGCCGGCGCGCTCTTCTCGTACAGGATCGGCAGCGACGGCAGCTGGGACCGCGACGACCTGAAGACGTCCGGCTGGTCCGCCTTCGACCAGGTCGTCTCGCCCGGCGGCGGCCTCTATTACGGCCGCATCGCAACCACGGGCGCCATGTACTGGTACAAGGACGCCGACCCGGCCGATGGCACGGGCACCGACATCGCGTATCACAACGACACACCCGTCAACACGGGTGGCTGGACTCAACAGTTGCTCTCCGCCCAGCCGGAGACCTTCAGCTGCACCACCGCCATCGACCCGCTCGACGGCACCGACATCCCCGCCGTGAAAGCGGCCGGCCGCGACGTGATGAACACGTACGACGGCGGCGCCTGGAACAGCACCACCCAATGGAATTGCTTGGAGCAGCTCTGGGACAAGGAGAGCGGCTGGCGCTACTGGGCCGACAACCCGAACTCCACGGCCTACGGCATCCCCCAGGCGCTACCCGGCTCCAAGATGGACGCCTTCGGCGACGACTGGCGCACCAACCCCGTCACGCAGATCAAGTGGGGCCTGTCCTATATCGACGGCCGGTACAGCACACCCTGCGGCGCCTGGACCCACTTCGTGAACAACAACTGGTACTGAGCAGGCGGTTCATGAGTCTGTGAGTAATTCTGCCCTGGTCCGATGGTGCGGGCGCGGGAGGCTCTGCCGATCCGCAGCCACTGGTTCAGGACCCGCCCCTGGTAGCCCTGGACACGCACAGAGTCCACGCAGCCGCCGGCAACCAAACGTGCCCGAGCACCCCGACCGGCCCGCGTCCTCCCCCGCTTCAACGAGCCGCCGGCGCTCCGCGCCTGCCCAGCATCGCACCTCCCCCTCTTCTCACTCCTCCAGCCCGACGCGCCTACGTCAGGGCTGCCCGAAATCGGAGAATCCCATGCTCTCGAAGTCCCTCAAGCGCCGTCTGGCCGCCACCCTCGCCGTCGGCGCCACCACCCTCGGCCTGGTCACGCTCACGTCGTCTCCCGCCCAGGCCGCCGCCATCTGCGGCGGTGACGTCTCGGTCTACGGCACGCTTCCCGACGGACGCCTCACCTACACCGCGATATCCCCGAACACCGGCGACCGGGTCAAGACGTTGATCGGCACCGACCTCGGCTTCACGCCCAAGGCGATGGCCACCCTCAACTTCAACACCGTTCTTGTGACCTCGACGGCCGGTGAGCTCTACCGCGTGGACATCCAGACCAACAACAACTCCCTGGCCCTGGCAGGCGTCACCCGGATCTGGGACAGCGGCTGGACCTTCGACAAGATGACGTACGACGGCGCCGGCCACCTCTACGGCACGGTCGACGGCCAACTCCACCGCTACAACGTGTCCCAGGCCAAGCCCAGTGGGCCTGCCCACATCGCGAAGCACGTCGTGATCGACGAGGGATTCGTCCTCAAGACCCTCGCGGCTGTCGGCGACGACGTCCTCCTCGCCAGTACGGCCGATGGCAGGCTCCTCTCCTACCAGATCAACGGCGTCGGGGACTGGGAGCGCTCGGAGCTCAAGAGCAGCGGCTGGTCTGCGGTCGACAGCCTGGTCTCACCCGGCGGCGGCCTCTACTACGGCCGTACGAACGGCGGTATGTACTGGTACCACGACGTCGACCCCACCGACGGCAAGGGCAGCGACATCGCCTACCACTCCGACGACCCGGTCGATGCGAGCGGCTGGACGCAGACCCTGCTCTCCGCCTTCGCCAATGACTGCACCTACCAGCAGCCGGTTCCCCCCGCCCCCACTCCCTCCAGCCGGGGCGGTCAGATCACTCGCAACGAGATCATGAGCCGTGCCGTGAACTGGCTGAACCGCGACATCGCCTACAACCAGGGGGCGTACGCCACCGACCCGGACGGCGACCACACGTACCGCACCGACTGCTCGGGCTTCGTCTCCATGACCTGGCACGCCGACTCCAGTTACACCACCTACAGTCTGCCGAGCGTCAGCAGCACCATCTCGAAGTCGGACCTCCTGCCCGGCGACGCGCTGAACACCCAGGACGGGCATGTGGTGCTCTTCGAGAAGTGGGTCGACAAGGCGGCCGGCAAGTTCTCGTACATCCACGAGGCCAACACCAACGACGACATGATGCGCGGTCAGGACTACCTCAACGGTGGCACCGACGCCCGCATCGCGGGCCACGCCGCCTCCGGCTATGTCGCCCTGCGCTACGACAAGGTCGTCAACGGCTGAGCCCCTCCCGGCACATATGGCACCGTCCGGTGCCCACCCTCGCGGCGTCGGCCGGAAGTCCTGGTAGCGGAGCTACCAGGAC